>JBGAGQ010000080.1:0-26093 GCA_044226625.1 Thermoanaerobaculia bacterium
AAGAGCGCCGGAAACCTGCGGCCTGAAAGGCCGCTAGAGCGAGGGCTCGTCTCCTCTAGCGGCCTTTCAGGCCGCGGTACCCTGACGACAACCTGACCCAGGGCGTCGGCCTTCGGCCTCGGCCCTGGGCTGGACTCTTCCGGCCCGTTGGGCCGGTAAACCGCTGGCGCGTTCCGATTGCGTCGGTCTTGCGCCTCGGCTCTGGCTGGAAACTTCCGGACCATTTTGCCGACGACCCTCCGGCGCTTTTTGATTCCGTGGGTCTTGTGCATCGGCCCTGGGCTGGATTCTCTCGGCCCTCGAGCGCTTCATGGGTTTTCCGCTTCGGAAGTCGACGATCGTCGGGCCCAGGGTGCGGCCCAACGGGCCGCTAGAACTCAGCCTAGGGCTGAGGCCGAAGGCCGATGCCCTAGGTACAAGAGCGCCGGAATCCTGCGGCCTGAAAGGCCGCTAGAGCGAGGCTCGTTTCCTCTTGCGGCCTTCACGCCGTCACGAAACGCCAGGCGAGGCGCGCGGCGCCGTCGAGGCCCAGGCTCGCCACGGGTAGCGCTCGGGCGTGGATGCCGAGCAGGCGGGAAAAGAGGGTGGGATCTTTCGCCAGGGCGCGCAGGGCGCGGCGGCGCAGGCGCGGTCGGCGCTCGAAGGCCATTGTGACGGCGGTCATCGCGTCCGGCAGGCGGCTCGCGCGGCGATGGGCGGCGGGATAGCGCGAGAGGTCCCCTTGCGCGAGGCAGTCGGCGAGCGCGAGCGCCTGATGGAGCCCTTTCGCGATGCCCTCGCCGGTGATCGCGTCGCGATAGCCCGAGGCGTCGCCGACCAGCGCGAGGTTTCCGCGGCAGACGGCGGTGACCCGCCGGTCGAGCGGACCGGCGCCGAGGTCGCGCGAGGTGGGCGGCGCGTGGCGCAGGCGCTCGGCGACTGGTGGGAACCGCTCGAGCAGCTGCTCGAAGGTCGCCTTTTCGCCCGACCAGAGGAGGGCGACGCCCATCTCGCGCGGGCCGAGACCGTAGACGTAGGCCTCGCAGCCGGGACCCCAGTAGACCTCGACGAAATCGCACCAGGGCTCGGCCTCGAGGTGGCGGCGCATGCCGAATCGCACCGGGGCCGACGACTCCTCCTCGAGCCCCGCCCAGGTGCGTACCTTGGAGCGGAGGCCGTCGGCTCCGACCACGAAACGGGCGGGGACCAGGCCGGAATCGGTCTCCACACCTCGCACGGTTTCTTTCTCCGCGGCATCGTCGAACGCCAGCCCGCGCGCCGGCGTGTTCCAGAGCAGCTCGACCCCGACCTCCTCGGCGCGGGCGGCGAGCGCCGAGTGGAAATCGGCGCGGTGGACCGCGAGCCCCGGCCGATCGGGGAAGGTCCCCTCGACCGAGAGGTCGCCGTCCAGATAGCGGATGCCGCGGAAGCGGAAGCCGCCCATCCGGGCGACGTCCACGCTGAGCCCGGCGAGCAGGTCGACCGCGTCGGGCATCAGACCCTCGCCGCAGGCGCCGACGATCGGCGGCCGGCTTCGGTCGAGCACCGCCACGGAGAGCCCCGCTCGACGGGCGGCGATCGCCGTCGCCAGACCGATCGGCCCGCCGCCGATGATTGCAACGTCAGTCGCTCCCCGGCTGACGCGTTCAACGTCCATGGCTTCGCGCGAGGCTCGAACGATCTCAGCCACGAGCCCTCGCCTTCTTCCGGAGCCGGAGCCGCGCGTAGGCGAGACCGGAGCGGGCGAGCGTCCCGGCGAGGCGGAGCGGGGTGACCTTCTCGGGCGGTGACAGCTCGCCCGCGAGGTGCAGCCGCAGGCTTTCGCCGCGGCGCAGCTTGCCCGACGAGGTGCGGGGGAGCGTCCCGGGGGCGAGCAGGACGATCTCTCCCACGGGGACTCCGGCGCTCCCGAGCACCGCTTCACGCAGCGCCTGCGGCAGGGCGGCCCGAGTCTCCGGCGTGATCCCGCGCGCGGTCTCGACCAGCAGGACGAGCGTCTCGCCGTCCGCGCCTTCGGGCAGGTAGCTCGCGGCGACCGCGCAGCCGGTGCGCACGCCGGGGACCGGATCCACCGCGCGCTCGATCTCCTCGGGCGCGTAGTTGCGGCCCCGGAGGATCACCACGTCCTTCGCGCGTCCGGTGAGGTAGAGATCGCCGCGATGGAGGAAGCCGAGGTCGCCCGTGTCGAGCCAACCGTCGCGTAGCGCGCGGCCGGTCGCCTGGTCCTGGCCGAGGTAGCCGGTCATCAGCGACGGCCCGGAAGCCCAGACCGTGCCGATCGTCCCGTCGGGCACCGGCAAGCCGTTCGCGTCCGCCACGCGCACGGCGTAGCCCGGCAGCGGGCGGCCGACCGAGGCGATCTCCCGCCCCTCCGGATCGACGCGCGCCACCCCCTCGCGGCCGAGCGCCTCGCGATCGAACCGCTCGGCGAGGAACGGCGCCGCGAGATCGGAGAACGTCACGGCGAGCGCCGCCTCCGAAAGGCCGTAGACGGGAGTGAACGCCCGCGCGCTGAAGCCGTACGGCGCGAATCGCTCGGTGAAGGCCCGCATGGTCGCGGGCACCGCGGCTTCGGCGCCGTTCAACGCCGCTTCCCAGGCGGAGAGGTCGAGCCCGGCGATCTCCTCGTCCGAGACGCGCGAGAGGCAGAGCGCGTAACCGAAGTTTGGGGCGGGCGAAATCGTGCCGCGGTATTTCGAGAGCGCCCGCAGCCAGAGAGCGGGGCGCGCGATGAACAGCTCCGGCCCGATCAGGGTCAGCCAAGCGTCGCGCGAGAGCGCCGGAAAGACGCAGCCGATCAGCCCCATGTCGTGGTAGAGCGGCAGCCAGGAGACGCAGCTGTGCTTGTGCTCCGGCGTGTCGCTCCAGAAGCGGTTGAGCGCATCCACCTGGGCGACGATCGCGCGGTGCGAGAGGGCGACCGGCTTCGGATCGACCGTCGTGCCCGAGGAGTACTGGACGAGCGCCAGCGCGTTCGGATCGACGGTCAGGTCATCCCGGTCGCCAACCTGGCCGGCACCTTTCGACAGCTGATCGAGCGCTTTGCAACCGAGCGGTGGCTGGGCGAGGGCGATCGCCTCGCCGAGGATCCGTTGGACTCTCGGATCGGCGAGCACGAGCCGGGCACGGCTGAGCTCCAGCATCCGGGCTGTGCGGCGGAAGTACTCGTCGAGCCGGCCGAGGCGCACCGGCGGATAGAGCGGCACCGGCACCGCGCGGGCGAGCAGCGCGCCGAAGAAGGCGGCAAAAAAGTCGATTCCGGTCGGAAAGATGAGCGCCACCCGGTCGCCCGGCTCCACGCCCGCGGCGACGAGCCGCCCGGCGACCTCGCGGGCCCGGCGCCTCACGTCGCTCCAGGAGTGCTCCGTGGCGCTCTCGTCGCGGGCGACGAAGCGGAGACCCCCTTCGCACTCCTCGGGGACGCGGGCGAGCAGGTCGAGCAGCGTCGCCGCCTCGTCCGTTTCGCGCGCCGTGGTCACGGCCGCCGTCCTGTCGTCCGCGCGAGTCGTCACGCGAGCTTCCGATGCACGATCTCGACCAGATCGCCGACCGTTTCGAGGGAAGCCTCCTCCCGTTCGTCGAGCAGGACGCGGAAACGGTTCTCGACCTCGGCGGCGAGCGTGAGCAGCCGGACCGAATCGAGCGAGAGATCCTCGACCAGACGCATCTCGGGCGCGAGCGGGCCGTCCCAACCCAAATGCTTGCGGGCGATCTCGGCGACTCCGGAGAGGATCTCTTCGCTCGTCCGGGTGCTCATTGCGACGGCGCCTCGGGGCCGGAGGGGATGAACCGGGGCCGCCCGGAAAACGCCCGCTCGTAGCCGGACGCTTCGTCGAGCGCCCGCTCCTCCGCGGCGATCCGCACGCGCAACAGCGCGGCGTTCGCGGCCGAGAAGACCGCGGCGGTCAGCCAGGCGGTGTGGACGAGCGGCAGGAACGCGATCTCCAGGACTACCGCAAGGTAGTTGGGGTGACGCACGAAACGGAAGGGCCCGCCGACCACCGCCGGCGCGCCGGGCAGGACGACGATCCGCGTGTTCCAGCGTTCGCCCAAGGTGCCGATCGCCCAGTAGCGGAGGGCGGTCGCCAAGAGCAGTACCGCTCCGGAAACGATCGCGAGTGCCGACACGAACGGCCGGTCGAGCGCGTAGACCTCGAGCGGGCAGGCGATCAGGAACGCGGTGTGGAGGACGACCATCGTCGGGTAGTGCCCGGAGCCCACCTCGCGCCCTCCCGCGGCGAGGGCCCGCGCCAGATTTCGCTTCGAAAGCGCAAGCTCCGCCAAGCGTTGCACCGCGACCAGCGCGATCAGGCCGAGATAGAGCGAGCGGGAATCGAACGGCGTCGCGACCATGGCCGAGGCATCCTAGCAAGCGGTTGCGTGGGTGCGGTCCGTGGGGGCGGTGCTCAGAAGATTCGCCCGCCGGCCCGGTAGACGAGGCGCCCTTCGCGCACGACGGCCGCGATCGGGTTCACGCCGTAGTGGTAGGCGAGATGGAGCAGGTTCGGCGCGTCGAGCAGCGACAGATCGGCGCGCTTGCCGACCTCGATCGTCCCCACCTCTTCGCCGAGCCCGAGCGAGCAGGCGGCGTTGAGCGTCGCGGCGGTGAGGCTCTCTTCGACCGACAGGCCGAGCGCGAACACGGCCAGCGTGACGATCATCGGCATCGATTCGGTGTAGGAGGAGCCCGGGTTGCAATCGGTCGCGAGCGCGACGGGAATGCCCGACTCGATCATCCGCCGGGCCGGGGCGTAGCGCTCCTTTTTGAGGAAGAAGCTGGTGCCCGGCAGGAGGACCGCGGTCACGCCGCTTTTCGCGAGGGCCTCGATCCCGTGGTCGGAGACCGCCATCAGGTGATCGGCTGAATAGGCGCCCAGCTCGGCCGCGAGCTCCGCGCCGCCGGAATCGGCGAACTCGTCGGCATGTAGCCGCGGCAAGAGCCCGTGGCGGATTCCCGCTTCGAGCACCCGGCGCGACTCTTGGGCCGAGAAGACCCCCTTCTCGCAGAAGACGTCGCAGAACTTCGCGAGGCCGCGCCCGGCGACCGCCGGCACGATCTCGTCGCAGACCAGGTCGACGTAGCGCGCGCGGAGCTTCTCGTCGCCGCGGTGCTCGGCCGGGATCTCATGGGCGGCGAGAAGGGTGGGGAGGATGCGGACGGGATGCTCGGCCGCCGCGCGCTGGAGCGCCACGAGCTGCTTCGTCTCGTCGGCGAGGTTCAGCCCGTAGCCGCTCTTCGCCTCGACCGTCGTCGTTCCCCCGGCGAGCATCCAGTCGAGATGGCGCAGGACGTTGCCCGCGATCTCGTCTTCCGAGGCCTGCCGCGTCGCGGCCACGGTCGACAGGATGCCGCCGCCGCGTGCGGCGATCTCTTGATAGGTCGTCCCGGCGAGACGCTCGAACAGCTCCGTCTCCCGCGTGCCGGCCCAGGGGATGTGGGTGTGCGGATCGACGAAGCCGGGGATCAACGTGCCGCGCTTGCCGTCGAGGCGCGGGGTATCGGAGAGATCACCGAACTGCGCGCGGCGCTCGGCCGAGGAGCCGACGAACGCGATCCGCCCCGCGCGGCAGAGCACCTCCACGCCTTCCCCGTGGCGCAAGCGACGGACGCGGCCCTGGTCCGCGCCGCGCCGCGGGGTGCTGCCCTCGGCGGTCGCCACCTCTGCCAGGTTCTCGATCAGCAGGTCGCCGGCCATGCCGGTCCGAGTCGCGTTCATTTCGTCTCTCCGAGCCCCGCGTGCTCGCGCCCGAGCTCTCGGACCCGCGAGGCGAACCACCCGGCGACCTCGCTCCATTCGAGCGTCTCGGCGAGCTTCGGCATCGGCTCGTCCTCGGCGGCGGAGAAATCGGCGAGCCCTTTGAGCGCCTGGAGCGGAAAGTCGCGCACGTGGCCGAACTTGTCTTCGGCTCGCGCGAGGAGGACCTCGAGCGGGAGCCGCTGGCTGAGCAGATAGAGGTCGACGAAATCGCGCCGCGTCCCGCGGCTGATGATCGCGCCGAGCTTCATGAGCCCCAGGTCGACGGCCGAGGCGACCATCAGGCCGTCGATCTCTTCGAACGCGTCGGCGAGCGGATAGGGATAGTAGAAAAAACGAACGCCCGGTCCTGTCTCTCCCGGCATTCGAACGTAAAGATAGCCGTCGCGCGCGGTTTCCACCTCGGTCCGGGGCTCGATCTCGAGCAGGGCGCCGAGCAGGTCGCGGCGGTCGGCCGGGACGAGGCGGTTGGCGTTGCTCATCAGGTCGAGGTCGCGCACCGGCCGGTGGCCGAGATAGAGCGCGAGCGCGGCCGAGCCGGCGAGGTAGAAGTCCTCTCCCCAGGGGGCCGCGCCGAAGCGGGCGACGAGCGCCGCCGTCGCGGGGGAGAGCGCTTGAGGAAAGTCGAGGCCGATCCGGACCCGTTCCGGGGTCGTCGCCGTGGAGATCGCTTCTGGGGTCATTTCGAGGGGAAGGATTTCACAACTGGATTTCGGAATCGGACCTCATGTACCCGCCGTCACAGCGGCCAGAGATCCGCGCGCGCCGCGGCGACCGGTCCGGGCGGCGTTCCGAGGACGGTCTGCCAATAGGCGGCACTTCGGCGCGACAGGCTTCGACCTCCGAACGTGGCGACCCAGGCGGCGATCTCCGGCTCCGGCAGCACGGCGAATAGCCAGGCGAGGTCGTCGCGGTCGCCGTCCTCGAGCAGCCGGGCGAGCACGAGAGAGCGGGAGGATGCGAGGTTCAGATCCTCGTGGGAGACCTCGGGGAAGAGCCGTCCGGCGAGCGCCGCGGGGATCTCGGTCCGAGCGGGAGCCGAGGACGGCTCGGGCATGGCGGAGCGCTACGCCTCGCGCTTCTTGCGCGGCAGTTGGACGACCGTGCCGCCGGGGCCGCGCTCCTCTTCCATCTCGGCTTCGAGGATGCGCTGGAAGAGATCGATCGTGTTCTTGAACTTGAGCTGCAGTTCCTTGCGCATCGTGCGCAGCTCCTGGATCCGCGCCTCGATCCGCGTCGTCTGCTCGACCGCCTGATGGACCACGCGATCGGCCACGCCTTCCGCCTCCCGCACCACCAACTCCGCCTCGCGCCGAGCGTTCGCGGTGATCTCGTCCGCCACCTTCTGCGCCCGGACCAGCGTCTGCTGCAGCTGGTGCTCCCGCTCCTCGGCCTCTTCCAACCGCTGCCGGTAGTAGCGCGTTTCGCGTTCGAGCTTCTCGACCTGGCCGATCCGCTGCGCCAGCTCCTCGGCCACCAGCACGAGGAAATCCTCGACCTCGCGAGGGTCGTAGCCGCGCATCTTGTTTGCGAATTTCATCCGCTGCACGTCCAGCGGGGTGAGGGGGGAGATGGCCATGACGTCCTCCCTGGGGCCTGCGCCAGGAACCTGTAAAGGCGGCGCATCTTAGCATGGGGATTGAGTTTTCTGCGGAACGGCTCTTCGGGGTCAGTCCCCGGGTGGCCTTGTGAACAGGCCGCCCCTACCGCTGTCCGAAGATCGCCGTACCGACCCGGACGTGGGTCGCCCCTTCTTCGATCGCCACTTCGAAGTCGTCGCTCATGCCCATCGAGAGCCATCCGGAAAAATCGGTGGCGTCGGGGTGGGTGGTGAGCTGGTCGCGGAGCGCGCGGAGACGCTGGAAGTGGGGGCGGGAGGCCTCGGCGGCGCGGCCGAAGGGGGGGATCGCCATCAGGCCGCGGACGCGGAGGTTCTTGAGCCGAAGAAACCGGGGGGCCACGTCGAGAAAAGTTTCGGGCGGGAATCCGTGCTTCGTGACCTCGTTGCCCGAGTTCACCTCGAGGAAGGCGTCGACGACGACTCCCCGTCGTTCCGCCTCGGCGTCGAGCGCGAGCGCGATCTTTTCCCGGTCGATCGAGTGGATGATGCGGAAGAGGTCGAGCGCCGGACGCACCTTGTTCGATTGGAGCGGTCCGATCAGATGCCACTCGATGTCGGAGGGCAGGACGGGGATCTTCCCGGCCGCCT
Organism: Thermoanaerobaculia bacterium; assembly: GCA_044226625.1. GTDB lineage: Bacteria > Acidobacteriota > Thermoanaerobaculia > Multivoradales > UBA5704 > DASYKS01. The sequence goes on from JBGAGQ010000080.1 coordinate 7,945, forward strand.
CCTGAACGCGGTTCTCGCCGAAGCGACGGAGCCCGAGCTCCCACGCCGCCTGGAGCGTCTCCGGCGGGTGGGTCTTGGTCACCGCGATCAGGGTGACGGAATCGCGTGTCCGGCCGGAACGCTTACAGGCCGCAACGATCCGCTCCTCGACCGCGGCGATCGCCTCGCGGAGCCCCGAGGCTTCGGCGGGGCCGCCCATCTAAGCGCCTAAGCCGCGGGTTCCGGCACGATCAGGATCCGCTTGCAGGCGTCGCATTGGACGAGCGTGCCCTGCGTGCGGATCTCCACCACCACCTGCGGCCGGACCCTGAAGTTACAGGCGCTGCAGTGCCATTCGAACTGGCTGCTGCCGATCCGCTCGAACTTCAGCACCTCGGTGATGCCGGAGCCGGCGTAGCGCTCCCGGATGCGCTCGAAGAGCGCGAGAACGCCCTTGGGCAGCTGGCCGCGCAGCTCGTCGATGCGCTTGCGGATCTCGCCCGCCTCGCGAGCGACTCCGGGCTTTTCGCCTTCCCACTTGGCGGCCTCGGCGGCGTACTGCTGGTCGATGTCTTGGAAGCTCTCGCGCAGCTCGGCGAGCGTCTTGCCCGTCGTCTCGATCTTCTCGATCGCGGCGAGGCTTTGCTCTTCCAGACCGGTGATCTCGCGCTTGACGGTGTCGATCTCCTGGAGGAGCGCGCCGTATTCGCGTTGGTTGGTGACCCGGTTGATCTGCTGCTGGTAGCGCTTGAGCTTCTCTTGCGCTTCCTTGAGGGCCTCTTCGGCTGCCGTTCGCTCTCGGCCGGCTTCTTCGGCGGCGGTTTCGGAGGCGAGAATTTCGGCGGAGCGCACGCCATGCTGCTCGTGCAGCTCGCGCATCCATTCGGGGACTTCGTTGATTCTACGTTCGGCGTCCTGAAGCTGATCCAGGGCGCGCTGGAGCTCGACGATGGTCGTCAGTTGGGGCGTCATGGGGGGCGGGTGTCGCTCTCTCCTAATCCTGCTCCAATTGGGCCCCGCGGCTCGCGATGTGGGTCCACCTGGATTTGAACCAGGGACCTGCCGGTTATGAGCCGGTTGCTCTCACCGCTGAGCTATGGACCCGGGAGACCCCGGCGGGGCAGAGGGCGAGTATAGCACCGGGTCCCGATCGCCGCTCGTCCGCTAGAGCGGCTCCGCGATTCGGCGCTCCCTCGCCTCGTCGGCGGGCGACCGCTCCTCCGGTACGAAGCGCCTCCACGCCCGCTCGAGCTCGGCGGCGAGAGCCTGCCGTTTTACCGCGTCGGGCAACGGGCGGCTCCCTCCGGGTCCCCAGCGGAGGAGGTCGAGGAGCGGCGGTCCGTTCGGGCCGTGGAGCGGCAGGGCCGCCGCGAAAGCCGCGGCGCGGGCGCCGTCGGTTTCGTTGGGCGCGGCGAAGCGGGTTCGCCAGAGCAGCTGGTCCGCGCCGAGCAGGAGCGAGAAGTGATTCGCGCCGTCGGGGGCGCAATAGAGATCCGAGAGGATCGCGGCCGGCGCGGGGCGGAAGAGGCTCGGCGCCGTCGCCGGAGGGAGCGCGAGCCCGGCCGTCTCGGCGATCGTCGCCCAGAGCCGGGCCAGTGCCACGGGGCGTTTGGCGGGCACCGCGATCGGGCGCGCCGCGCCGGCCGGGAGCGCCACGGCGAGCGGCACCTCGAGGATCTGTCGGCCGAGGCCCCCGTCTCGGCCGCCGAGGCGTCCGGGACCGAAGTCCTCGCCTTGGATCGACGCGACGACGACCAGCGTCCGGTCGCGCTTGCCGCTCGCTTCGAGCGCGTCGAGCAGCCGGCCGAGCCGTTCGTCGGCCCACGCGACGTTCGAGCGGTACATGGCGCCGAGCTTCCGCTGCACCTCCGGGTCGGCGGCCTCGCGATCGAGAAGCTGCTCGACCTGCGCGCCGGTCAACCGCCGCGGCAGGTGCGGCGGCACGTCGCGGAGCCGGGCGAGCAGCCAGTCGCGCCGCACGAACGGCGGGCGCGGCTCGGCGAGATGGATCCAGACCAGCTCGCGGCCGCCGGACAGGCGCGACAGCCGGTCCATCGCCGCGTGCCCCTTGCCGAAGTCACCGAACTCTTCGAAACCTCGAGCGAGGCCGAGCTTGACCTCTCGAGCCGAGCCGAAGCCGTAGGTTCGGTATCCCGCACCGTGAAGCGCCTCGGCGAGCGTCAGCACGCCCGCCGGCAGCTCGCGCATTCCGGGAGCGAGGAGTTGGTGCTGCCAGGAGGAGAGGCCGGTGAGCAGGCCCGCCATCGAGGTTTCGGCCCAGCCGGAGCCGGCGATCCCCCGGCCGATCCAGGCATGCTCGGCGAGCGCGTCGAAACGCGGGGTGAGCCCGGGCTCCCCGCCTCCGAGCGCCGAGACCGCGTCGTCGCGCAGCCCCTCGAACGTGATCAAGACGATCGGACCGGTGTGCGCCCCGGCTCGTTTCGGCTTCGCGTCCGCGCAAGCGGCGAGAAGGAGAATCGAAACCAGGGCGCCGACTGCGAGCAGAGTCCTCGCCGCCGGACCCGAGACGCGTCGGCCGGGCATCGGAACGCCGAGGTCAGCCCGCGTTCGCGCCCGAGCCTGGGTAGAGACGCCGATAGCTGTCGGAGAGGATCAGGATCCGCTTGACGTAGATCTTCGGCTCGGAGAGCGCGAGCCCCTCGACGAAGGCGTCGGTCTCCTGCGTCGGGGCGTTCTGCCAGAGGCGCCGGATGCGGTTCGGGCCCGCGTTGTAGCCGGCCAGCGCGAGCTCGACGTTGCCGCCGAAGGTGTCGAGCATCTGGCGGAAGTAGGCCGTCCCGAGGCGGACGTTGAGCTCCGGCTCGTCGAGCCCCGCGGTCGAGAACGGAATCCCGAACCGGCGCGAGATCTCGCGCGCGGTGGCGGGCATCAGCTGCATCAGTCGGATCATGCCGTAGACGAGATCGACCGGCAGGCGATGCGTCTGTGCCCAGGTCGCGATCGGCTCCTCGAAGGCCACGGGATAGTAGAGCTGCTGCGCCTCGACCGGGACGGAGGCCTGGAACGGCCCTCCGAGCGCGGGGAACGCCTCGCGGATCGCCAGCACGCTCTTCCGCCGGTCCCCCTGCCGGGCGAGGATCACCGCGCGCAACGCCGCGGCCGGCCGCTTGGCCGCGCGCTCGCTCACCAGCTCCATCTCGGTCGCGGCGAGATCGTCGAGCCCGTAGTCGGACAGGAGCCGCGCGCGCGACAGCGTCGGGTCGGTCGGCCAGAGGGCGGGGACCTCTTCGGGCTTCGCGGTCGCCTCGCCGCCCGCGCTCTTCGGGCCGAGGCGGGCGAGCGCGTTCTTGCGGTAGAAGTCGGACGTGTCGGCGCTCGCCACCTCGCGGTAGATCTGGAGGCTGCGCTCGGTCTCTCCCAGCCGCTCGAAGGAGCGGGCGGTCCAGTAGCGCGCCGACCGGGAGGCGGTATCGGTCGGGTAGATGGTGACCAGCTCGGTCCACCAGCCGATCGCGCCGGTGTAGTTCGCGCGGCCGTACTCCAGCCAGCCGCGTCCCCAGAGGTAGGTGGCGCCGGTCGAGTCGGACGGATCGAGGCGGCGGAGCTCGCGCAAGGAGGAGAGCGCTTTGTCGGTCTCCTCCTCCCCGGAGAAGCGGACGAACAGGTTCTTGAGCGCGAGCTGGGACAGCGCCCGGTCGCTGCCGAGCTGGACCACGCGGAGGAGGTGCCGGCGGGCCCGGTCGCGCAGCTCCGCCCGCTCGGTCGCGTTCGGGCCGGAACGCCCGCGACGCACGGTGGCCGCCTCGTCGGCGGCCTGGGCGCGCGCCCATTCGAGCGCCGCCTCCTCGGCGGGCGTTCGCCCGGTCAGCGGCGAGAGCTCGGCGTACGCCTCGGCGCCGCGCTGCGCGCGCGTCGCCGCTTCGGCGTCGAGCAGATTCCAGGCGAGATCCCTCTGGGCGAACGGAACGGCGGAGAGGGCGGTGGCGGCGCCGTCGAGCAACCCGAGGCCGAGCAGGGCGCGCGCCCGCCGTTCGAGCTCCTCGCCAGTGAACAGGCCCGGCCAATCGATCCGACCGTCGGGGGAGCGGAAGCTCTCGATCACCGAGAGCTCCGAGGCGCGAAGCGGGAAGTCGACGAGCAGCCGCCGCGCCGCTCGCGCCCGCTCCACCGGGTCACCGGCCTCGGTCGCGACCTGCCAGGCGAGCGCCTCCAGGTCGGCGAGCGTCTTGCCGGCGGCCTTCGAGGTGGAATCGATCCGGCGTCCCTGCTCGGCGAACCCCAGGGCGGCTTTCGCGTCCCCGCGATCGCGCGCCAGCTCCGCCGCGGTCAACAGGGCGCGCGGCCGAAGGGGCGAGGCGGGGTAGTCGCCGATCAGTCGGGCGAGCGCGGTATCCGCCGCGGAGGGGTGGCCGGCCGTACGCGCGGCTTCCGCGAGCTTCCATAGGCGCCAATCTTCGAGCAGACCGCCGGGCGTCGAGGCGGCGCGGAGGCGCGTCTCGGCGAGGTCGGGTCGGCCGCACGATCCGGCGTAGAACCCGCCGGCGATCCGGGCGAGCGCGGCATCCTGACCGACGGCGCTCGCGGCCAGCGCATCGACCGCGGCGAGCGCTCCGGTGCAGTTGCGGTTGCGCAGGAGATCGGCCGCCTGCGCCCAGGCGGGAGGGCGCGCGACGGAGGCGCCGGAATCGGCCAGACGCCATGCCGCGCCGAGCAGAAGGGGGAGAACCAGGAACAAGAGGCCCCCGAGGGCCAATCGCGAGCGGCGGACGTCGGCGGTTGGTCTCAAGGTCCTTCGCTCCTTTCTCAACGCGGCCGCGCCGTCGCGTCCGGCCGGGCCGCGGGTGGGGGCGGGTGCCGTCCCCCCAAATCGTCGAGCGTTGGCGTCCGACCGGGCTCGACCGGTTCGGTCGACGATCGATCGCCGCGGAGGCGTCAGATGCCCAGGGCGCGCGAATCGCCGGCCGCGAGGATGCGTACCAGCTCTTGATAGAAATAATCCGTCGACTCGACCACTTTCGGATCGACCCGGTCCTCGTACATCTGGCGCGAGCGGTCGATGTCTTCCTTCAGACGCTCGTAAACGTCGCGGTTCCGGCGACCTTCCTCGACCTGCTCTTCGTTGTACAGCTTGATCTCGCTCACCAGCAGCCGAGCGAGGCGGCGCGCTTCTTCATGAACCGGCTCGTCGTCGAGGGACACCGCGGGCATCCTCCCGGTCGAGAAGGCCCAGCCGGGTCCTTGGACCCCGCTGGGCGGTCGGACCTCGGCCGTGCGCCCCGCGTCGCCGGACACCGCGCGCAGCGGCTCGGTCGGTCCCGCGTCGAGCGGAGCCCCGGGCAGAGCCGGTTCCGCGGGCAGGTCGGACGGCAGATCGGCGAACGGAGACGTCGCGGGAGCGGCGGCCGGCGGGGCCGCCGGCGCGGTCGGCAGCGTGCGAAGCAGGACCGTCTCGTGGCCGCTGGCCTCGTCTGCCGGAAGCTCGGGCGACGGGGCTTCGGCCGCCGCGGGCTGGTCCAGATAGGGGCTGGGCGCCGTCCACGGGGAGGGCTCCGGCTCGGGAAGCGGGATCGAGTCCAGGTCGAGCGGCGGCAGGACCGGCTCGTGCTCGATGAAGAGCGCGCCGGTGCCGAGCGCCTCGACCCCGACCGCCTCGACCTCCGCCTCGTCGGCGGGCGCATCCGCATGGGGATGCCCAAGGATCGCCGCGGTCTCGTCGAGGTCGATCGTCGCGCGCGCGGCCTCGACTTCCTCCGCCGGCTCGGCAACAGGCTCGATGGTCGGTGCCGAGAGGGCCTGGGTCGCCGCCGGCTCGGGTTCGGGTTCGGGCTCCGGTTCGGGCTCGATCGGTGCCGGCGGCGGGGCGATCGGTAGGGCGACCGTGGGCGCGGCGACCGGCTCCGCCGCTCGGACGGCCGCTTCCCTCTCGGACCGCTGGAGCGTCGCGGTCTGGGCGCGCTCGCGGAACGGCAGGGTTTCGATCGATAGCGCCACCAGATGCGCGAGAGTTTGAAGCGCTCCGGTCTCGAGCGCGCGCCCGTCGAGCGCATCGGCGTAGACCGCCGCGGTCACCCGGTCGCGCAGCACGAGAGGAATCAAGATGCCCTCGCGAGCCGCGTCGGCGCCCAGGTCCCCCAGGAGGGCCGCGCAGTCGTCGGAGGTCAAGGCGATCGCTCCGTTTCCGTCGATCATCCCGGCGGCGAGCGCATGGTGGCGCGGCACGCTCAGCTGTCGGACTTTCGCGGCGTCGAAGCCTTGGCCGCCCCATCCGGCGAGTCCATCCGGCCGAACCAGAAGAACCGCCGCTCGGGAAGCGAACCGCAGGCTCTCCGAGAGCAGGGCGTCGAGGATCTCGCCTTGGCTGCGGGCGCGGTCGATCGCCGTGGCCGCGGCGTGGAGGTCGCTCTGCGCGGCGGCCCGGCCTTCCCCTCGTCCCGCCACGTGGCCTTCCGCGTGTCCTCGGGCGTGGCCTTCTTCGCGGCCGCGAGCGGCGATGGCTTCCTGGTCGACCGGTTCGGGGAGGGCTACCGGTTCCGGCGCGGGCACCGCGTTGGCGATCTCAGTGACCGGCACGTAGGCGCCGGGCAGGTCGGGGCGCAGCTCGCGCACCTGTCGCAGCGTCTCTTCGTGACCCGCCTGCAACCGCCCTTCGATCTCGGCGCGCAGCTTGGCGAGGCCCGCCTCGACCGCATCCGCGATCTCCCGATCCAGCTTCTCGAGTCGTTCAACGAAAGACATGCGATTGGAGCCCCCGAAATCGGTCGAAGAGTGATTATGGAAATCGGCTCCTGTGGTGTCAAGCCGAAAGAAGCGCGGAAACTCTAGCATTCATGAGACTTTTTGCGCCCGGGCGGTTCGCCCGTCGCCTTGCCGCTCGCTTTGGCGCCGTGCTACCTTGCCGGCACTCGGGCGTACCGCCCGCACGGTCCTCCACCCCCCATGGCGATTTCCGACCCCCGCCTTTCGACCTCGAGCCCCTCCCGGGTCTCGGTTGCGGCGCTCTGGGCCCTGCTGTTCGGCGGCTGGGCGGCGGCATCCTGCGCGCCGGGAGAGCCAGCTCCCGACACCTCCGTCCTGGTCTCCGAGTCGGACTGGCACCGGCTTGAAAAGGAACGGCGAGAGCTGCTCGACCGACGCAACCAGGTTTCGGCGACCGTCGACGAGGGGCGGGAGGACGCGGCGGGGGCCGAGCCGAAGCGCGACCTCGAGCGGCGGGCCGACGAATTCTCCCGCCACTTGGTGGCTTTTCTGAACGCGGATCCCCCGCGGGAAAATGAGCCCCTCACCGCGCGTCAGGCCCAGGCGATCCGGTGGAAGAGCGAAGAGGACATCCTCCTCGCGCGCGACTATGTTCAGCGAGCAGGCGATTTTCGCCGCGCGATCGACATCCTCGAGGCGGCGCTCGCTCTCGATCCGGGATACGAGGCGTTGCGAGAAGAGCTCGTGCTCGTGCGCGCCGCCCGGTTCGTGACCGCAGAACGTTTCAACCAGGTCAAACCCGGCATGGGGCCGGACGACGTTCGCGGTCTCCTCGGCGCGCCGAACCCCCACAACGTCCGCGAATACTTGGAACATGGCCCCGGCCGGGGAGTGATCGGCTGGTTCTATCCAAAGGACGACCACGGCTCGGCCGCCGGAGTCTGGTTCAGCCGAGAAACCGGTTCCCCCAAGGTCTATCGGGTCGACTTCGCCGCGATCCAACCCGACGGGGAGCCGCGCCCCGCCGCTCCCCTCGCCACCCCGGAAGCGCCGCCGTCGTAGACGGGCTGTCTAGGCTCTTTACCCCGCGGAGGCCTAAGCCAACCCGACCGGGTCGACTCCTGCCGCAAAGCGATCAGGTCGGGAATCTTTGACACCGGTCACCGGTTATGAGACACTGCCGCTCCCCTGGAGACAGGGGCACTAACGCGGGGTGGAGCAGCCAGGTAGCTCGTTGGGCTCATAACCCAAAGGTCGCAGGTTCAAATCCTGCCCCCGCAACCAAGAAATTCTCGAGGCAGGCCGAAAGGCCTGCCTCGTTCTGTTTTGTGTGCTCCCCTCGAAGGCCCTGCTGCATGCCCAAACCTGTCGACGCGATGCACATCTTTGGATAATTGCATGGTGTGTAATTCGTGAAATCCTCCACGAAGGCGAATTTCCCAGAGGCGCTAGCCTGCAAGCCTAGTCTTTCACTCTAATCTTTCACGTGACGAGAAGTAACTGCGGCGGGGTCGTTGGTAGGGTATTGATCCGTCCTTCCCTCTCCCCGTGCGGAGGACACATGAGTGGCGACGGCAACTATGCGGGTGTCAATTACCAGGCAAGTGTCATTGCATACGTCTTTGTCCATGCACTGACTGATACAAAGCTCCGATGGCTGCCTTTAGCTGATGACACTCCTTCGGCAATCGCGGGCGAAGTCCATGGGCCTGGAGATGACGCCCGTGTTGAGTTTCGGGCTGGAACGGCACCAATCGAAATTCAGGCAAAATTCGGCCTGAAGCCACAAAAATGCATTGAGGCATTTCAGACCATCCGCGATGCATCCACGCCATCCGACGACACTCTTGTATGGCTAGTCGTCGATCCAACCTCCAGCCCTGCCGTCCGCAATGAATTAAGCCGAGATTTAGATCGACTTCGAACAGGTCGCACGGACAGCCTAAGGCAGCTGACACAGGGAATACTGTCTGCTCTTGGGTCAAGGGCTGACGACGTCATGCGGCGAACTCATATTCTCACACTAGACCTGGGGAGGCTCTCAAATGCCAGCACCTCGAGAGCGCTTGAGATCCTGGCCGAAAGTTTGGACGATGAATCTCAAGCAGCCGCTGCCTGGGCCGTCTTTGAAAAGGATGCTGCCCTCATGTGTGCCGAAAAAACTAGACGCACGAAGCAAGCATTGATCGACGTTCTAGCTGGCGTCAAGATTGGGGTCCGGCCCCCTCGTCGGACTCGAAAATGGCACGATGACCTTCGGCACACCAAAAAGTTGCTCGAAGACGAGGAACCCGCGCTTGCGTTCTCTCTCCTAAGGCAGATCGAGTCTGATTTCCTCAGCACTGGAATACAAGATGGTCAAGTTCTTTACAAGATCAGTCAGCATCGATCTAGTGCCCTCCTGAAGATGCAGCGATGGCAAGAAGCCATTAACTCGGCCGAAAGAGCCCTCGATCATGATCCGCACGGAATTCATGCACTAGTAAACTTGGCCCTGGCTCAAGAACTCAGCGGCGATATCCAGTCGGCGGTGGCAACCGCAATACGGGCGACCACTACGCACGCGCAGTCGCCGTCCGCGTGGCTGATTCGACTTCGTCTACCGGTAGAAGCTGGCCAGCCTCCGATCGAGGTTCCCCCGGAGGTCGCCTCGACCAGCGAATTTCGATTCGGTCTTGTTGGTAACCATCTCTTTAGCGGTGAGGCGGCTCCGGCCCGGGATGTCATCGCATCATTGATAAGAGATGGCGACAGGTCGCCTCGTGCCCTACTACTACGCGCAGTAACTCTCTTTGCAGATATAGAAAATGTCACCGATGGCGAACGACTAGATCGTGCTCGGGAAGTCGAGCGCCTTTGCACCGAGGTTCTAGACAGCGATGCCAGCCTATCGACCTCACAGACTCAGGAAGCGCTCATAAGCCGCAGCCACGCCCGGCGAATACTTGGAAATCGTTCCGGTGCTCAGGACGACAGCGAGCGAGCACATTCAATTCGGCCTGATGACGCCCGTGCATTGTTCATGGCTGCCTCGACTCGCGTCCTTGCTGGCGACGAGGACGGTGCGCTCGATATTCTGTCTGGACCAGTAGTCGAGAACAATCCATTTCTGCGTGCACAGCGCGCAAGTTTGCGGGCAGCGAAGGGGCAGTTAGAAGGTGCACAAAAGGACCTCGAAGCGGCTTTGCGGTCAATTCCAACAGCTGCTGAGCCCGATGAACTTAGATCAGCCGCAGCTGAAGCCGCCCTGCGTATCGGCGATGTGGATCTCGCCAAGAAGCTGACGGCAGAGATGGCCTTAAGCGAGCAAGTGCACTCGGTAACTCACCTGGTTACGCTGGCCCGTATCGCTGCGCTCGAAGGAGACCTTGGCGAAGCAGAGAACCGCTACCGTGAAGCAATTGAAGCATTCCCGTTTACCCGAACCGAGCTGCTTGTCGAGCTAGGTTCGAGCCTGTTGGCAGCCAAAAAACCCGCGGCTGCGGCACAAGCGCTAAGAGAGGCCGGAGCTCTCGATGAGATCGCGGAGCGCATGCTTGTGCGCGCACTGGTGTTGTCGGATCAGCTTCTTGCGGCCAATCAAGCGCTGGAAGTTGTTGCCAACAAAGGTCCCATGCCCGATTGGGCGGTTGGCATCGCCGCGCAAATTGCACTAAGGAGGAATGACCCGGAAGCCGCCGCGGCACATCTTGAAGATCTGTTTGTTCGTGGAATGACAACTGCCGGCGGCCACCTGAAACTTGCCGAAATCCTTGTGGGGCTCAACAGGCGCGACCGCGCTCGAGTTCATTGTGACGCTCTCGCTTCCGACCCAGATCTTTTGCCTCACGAAAGAATGTTTCTTGCACATCTGCAATCAAAACTCGGGAATTTCAGTGTCGCCATCCAGCAAGCACTGAAGGCATTCAGAGATCAACCGGATGATGCGGAGATGAATCGAGCCTTCGTGTCGTTGGTGGTTGGCACGAAATCGAAGCCTGTCGAGGTTGGTTTCGTAGGGCCCGATACGCATGTATTTCTGGTTGGGGATGGCAGCGAGATTCTGGAGTACGTTCTGTTCGCAGACTCTGCCGCGTCGAGGCTCACCAATGAAATTTCGTTAGAGGAGGCTCACAAGATCGGCCTGGTTGGCCTTCGCGTCGGAGATTTGTTTGCTCGGAACCAGGGTGCATTCTTTGAAAGTCGATTCAGGGTCGAGAGGATTCAGTCGGCCGTCAAATATCTCGTGAATGACATCATGGCTAGCTACGGAAGGAGGTTTCCAAGCGAGGAGTTTTTTGTGACCACATTCAGTTTCAATAAGGACAGTTCAGGGGTCAGTGAGTTTCAACCCTTAATTAGCTCCACTCACGAACGGAAACGTTATCAAGATCAGATTTTCAAGCTCTATCTGGAGCACTGCCTTCCTCTCGCGGTAGTGTCGAAACTCACTGGCGGGACGGTGCCTGACGTGATTACTCATGTATCCCGGCCCCAAAGTGACCTGCCGCTGTACGTGGAGTTCCACGACGAAGGGCGTGTCGCTTCCAGGACTGCCGCGCGATCGCAGCTCCCAACAATTCTCTCAAGATCAGCCCTCCATACAGCGCAAAGGTTCGAGTTTCTCTCGCTCTTGGCGGATGGACGACGGTGTCTGGCGCCAATTTCTCTAAGAGCCGAGATCGACGCGGAAGTCGAAGAGGCTGAAGATCGAATCAAGAGTGGCTGGGCAGTCGTTGCTCCTAGCGAGCGTGGCTTTCTGTTTCACCAAACGGATGCTGGTGATCCCTCTCTCGTCCGCGAACGAGATTCAATAGTCGGGCTGCGCGACTGGGTCGTGGCGAATGTCACCTTCGTCCCTCGACCGCTGGAAGTGTTTAGTGATCCACGAACAAAGGATCACGAAGAAATTCGGACCAATCTGGGAGCCAGCTCGAACGACGCGCTCGAACTATCGATGTTCGTGCCAGGAGTGCTACATGCTGATGATTTGGGCTTGAGGAAGTTGGCTAGTGGTTTGGGTCTTTCCTCGTTTTCAACTGTTTCGCTGATCCAGATCTGGGCCGAGGGAGGAGCATTGAGTGCGCGCGAACGGGACCAGCGTCTGGTTGACTTGGCCGAGGTCCATTACTACCAAATTGAAGTGTCGCCCGAGGTTTTAATAGAAGCTCTGGCGCCCGGGCGACCACAGCAGGCCTCGCGTGAAGTCTTTTCGCTGTTGGCAGCAGCACCGTTGGAAGTTCAGTCATCAGCCGCGATGCTGGTTCGAGCGGTCAAATTGGTGGCAATGCAGAATGTGAAGACGACAACCGCGGAGCGAGTCATTCGGGAAGGCTTAGAGGCTATGGCGGAACGGTTTCAGGCCGTGCCAATCGCCCATGCCCTACGGCGGGCTGCAGATATTGATCTCGCCCTTCTCCCAAGAGAGCGACAGATTGTTGTGAATGCCGCCAACAACCTCCTAAAGACTCGGCTTATTCATTGACAGGCGCAGCGGTCAGAATTGAGAGGATTTAGGCTCTCCGGCGATTCCCCCTACTGCGACGTTGCGCTTGGAACCGGCTGAATCGCCCCGGGCTCAAGCGTTTCCGCGGGTAGAGAGGACTGTGCCTGATCCGCGGCTGAGGGCGGTGCTTCCCTCCGCGGCTCGGTGACCCGTCGCGTAAGCCCTCCCACGCCGAGCATCAGCGCGGCGGACATCCAAAACGGGGCCTGGGGGCCGAGGAGGTCGAAGGCCTTGCCGGCCCAGATCGGACCGAGCATGCGGGCGACTCCTCCGAAGGCCTGTTGGACGCCCATCACCTGACCGGTTTCTCCCTCCGGCGCGGAGCGCGAGACGAGCGCGGTGGTCGCCGGGAAGAGGAGCGCGGTGCCGACCGGGACGAAGAGGACGGCGACGGCGAGCACCGGGATCGCTGGAGCGAAGGGGATCGCGGCAAGGCCGATCGCCAGGGAGATCGCGCCGAGCTTCATCACGCCGACCTCGCCGAATCGGCGCACCATCGGCCCGAGCAGGACGGCGCGCATGACCAGCGAGATGCTGCCGACGTAGGTGTAGAACCAGCCGATCGATTCCTTGGTGACGCCGAACTTCCGGGCCAGGTAGAGCGCCAGGATGCCGTTCATCGCCATGAACGCCATCATGCCGACGGCGTAGACCCAGATCAGAGAAGCGACCGGAGAGGTCGGCTCGCGCAGCACCTCGACCACCGCCTTTTGGAGCGAGCGGCTCGGTGCGGCGTTCGCATTCGGCGCGTGCCGCCTCGGCTCGGGGAGCCAGAGGTAGGCCGAGATCGCGTTGGCGATGCACAGCGCGGCGGCGACGAAGCCCGGACCTGAAGGCCCGAGGCGGGTGGCGTACGAGCCGATCAGCGGGCCGATCATCACCCCCGCACTGGTCGCCGCGGTGATCCAGCCGAGCGCCTTGGCGCGTTCGTCGGGCGGCACGGCGTCGCTCACGTAGGCCTGGACCACGCCGACGGTCCCGCCTCCCACGCCCTGGACGAAACGGAACACGAACAGCATCCAGATCGACGTGGCGAAGCCGAACAGGCCGAACGCGGCCGCCGAGATGAGCAGGCCGGCGATCAGCAGCGGGCGCCGGCCGTAGCGGTCGGACAGACGCCCCCAGTAGGGCGAAGAGAGCAACTGCGCCGCGGCGAAGATCGCCACCAGGAGCCCCACCATCGTCGCGGTCGCCCCGAGGCTTTCGGCGTAGAACGGCAGCAGCGGATGGACGATCAGGAAGCCGACCATGTCCACGAACACCGTGGCCATGAGGACCGAGAGTTGGCGCAGCGTGCTTTTTTCCATCGAGGACGACCCCTCAGGCGAGGCGATACCGCGGGCTCGAGCCCGAGACAGTGAACGTAAAACCGGGGTCGCGGGTTGCGTCGCTCATCACGTCGGTTCCCCTTGGCCCCAGAGGAAGAAGACCGTCGTGCTGCCGATCGCGAGCAAGACGCCGTACGCGGCGGCCAGACCCAGGTCCTGAAGACGGAGCGCCGAGAGGATCTCGATCGAGATCGGCCGGGTGTCATAGGTGTAGAGGACGATCGATACGATGAAATCGCCGAACGCCGTGAGGAAGGCGAGGCCCGCGCCGGCCGCGAGTGCCGGGCGCAGGAGCGGCGCGACCACGCGGGACAACGTGCGGAACGATCCCGCTCCGAGTGAGGCGGAGGCTTCTTCGAGCGCCGGGTCGAGCTGGCGCATGCCGGCGAGCGCGGCTCGGCCGGTCACCGGCAGGCTGCGCACGAGGTAGGCGAGCGGCAGGATCCACGGCGTTCCGATCAGGACGAAGCGAAGCGTCCACGGCGAATGGACGCTCCAGGCGGTCGCCATCGCGACGGCGAACACGGTCCCGGGGATCGCCCAGGGGAGGGCGACGAGCGCCTCGACCGCGCGGGCGGCCGGCCCGCGCCGTCGGGTCGCGATGCGCGCCGCGGCGAATCCGAGAGCGATCGCCGCCACGGTCGAGACCGCGGCCATCCAGAGCGAATTGAGGATCGGGCGCAGGCGCTCCGGATCGGCGAGGCCGCGATAGTTCGAGACCGAGAGCACCGGCGGAACCGGCTCGTTGGTCCAGGTGAACGGCGGAACGAACGAGATGAGAAACAGCACCGCGTGCGGCAGGAGGAAGAGGATCGCGAGTCCCGCGGCGATCCCCGCGAGGGCGATGCGCACGCCGCGCCGCGCCGGCCGGCGTCGCGCCGGGGCGACGCCACGGACTCCGGACGAGCCGGGGATCGCCGCTCGTCTTTCGAGGAAACGGAGCACGCCGAGCGCGATCAAGGCGACGGCCGCGAGCAGGAGCGTCTCGACCTGCGCCGCGGCGAGCTCGCCGTTCAGCTTCGAGGCGACGATCTGGGTCGTCATCACCCGGAAGTTGCCGCCGAACAGATAGGGCGCCGAAAACGAGGCGAGCGCGGTCATGAAGGTGAGGAGCGACGCCCCGAGGAGAGCCGGCCGGAGGAGCGGCAGGGTCACCCGCCAAAGTGTGCGCGTGGGCGAGGCGCCGAGGCTCGCCGCCGCCTCGAGCAACGCGCCGTCGAGCCGGGCGAGGCCGGCGCGGGTGAACAGGTAGAAGTAGACGTACATCGAATAGGTGTGGACGAGCAGGATCGCAACGGGACCGAGCAGCCGCCACGGGGGATGCTCGAGGCCGAGGAGCGCCTGAACCCCGCGGGTGGCAAAGCCGCTTTCGCCGTAGAGGAAGAGAAAGGCGATCACGCCCACGAGTGGCGGCAGGGCGACCGGCAGGGCGGCGGCGGCGGAGAGGAGCCGTCGACCGGGGAACTCCGAGCGCTCGAAGGCGAACGCGAGCGGCACGCCGACCAGAGCGGCGAGTGCCACCGAGGCGAGCGAGGTCCAGACGCTGCGCCACAAGGCCAGCCACTCGTCGCGACGCGCGAGGACGTCGAGCAACGCGCGCGGCTCGCGGAGCGCCTCGATCAACGTCGCGAGCAGGGGATAGCCGACCAGCCAGCCGAGCAGCGCGGCGAGCGCGAGCGTGCCCCAGGCCGGGCGCCAGGGCGAACGCCCAGCCGGAGCGTCCTCGGGGGGCGCCGTGCTCGCTGAGGTGGCCGCTGCGGGCGAGATCGTCAAACGGAGGACCTTTCGGCTGGAAAGACTCGCGGCAGTGCGGCTGAGGCGATCGGGACCACCCCCACCTGGTCGCCCTCCGCGGCGGCCGTGGGAGGGGCGAGGACCTCGATCTCCAGCCCCGGGGTCTCTTCGCAGCCGATCGTGAACGTCGCCGCGGGAGCACCGTAGCGCCGTTCGACGACGCGGCCGGCGATCGCCCCGGGAGCCTCCGGCCCGACAAACTCGAGTGCCTCCGGCCGGGTGATGAGCTCGACGCGCGCTCCGGACGGAAGCTGCTCCAGGGCGATGCCCCGCCAGAGGGCTCCGCCGTCGAGGCGGACATCGACCTGGCCGTCCGGCTCGCTCCGCTCGACCGCCCCGGAGAGCGCGCTCGATCGGCCGATGAAGCCGGCGACGAATCGGGTGGCCGGGCGCTCGTAGAGGTCCTCGGCTCGTCCGACCTGTTGCAGATGGCCGCCCGCGATCACGGCGATCCGGTCGCCCAGATGAAAAGCCTCTTCTTGCTCGTGGGTGACCAGGACGGTCGTGATGCCGACCCGCTGGATCGCGCTTCGAAGCTCTCGGCGGGTCCTCTCGCGCAGGGACGGATCGAGATTCGAAAGAGGCTCGTCGAGCAAGAGGACGCGCGGCTCGGGAGCGAGGGCGCGGGCGACCGCCACCCGCTGCTGCTGACCCCCGGACATCTCGCCCGGCTTGCGCGCCGCGAGATGCGGCAGCTCGACCAGCTTCAAGGCTTCGGCGACTCGTCGATCGACGTCCGATTTCGGGGTTCTGCGCGATTCGATACCGAACGCGACGTTCTCTCCGGCGGTCAGATGGGGGAAGAGCGCATAGTGCTGGAAGACCATGCCGAAGTTCCGCCGCGCGGGGGGAAGCCCGGTTACGTCCTCACCCGCGACCGAGATCCGGCCGCGATCGGGCGTTTCGAACCCGGCGAGCAGGCGGAGCGCGGTGGTCTTGCCGCTCCCGCTCGGGCCGAGCAGAGCGAGGATCTCCCCCTTGTCGAT
The DNA here is from genome assembly GCA_044226625.1 of Thermoanaerobaculia bacterium. GTDB lineage: Bacteria > Acidobacteriota > Thermoanaerobaculia > Multivoradales > UBA5704 > DASYKS01. The sequence continues at coordinate 24,174 of JBGAGQ010000080.1, forward strand.
TTCCAGCGTCAGATCTTCGAGGACCGGCTTGCCTCCGAAGGTCTTCCGTAGATTTTCGATCGATAGGTAGGTCATCCGCCGGTCGTCCCCGCGACCGCGCCGCCCGGGGTCTCGCCGCCACGGCTTCGTACCGTGCGGTCCCAGGTCGCCATCCACTCTTTGCTCTTCGCGGCCATCAGGTTCCAATCGACCTTGGCGGGCACCAGGCGGGCGAGCACGTCGCGCGCCCACTCGGGAAGATCCGCGGGGGGCAGATCGGTGCGCGCGGGAAGGCGGAACGCCTGCTCGGCCGCGAGCTTCTGGGCCTCGGGGCTTCCCACCCATTCGATGAAGGCCTTGGCTTCCTCCGGATGCCGGGAGCCCGTGACCAAGCCGATCGAGTCGTCGATCACCGGCGTGCCGCTCGACGGGAACGCGTAGCCGAGCGGGGCGCCGCGCTTCTTCTGCCAGAGCATGTCGGTGAGCTCCCAGACGGTCACCAGCCCTTCACGCCGGTTGAGCTTTTCCATCAGCAACGCGGGCGTCGAGGTGTACTCCTTGGTCTGGACGTCCAGGCGCCGCAGCCACTGCCAGCCCCGTTCCTCCGAGCCGGTCTCGGCGAGCGACCGGGCGAGGATCGAGCCGAATAGAGTGCGCATCGTGCCGCTCGCGAGCGGGTCCCGGATCAGCACCTTGCCGGTGAACCGGGGTGCGAGCAGATCGTCCCAATCCTTCGGCGCGTCGGTGGCCGAGACCGCCTGGTCGTTGTAGACAAGGACCGGGGCGGTCCGGTAGAGGCCGAAATAGAGATCGTCCTCGCGCCGGCTCTCCGGCGCGATCGCGCTCGCCCAGCTCGGATGGAACTTCGCGAGCAGGCCGTCGGCTGCCCCTTGAGCGAACGTCGCCTGCGGACCGCCGTACCAGACGTCCGCCTGCGGATTCGCCTTCTCGGAGCGGATCCGGTCGTAGACCTCCTGCGCGCCCCCATGTCGAGCCAGCGCACGTCGACCTTCGGGTGCAGCTCCTCATACCGCTTCTCGATCAGCGAGAGCAGGTCGCGGCCATGCGGGGAGTAGAGGACCAGAGGGGTTCGGCCATCGCCCGCGCAGGCCTCCAAGGAGATGATCGAAACGACGAACGAACAGGCGATCGAAATCGCGCCCGCCGCTCGGACCAGGGCCAGGGGTTTCTTGCGGATCAAGGGAGGCTCCTCGGCAAAGCGATCGAACCGCTTCGGGTGACGGAGAAGTCTAACCGTTTGCGGCCGAGGGGGATTCCAGGGGGGACAAGACGACGGATTCGTCTCACGGAGGGCAGAAAGGGCGTCCTCTCCGAGGCCTTGGTAGACTCAGCCCTGGGATTGGGAGGTTGGTGATGGCAGGCGCATCTTTCATTTGGGACTACGATCTCGACGAGCAGGCATTTCGCGAGGTGCTGTCGGGCCGTCGTCGGGTTGGGCGCCTCGATCGGACTTGGGCCGCCGTTCGCTTGCTCGAATACGCCACCTACCCGGAGATCCTCAAATATCTTTCGTTTGCCGAGATCGTTTCTGGATGGCCCGCTTGGCGCGAAAAAGTGCGCTCCGAAAGCCGTCGCCGCGGATTTGATTTTTTGGTGAGCTGGCTTCCGACGCATCGCCCGGAGCTACTGACGTATGGCCCCCGATAGCGATTTCTATTTCAAGCGGCTTTATCCGCTACAGGACGAGGTTCTCAAGATCCTGTCTGGGGTCGATACCCGCCTCTATCTTTCAGGAGGGACGGCAGTTTCTCGCGGCTATCTCCGGCATCGCTTTTCGGACGATCTCGACCTTTTTGCCAACGACTCCCCGCATTTTTCGCTGTGGGTGGACCGCGCCGTGTCGGCGTGGTCCGAGGCGAAGAGGTGGCGAGCCCGATTCGCGGTGCGGGATCCCCGGTTCGTGCGGCTCTGGATCGAAAC
>JBGAGQ010000081.1:0-24517 GCA_044226625.1 Thermoanaerobaculia bacterium
CCGAAAGACGAAGCGACACCTTGGTCCGGCGCTCTTCTCGGCTCGACAGCTCCGCGTCGAGCAAACTATCGAGAAAACGATGCGGCGACTGCGACTCCTTGACGGTCTCGGCGATGCGCTCGCTCAGCTGCTCGGCAGCGCACTTACTTCCCGCTGCTCGAATCCGGCTGTTGGTAGGCGGCGAAACGGATCCGGGAACCTGTCCGCTGCGCCGGAATCTCCAAAAACCGGTAGCTCACCCACGCGAGCGGTAGCAGCACGGCGAAGAAGAGAACGAGCGCCACGGGCTGGGAGAAGTAGGACCGGTCGACCGCGAGCGATGCCGTGCCGAGTACGAAAGCAAGCTGGAGCGGGAAGTGGAGTAGGTAGATCGAGTAGGACAGATCTCCCAGATAGGCGGTGCGTACGCCGAAGGCTCCCCGAACGGTTTCGACGAACGCGAGGGTGAGAATCGTCGAGGGGAACAGGATCAGGCCGGTGAACAGGGCGGGCGGAAGGGACCCGGCCTTCGCTTCGAAAGGGAAGCCGGGCGAGTAGACGGCGAGGAGCGTTCCGATCCAGATCGTCGCGGTGATCCACGGCAGGACGCGCGCGAGGCGTGCGGCGGCTCCCGATTCGAGGCCTCGGGCGTAGAGGCGATAGAGGCAGCCGCCGAGGAAGAAGGCGAACATCCCGCGGCCTACGGGGACGTCCCAGAAGGCGAAGAGCGCGAGCCCGAGCGCGGAAAATCCGGCGATCGCGAGCGTCGACATCCGGATCGTCCGGCAGAGGGCGAAGAAGAGGAAGTAGAGAAAGATCTCGACCGAGACCGACCAGATCGGGCCGTTCCAGGAGTGGGAGTAGTGGGGACCCCAGGCCGAGACGAGGAACAGGTTCGGGATGAAGTGGAGCAGGTCGTTGTTCGAGTAGACGAAATCCGCGCCGTAACGGTGGCGGTAGGCCAGCTGGAGCGGCACGACGAGCGCGAGAGTCGCGAGGTGGAGCGGCACGAGACGCGAGAAGCGGCGGGAGAAGAAGTCGCGCGCGCCGACCTTGCGCTCGGCGATCGGCTGGGAGTAAAGCCAGAAGAAGATGAAGCCCGAGAGGGTGAAGAACAGCTCGACCGCGAGCTGGCCGTGCCGGTAGAAGAGGAGAAAAGGCTCGAGCAACGGCCGGGCGCCCGAGCCCGGCACGGGGCCGCTGAAGAAGAAGTGCTGCCAGTGCCAGAAGACGATCGAGAGCGCCGCGATGCCTCGAAACGCGTCGAGCGAATAGATGCGCTTCGGAGGCTGGAGAGTCGCCGCCTCTCCGGAGGTCGAGATCGGGCGAGGAGCGTCTTGTCCCTTCGGCATCGGCTCCTCGTCTCTCGTTCTCGCTGGGCGTCTACCGTTTCGAAGCTTCCGAGCCTTGAGCCGCGAGCGCGGCGCGGGCGGCCGTGAGCAGCGGCTTGGCCGAGAGCGGAGCGCCCACGGCGCCGCGCATCCAGGCGTCGGGCGTCAGGCGGCCCTGCTTGGCGACCCGCTCGAACTCGGTTCCGAAATCCCCTTTCTGGAACTGCTCGGCGACCTGGAACGCAATCATGTGCCCAAGGGCGTAATCGGGCAGGTAGAGGCCATAGGCGATCATGTGGGAGTAGACCGCCAGGATCTCCGAGTCGCGGACGCCGAAATGCGGCGCGTACCAGCGGTTCCACACCTCGCGCGAGATCGCGACGGTCGCCTCGCGAAGCTCCGCCGGCGTGGCGTTCGGATGGGCGTACATCCACCGCCAGACGCGCATGTCGACGAGCGAAACGCCCGAGATCTCGTAGGTGTTCCAAAGGGTCGCGAGCGCCTCGGCCCGGCGCGCTTCCTCGTCTTGTTTCCCGAGACCGAGCAGCTCCAGATCGCGGTGCTGGAAGACGAAGGCGAGCGCCTCGGTGAAGGCGTTATTCGGCACGCCGGAGAGCGTCCAGTGATCGATGCCGTGGAGCGAAAAGACCTGCTCGACGTTGTGGCCGAGCTCGTGGATCGCGATGTTGTATCCCTTGTAATCCATCCCCCCGGCGGGGACCCGCGTGCGCAGATGGACCTTGTCCTCGCGCCGCACGGCGGGCATCGCGTGCCCCGCGCCCCGCGCGGGATCGACGACGATGCGGTCGGCGAGATACTTCGCTTTCTCCGGCGAAAATCCCAGCTGCCCGAGCAACGCGGGCAGCCCGGTCTGGAAGGCCTCGAGGTTCGGGTATTTCGCGTGGACGATCCGGTCGAGATCGGCCTCGGTATGCCCGCTCCGCGGCTTGAAGCCGGCGTACCAGATGTCGAACGGCGCGAGCGGCCGGCCGAGCTTCCGCTGGATCAGTTGGGCGAGATCGGCCACCTCCGCCGACTCGAGGACCGAGACCAAAAGAGCCTCCACCTCGGCTTCCGGGACCTGGCGGTTCGCTTTGAACTGGCGGTCGATCAGGGTCGGAACGCTCGGCGTGTAGGGGTCGACGCCGCGCTCGGCTTGGAATACCTCGAGCAGCTTGGCGTAACGCACGTCCGCCTCGCGCGCCTGGGCTTTTTCGCGATCGAACGGCTTGCCCGGGTCGACCGGAGCGACTTCGTTCGTCTCCGGATTCCAAAGCAGGTCGCCGTTGTCGATCACCACGGCCGGGATCTCCTGGCGGATGATCCTTTGCATCACGCGGTAGATCGTCTGCTGCCGGTCGAGCGCGCGGCCGTCCGGATCTTCCTGGTAATGCGAGGCGAGCTCATCGCGTAGGCCCCAATGAGAGATCAGGCGCAGCCCCTCGGGAAACAGCTTCTTTCCCGCCCCATCGACTAGCCGATCGAGCCGCACGTTCATCGCCGCGATGTAGCTGTCGGCGCTCGAATAGGCGCGCGTGGTCTCCTGGATCGCCTTCGGGGCCACTCGCTGCTCGAACGTCTCCACCAAACGGGAGATCGCCCAGGCGTCGCGATCCCATCGCGGTCCTTGGGCCAACCGGTCGTCGAGCGAATCGAGCGGGAAGTTGAGGAGGACCAGGAAGGCGACCTTCGTCTTGAACAGGTCCTCCGTCGCGTGCGAGGAGAGATCGAGCTCGCCGAGCAACTCGTCGGCTTTGCCGATCGTCCCGAGGTCGAGATCGAACGTCCGGCGCAAGTCGCGGCGCACCTCGTAGAGATGGCCGTAGATCTGCTCGAACGCCGCTTCCAGTCGATCGAACGTCGCGGCGAGCTCGGCCGGATCGGCGATGAACTTCTCGCGACAGAAGCTCGCGAAGGCCGCTTCGTCGCCGTCCTCGGGCCACCAGCGCGCGGCCACCTGGCGCACGCCGCGCGCGATGCGCGAGCGGTTGGGCTCTCCATGCGCCGCAACGGCAGCGTCGATGGCGCGGTCGATCGCCGCGGGCTCGATCGTGGATTGGGCGTGGGCGGGAGCGGGGAGCACGGCGGTCGTCGCTAGCATTGAAAGCATCCAGAACGTCGAGAAAGTCCACCGATTCATGGGGCGATCCTCGGAACGCCCGCGGGCGAACCCGGGGCGGAGGGAATTTTAGCCCGAACTTTTCACCGGGCTGACCTTCAAGCCCGCTCGCCCGGACCGCGGATCTCGAGGCGACCGATCCTGGCGGTACGGCGAACGGAATAGACGGCAAGCAGCATGGCGGTCCCGAGCAGGATGATCGCCGGGCCGGAGGGGAGATCCGCTTCGTACGAGACGACCAGGCCGGCGAGCGTCATCGCGATGCCGAGGCCCACCGAGGTCGCGATCACCCATTTGAGGTCGCGACAGAGCATGAGCGCGATGACCGGTGGGATCGTGAGGAGGGCGATCACCAGGATGATCCCCACGATCTGGATCAGGATCACGACGACCAGCGCCATGAGGACCAGCAGGAGGGTACGCAGGAAACGGACCGGGGCGCCCTGGACCCGAGCGAACACCTCGTCGAAGGCGACCGCGACCAGCCCCTTGTAGAACAGGGCGACGGTCGCGAGAACGACGGCCGACAGCCCGAAGGTGATCCAGACGTCGGTCTTCGTCACCAGGAGGATGTTGCCGAAGAGATAGGTCATCAGGTTCGGCGCGTAGCCGGGGGTTTTTGCGATGAAGAGGATTCCCACCGCCACCCCCGCCGCCCAGAGGACGCCGATCAGGGCATCCTGGGAACGGATCTTCTCGGTATCGGTCAGGCCGAGCAGTACGGCGAAGAGGAGCGACACGGCGATCGCTCCCCAAATCGGTTGGATGCCGAGGAAGAAGCAGAGCCCGAGACCGCCGAACGCCGCGTGGCTGATACCTCCGCCGATGAAGGCCAGGCGCTTCACGACCACGAACGGCCCGATCACGCCGCAGAGGATCGCCGCGAGAACCCCGGCGAGGATCGCGTGCTGGACGAATCCGTAGGAGAGCGCGTGAAAGAGCGAGGGGGTGGGCATCGGGAGTCGGCTCGCGCGGAAGCTAGTGCGCGTGCAGCACGCGGTGGGGCACGCCGTGACCGAGGAGCTCGACCGGGCAGCCGTAGGCTTCTTCGAGCGCTTCGTTCGTCAGCTCGTGATGGTAGTGGAGTTGGCGGTTCACGCAGGCGACGTGACGGACCGCGGAGGCGATCGACGTCGGGTCGTGGGTGACCACCACGATCGGAATCCGCTCGTTGAGCTCGATCAAGAGGGCGCGCAACGTCTCGCGCGACTCGGCGTCGATCGACGCCGTGGGCTCGTCGAGGAAGAGGATCGCCGGCTCGGAGACGAGGGCCCGGGCGATCAGCACCCGCTGCATCTGCCCGCCCGACAGCTCGCGGATCGGCCGGCTCGCGAGCGGCAGGAGATGGAGGCGGTCGAGGATCGCTTCGGCGGCGCGACGGTCTTCCCGGTCGTACGGCGCGAGCAGACCGCGCCGGGCGATCCGACCCATCCGGACCACCTCGAGGACGCGGAGCGGGAAAGCGCGATCGAAGGTCGAAAACTGCGGCACGTAGCCGAGCTTGCCCGGCCGGTCCGGCAGACGATCGACGATCTCTCCCGAGCGCGGCGCGAGCAGGCCGAGCAGCAGCTTGACCAACGTCGTCTTGCCGCCACCGTTCGGCCCGAGGATCGCGAGGTAGTCCTTGGGGTAGATCGCGAGGTCGACGTTTTCGAGCACCAGGTCCGCGCCATAGCCGAACGAAACGCCGCGCGCCTCGATCAACGGCTCGGTTTCGTCCCGAGAGGGGGACCCCGTGGATCGGTCAGCCATGCGAAAGCTCCCGGCGGAAGGCGCCGCTCGCGGTTTTCATGCTCGCCAGCCAATCGTACGCCATGGGGTCGACCACCACGACCTCGCCACCCAGCGCTTCGGCGATCACCTCGGCGGGTTTGGCGGCGAAACCGCGCTGGACGAACACGGCGTGGATGCCGTCGCGGCGGCCCCGGTCGATCATCTCGATCAACCGACCGGCCGACGGCTCGCGCCCGCCGACCTCGATCGCCACCTGCTCCAAGCCGTATTCGCGGGCGAAATACCCCCAGGCCGGGTGGTAGACCATGAAACGGCGGGAGGCGCCGCCCGCGAGCGCGGTCCGGATCTGGCGGTCCAGCCGGTCGACCTGCGCGAGAAAAGCGGCCAGGTTGCGGCGAAACTCCCCGGCGTGGCCGGGATCGATCGCTTCGAGCGCCAGGGCGACGTTCCGCGCCGCGATCCGCACCGTGGCGGGCGCTACCCAGACATGCGGGTCGCCGCCGACGTGGACGTGCTCGCCGTGAACCTCGCGCGGGTCGCGCTCCCCCGGGTCGGAGCCGAAGAATCCGGGCGATTCGGGTCGCCCCTCCGCCTCGCCTTCGAGGATCGGCTCGATGCCGGCCGACATGTCGACGACCCGGATCTCGGGGTGCTCGGCGAGCACCGGGTCGATCTCGTTCGCCTCGAACAGGAACGCCGGGTGCCCGACCTTGACGTAGAGCCGCGCGCGGGCGAGGGAGACCAACTGCCGGGGGCTCGGAGAGTAGCTGGTCTCCGAAGCTCCGGGCGGGATCATCACCTGGGTCGATACCCGGCCGCCGCCGATCCGGTCGACGAAATACGCCTGCGGCGGAACGCTCACCGCGACCTGAATCCGCGGCGGCCCGGTGGACTCCGCCGCGCGAGGCGGCGCGGAGCAGGCCGAAAGCCCGATCGCTGCGACCACGATCGGGGTCGCGAAGATCGGCAGGAGGCGGACGACGGTCACCGCGCCATGATATCGCGTTCTCAATTTGCTGGAGGGGCGCCCGTGCGGCGCCCTGCCGAGCGGGATCCGCTCGGGATCAGTTCAGGGATTGGAGGTGGCGTCCGGCGATCGCTCGGGCCGCCTGCGCCCGCTCGGCCACTTGGCGGCGTTTCGCGGACAGCCGGGCGATCCGACGGTTCTCCCGCGCCTCGCGCAGCCGAGAGATCGCCTGGCGCAGGAGGGTATCGGCTTCGAGCGTCTCTCCTGCGTCGAGCCGGAGATCGGCTTCGAGCTCCAGCATCCCTGCCTCGATCAGCAGATCGCCGCTTCCGCAGACCAGGTGCTTCACCCCTTCGCGCAACGCGTGCTCGGCGTGCCGCGGATCGCCCGCCTCCAGGTAGCTCTCCCCGATCGCGGTCCAGGCGCGCGCCTTCAAATCGGCGATCAACGCCGCGGGGTGTCGGGAAAGGTCGAGCTGATTCGCGACCTCCAGGGCGAGCTCGGAAAGCTCGGTCGGGGAGTACGCCTCGAGGAGGGCGGCCACCGGCCGGTCGTCGCCGGCCCCGGCGCGGGCGAGCAGCGCGTCGGCGAGGGAAAAGCTCTGGAACCGCGCGTCGGCCAGGCGGGCCGAGCGCTCCACCCGCGGCGTCGCCAGGATTTCGGCGAGCAAATGGTCGACATCCCGCCGCTCTCGGTCGAGCACCTCGCCAGCGCGCGTGAGGCGGTCGAGCAGGGCGCCGGTGTCGAGCGAGAAGTCGTCCACGGAGAACGGCTGATCCCGGCCCCAGGAGGTGAACACCTCACTGCCGACCCGCGGATCGGCCGGCGTGCCTTCCGCCTCCTCCAGGATGCGCCGCAGCGCTTTGAGTGCACGAGATGCCATGGTGATGAAACTTCCCCTCATGAGCTACAGTGCCGCCCGTCCGGGACAACCGGGACACCTCGGCTCGAACTCGTTCCGGACGGCTCGCCTGGAGGGTTGGGTTTCCCGTACTCTGGGATCGTCGATGACCTCCGATTCACCCCTCCCCATGGCCCTCGCCGCCCTTCGCGAAGGGATCGCCGAGGGGCTCCACCTCGGCGCCCAGCTCTACGTCTCGCTCGGCGGGGTCCCGCTCTTCGACGGTGCGATCGGCAACGCGAGCCCTGGGAAGCCGCTGATCCCGAGCGATCTGATGATCTGGCTCTCCGCGACCAAGCCGGTCGCGGCGGTCGCCGTCGGCCAGCTGTGGGAACGCGGGGCGCTCGATCTCGACGATCCCGTCGCCCACCACCTGCCGGAGTTCGCGGCGAACGGCAAAGAGCGAATCACGATTCGCCATCTGCTCACCCATACCGCCGGCATCCGGCTGCTCGAGACCGGCTGGCCGGAGCAGCCGTTCGAACGGATCGTGGCGAAGATCTGCGCCATGAAGCAGGAGCCGCGCTGGGTGGCGGGCCAGAAAGCGGGATATCACCACGCGTCGAGCTGGTTCGTGCTCGGCGCCCTAATCGAGGAGATCTCCGGCCGCCCGTTCTCCCGCTACGTCCGCGACGAGATCTTCCTGCCGCTCGGGATGGTCGATTCCTGGATCGGCATGACTCCGGAAAGTTACGCCGCGGCGCGCGACGGCGGACGCTTCGCGCCCTGCTGGAACACCGAGCGAGCCGAGCCCGGGGCTACCCCCCCGAGCCACCGGTTCGAAGAGGAAGCCAAAGTCGTCTCCTGCTCGCCCGGGGGCAACGGCTGGGGCCCGGCGCGAGAGCTGGGACGGTTCTACGAGATGTTGCTCGGTGGCGGCCGCCGGATCGGCGATCCCGCCGGCGCTCGAATCCTCTCGCCCCAAACCGCCTCGGCGCTCACCGCTCGGCATCGGGTCGGGATGTTCGACCACACGTTCCGCCACGAGATGGACTGGGGCCTGGGCTTCATCCTCGACGGCAAGCGGCACGGACTCGAGACGGTCCCCTACGGCTACGGCCGGCGCTGCTCCTACCGCACCTTCGGCCACAGCGGATATCGAAGCGCCACCGCGTTCGCCGACCCGGAGCATGCCCTGGCGGTCGCCCTGATCCCCAACGGAACGCCGAGCGCGGCGGCGCACGAACGGCGCACCCGCGCGGTCCTCGACGCCCTGTACGACGACCTCGGCCTGGCCGGCGGATGAAGCGGGTCCTGATCGCCGGCTGCGGTTACGTCGGCCGCGAGCTGGGAAGGCGACTCGCCGACGAGGGAGCCGAGGTTTTCGGCCTACGGCGCGGCGCGGACGAGCTGGGTCCCGGCATCCGGCCGGTTCGGGCCGATCTCTCGGATCCGAAGACTCTCGACGGGCTCCCTGCGGAGCTGGACGGGGTGGTCTACGCCGCGAGCGCTGGGAGCTCGACCCCGGATGCCTATCGCGCCGCCTATGTGACCGGCCTCCGGAATCTACTGTCCCGGGTGACGCCCCGCCGACTGATCTTCCTGTCGAGCACGGCGGTCTATGGCGACCGGCACGGCGCTTGGACCGACGAGACGACCTCGACCGAGCCGGATCATTTCTCCGGCGAGATCCTGCTCGAAGCGGAGCGGCTGGCGCTTTCCGCCCCCTGCGCCGCGGTCGTGCTACGCCTGGGAGGAATCTACGGACCGGGGCGCGACCGCCTGGTCCGCGCGGTCGCCTCCGGCGAGGCGAGGCGGCCGGCCGAACCGACCTGGACCAACCGCATCCATCGCGACGACGCGGCCGGCGCGGCGGCCCACCTGCTCTCGATCGAACGTCCAGAGAGCGTCTATCTCGGGGTCGACTCCGAGCCGGCCGACCTCGGGACGATGTATGCCTGGATCGCCTCCCGCCTCGGCTGCCCGGCCCCCGCGGTCGCGGAGGCGCCTGCCGAAGGCCGCCTGGCCCGAGGGAGCAAACGCTGCTCGAACGCCCGGTTGCTCGGGTCGGGCTATTCGTTTGCCTACCCGACCTTCCGGGAAGGCTACGCGCCGCTGATCCCCTAATTCTCCGGAGGTCCCGGGCGGCTATACTCCCGCGACTCTTTTACCTTTCTTCCGAGGTCCTCCCATGGGCAGAGATCGTCTCGAGCTGTTTCTCGCCAGCTTTCTGATGCTGTTCGCCGAGCTGGTCCTGATCCGCTGGACGAGCGCGCACGTGGTGTATCTGTCGTATTTCTCGAACTTCGTTCTGCTCGGCAGCTTCCTCGGCATCGGGCTCGGGTTCCTGCGCGCGGCGAAACGCCCCGATCTGTTCCGCTGGGCGCCCCTCGTCCTCCTCGTCGTCACCGCGCCGATCATGTTCCAGCCGGTGGTCATCGACCGCAGCGGCGGCGACCTGATCTATTTCGGCTCGATCACGTTTCATGGCCTCCCGTCCTGGTTCGTCCTCCCTTCGGTCTTCCTCGCGGTCACCGCGGCGATGGCCGCGGTCGCCCACGGGGTCGCGGTCCGCTTCGGGCGACTCGCGCCGCTCGAGGCCTATCGATTCGACATCCTCGGCTCGCTCGTCGGCGTGGTGGTCTTTGCGCTGCTCGCCTGGGTGAGCGCGCCGCCGGTCGCCTGGGCGCTGGTCGTGGCGCTGCTCTTCCTGCCGCTGCTCAAGCGTCGCGGCTGGGTCTTCGCGGTCAACCTGATCGCCCTGCTGGGAATGATCGGCGTCTTCGGCTACGCGAGCTTCCGGAAGAACCAAAGCTGGTCGCCTTATTACCGGGTCGAGGTGCTCCCCCAATACATCCGCGTCAACGGCATCCCGCACCAGGCGATGATCCGGACGCCGGGGAGCTACTACGAGACGCCGTACAAGATGGCTGCCGGACCGATCCGCGACGTCCTGGTGATCGGCGCGGGCAACGGCAACGACGTGGCGGCGGCTCTGCGCGCGGGAGTCGCCCATGTGGACGCGGTGGAGATCGACCCGCAGATCCAGGCGGTCGGCCGGGCGCGCCACCCCGAGCACCCGTATTCCGACCCGCGGGTGCGGGCGATCGTCGACGACGGCCGCGCCTTCCTCGGCCGCACGACGAGCTCTTACGACCTGATCATCCTCGCGCTTCCCGATTCGCTCACCCTGGTGAGCGGTCAATCGGCGATCCGGCTGGAGAGCTATCTGTTCACGGAAGAGGCGATCGAAGCGGCGCGCGAACGGCTGCGGCCGGGGGGCGCGTTCGTCCTCTACAACTACTACCGCGAAACTTGGCTGCTCGACCGGATCGCGGGCACCGTCGCCGACACCTTCGGGACGGCTCCTTGCCTGGAGCTCGGACCCGAACCGACCAAAAAGCAGAAGACGACCGGGCGCTTTTCGATGCTCCTCGTGGGCCGCGAGCCGGGAGGCGTGCGCTGCGGCCAGCGTTGGCAGCCCGAGGCGGCGCGGATCGCCCCGGCGACGGATGACCATCCGTACGTCTACCTGAAGCAGCGACAGCTGCCGGCGCGCTACGCCATGACCCTCGGCTTGGTGCTCCTCGTCTCGTTCGTCCTGGTCCGCGTCGCGGGCGGCAAGATCTCGGCGATGCGGGGCGCGCTCGATCTGTTCGCGATGGGGGCCGCGTTCATGGTGCTCGAAACCAAGAGCGTGGTCCAGTTCGCGCTCCTGTTCGGCACCACCTGGTTCGTCAACGCGCTGGTCTTCGCGGGGATCCTCGCCACGGTCCTGATCGCGATCGAGGTCGAGCGAAAAGTGCGGATCGGCCGACCGCGGCTGCTGTTCGCGCTTCTCTTCGGCGGTCTCTTGCTCGCCGCTCTGGTCCCATCCTCGGCGCTCCTCGCGCTGGCCCCGTTGCCGCGGTTCGCCGCGGCGACGGCTCTCGCCTTCTTCCCGATCTTCCTCGCGAATCTGATCTTCGCCGAGCGCTTCCGCGACAGTGAGGACTCGACCCGAGACTTCGGCGCGAACCTGCTGGGTGCGATGGTCGGCGGCGCGCTGGAGTACCTCTCGCTGGTCACCGGGTATCGCGCCCTGCTCGGCTTGGTCGCCTTGCTCTATGGGATGGCCTGGATCTTCTCGCGATCGAGGTCGCGGCTCGCCGTCGGTAGCTCGAGCTCGACCCGATAGCGTCCGGGCGCGGCGAGGACACGGAGCGCCGCGCGCTCACCGTAGCGGCCGGCCAGCCGGGCGCGAACGTTCGCGAGACCCACGCCCTGTCCTTTAGCGCCGGACCGGCCGGAATCGCACGGGTTCTCGATCGCCAGATGCAGCCGAGGGCCGTCGCCGCTCCTCCCTTCGGCGACGAGGCGCGCCTCGATCCGGATCGCCCCTCCTTCCAGCAGCTCGGCGATGCCGTGGCGCACGGCGTTCTCGACCAGGGGCTGGAGGAGGAGAGGAGGCACCGGCCGGTCGAGTGCCGCGGGGTCGAGATCCTCCTCGACCGTCAACCGGTTGCCGAAGCGCGCCCGCTCGACCGAGAGGTAGGACGAGACGAGCGCCGCCTCCTCGGCGAGCGGGATCTCCTCGGTCGCTCCGACGTTCAGGCTGCGGCGCAGGAACTCGGCGAGCAGGATCGACATACGCCGCGCGGCGGGAGGATCGCTCGCGGCGAGGGCGGCGATCGTGTTCAGGGCGTTGAACAGGAAGTGGGGATCGAGCTGGGACCGTAGCGCCTTCCATTCGGCCTCCCGGGCGAGCAAACGCTGGGCGAGGGCTCGGCGCTCGGCCGCGCTGCCCGCCGCGAGGGCGAGCAGGAGATAGTGGAACGCGACGGCGAGCAGATAGAGCGGCACGCCGAGAGCGAACAGGACCGGCGCCACCGCCGGGAAGCGCTGGTCGAGTCGGTCCAGCCCGGAGACCGACGAGAGGAGCAGCAGCCAACCACGCCCGACCAAAGCGAGAAGGGCGCCCGAGGCGAACGCCGCGACCAGATGGCCGCCCAGGACCTCCAGCACCTGCCGGGCGCTTCGGCCGGAATCGAGCGGCAGCGCGCGGCAGAGGTACCAAGCGGAGAGACAGAGGTAGGCGAAGAGGTAGGCGAGCGGCAGGCCGACGAGCGCCGCCTCGGCCGGCGCGAGCTCTCCACGCCAGACGAGCAGAACGACGATCAGCGCGGCGAGCGGGCTCCACCCCAGGAGATAGAGCCCGAGCCGCCCGCGGCCTGCGAAGATCGGATGCACTGGAGGTGGCCCTCGAGCCGTCGGGTCGCGAAGGGCGCCTAGAAGTCCCGCTTCCGTTGATTCATGATCTCGACTCCGCCCATCAGAACGAAGCCTTTGATCACCAAGCGGCCCGTGGGAATCGACGACGGCACCGGCCGATGCTCCTCGAACGAGCCGAGAATCGGCGTGGCGTTGACGACCACCGCCCAGCCCTCGGGCACCAGGATGTCGATCCCTCCCCACACGGCGAACAGGTCGAGCACCGCTTCGCTTCCCTCGGGCATCGTCGCGCCCCGGAGATCGATCTCGCAGGCGCCGAGGACCGCGGAAGCCTGACCACCGCGAAACGCGGTGGAAGTGCTCGTCACCTTCGACGATCCCAGCAAGGCGAACGTGTTCACCTCGGCGCTCGCATCGGCCGTCGAGGATCCCCGCCGCCGCCACGAACGCCGCGGCGAGGTCATCATGCGGATGCCGACCAGCAGGAGGACGCCGGGCGCGATGAGGTCGCCGCGGATCGGAAAATCGACCCAATGCCGCAGGAGGATCGCGCCGAAGATCACGATCATGAGGGCGCCGAAGAATCTCTGGCCGTCGCGGCGCGGCTGGAGGACTTTGACCACGCCGATCGCGATCGGGAACAGCGGCCAGAGGTAGATCCAATCGTCGGCGCTGAGGACGTCGAAACGGTCGAGCATGAGCAGACCGCCGAACAGGAAGAGGAAGAGCCCGAAGATCGCTCGGCCTCCGTTCCAGCTGCTGTCGCAGCGGGACGCCGGGCGGTCGGTAGAGGAGGGAAGAGGTTCCATCGTCCGAGTCTCCTAGGTGGAGGGCTGCGACGTGCCGCCCTCCTTCGACTTGAAGTTACGCGGCGGCCGTTCGGAAGTCTCGCGCCGAACGGCGAACGGCGGTTTCCGACCGGCGAATGGCGGTTGCGCCCCCCGGGGATCGAGCCGGCCCGCTGCGGCGAGCCCGAGGGCGGCTCACTCGGCCGAGAGGATCCGTCGCAACAGAAGCAGCAGACCGAGGCCCGCGAGACCGAGGACCACCGGCAGAAGGAAGCGCAATCCGCGCGGCTCGTCGCGGACGACCGGCGCGAGCTCGCCGGCCTGCCAGGGACGTCCGAGCAGCTCGCCGGTCAAGGCGGCCAGGTCGTAGTCGGGCGCGGCGACCGAGTCGGCCCCCGCGAGCAGGCGCACCTTGGCCGAGTTGCCGGGCCAGACGAAAACCAGGAGATCGCGGCGGCGCCAGACCGCGAGCTCCACCTCGCCGAGCGGCGCGTTGTCTCCGTCGTCGAAACGGACCGCGATTCGCGGGGCTCCGGATCCTTCGAGCGGCAGGAGAGTCCGGCAAGGGAGCGGCGGCATCGGGTTGCACTCCCAGAGCGTCCCACCGATCGTCGTCTCGCGGCCGGAGGGCTCGGGGTTGCGCGGACGGACGGCGAGGACCTCCAGCCTCCGACGGAGCGGACCGTTCGGGGTCGAGATCGAGAGCTGCGTCCACGGCGAGCGCGAGGCGGGAAGGTCGAGCTCCACCCGACTCCAGCCGCGGCGACGCTCGGCCTCCGCGCGGGTTCCCCAGGCGACCGCCGAGCGTAGCGGCTCGGGCGCGGTCCAGCGGACGTAGGGAATTTGACGCGCGCCGACGGCCAGGCGGAGATCCCCGAGGTCCCCGTGCGCCGCGGCATAGACGCCATCCGGAATCTCCAACCGGACGACGTCTCCCGCCGAGGCGCCGGGGGCCGCGACTTCCCAAGACGATGGAAAGGCCTCCAGGGTGAGGGATGCGCCAGGATCCGCCGCGTGCGGCAAGGGCGGCGCGGGGCGCGCTCGCTCCGGACCGGCGAGGACCTCCGCCGGATCGACCTCCCCGTCGCTCTCGACCCGCGGGGGCGAACCCGCGCCCGCGCCATAGATCAGGGTGTAACGCCCCGCGGCCGACGCGCGGAACGAGACCTCCCGCGGCGCGATCTCCAGCCGCACGCCGGACAGCTCGGGCGGCGCTCCGGTCGCGTAGAGCGACAGGTAGAGGACGTCGCCCGCGGTCACTCCGGCGTCGAGGTTCAGGAGATGCCGGGTTTGCCCCGCGCCTGGCTCCATGGGTTCCGCCGCCTCCGCTCCACCCGCGGCAGCTACCGGACGTTGCCATACGCCCTCGGCGAGCGTTGTGAAACGCCCTCCGTCGGGCACCTCGACGAGATAGCCGACCGGGCCGGCTCCCGAGAGCGAAAGCTCGAGCCGGCGAACGGCCGTACCCGCGGCAGGCAGGTTGATCCGACAGGAAACGGCGCCGCTGCCGCCTCGCTCGCAGGTCGTCTCGGCGGTCGTGAGCGCGATCGACGATCCGGCCGAAAGCTCCAGCTCGACCCCGCGCAGCTCCGGGAAACCGGCCGACTTCGGCCAAGAGAGCCGAAGGTAGCGGACCGACGTCGGCGGATACGAAAGCGCGGTGCGCTCGAGTCCGCCGTCCCCTTCGCCGAGCCGAAACAGATCCCCCTCGGTGAGCGGCTGCCAGCTCTTGCGATCGGTGCTCCCTTCGAGCTTGACCGAGGTCGCCGCGGTCCGCCGATCGAGGTCGAAGATCAGTTGCTCGTGAGCGGGAGCGCCCTCGCCAGCGTCGAGCGTGAGGCGCCAACCGGTAGCGTCGGGTTTGAGATCGATCACCCGCGCCGCACGGCGACCTGGACGCACCGGCGGGCTCACGAGGCGGCGGGCCACCTCCGTGCCGTCCGGTCCGATCACGCGCAGGTCGGCGCCGTCCGGCGCGACGTGGCGGAGGGCCGAAAGGTCGAGCGCCACCCGGACCCAGCCGGGCGCCGCCACCTCGAGATCGCGCTCGAAGATTCGCGCCGGTTCCAGCGCGGCGAGCGAGGTGCCGACCCCGAGGAGACCGACGAGAGCCGACAGGGCGAGCGGACGGACCTTCCGTTCGCCCCAAAAGGTGCGAAGGGACCGGGTGCGGATGGACTTGCTGCGGATGGACCTCATGTGGAAGTTCCTTCGCGCTCTTCCTCCGCGCGGCCGAACACGAACTTCTGGTAGACGAACGCCAGGCCGAGCAGCGAGGCGCCCAGGCCAAGGAAGGAAACGACCCGATACAGGCCTGTGAGGTTCGAGGCGTCGTAGAGAAAGACCTTCGCCACCGCGAGCGAGGTGATGGCGAGCGATGCCCAACGAAGCGCCCGGCTCTTCCTCCGCACGCCGAGCGCCAGGAGGACCAACCCGAAGACGAGCCAGGCGACCGAGTAGGCGTACCGCTCGGCGATCGAGGTGGCGCCCTGCCCTAAGAGGCCGCCATGGAAGGCTTGGCGGACTTCGAGCGTAAGGAGCAGGAACGCGAGCAGCAGGGACGCGACGACGAACGCCTTTGCGCTCCGGAGCCAGCCGCGGCGCGAGAGCTCTCGGAAAGCGATCTGAAAGAGGACGATCGGCACGCCGAAGCCGTAGAGGAGGAGGTTTACGACCGGCAGGGAACCCACGTCCGAACCTTCCCAAAGCGGGTTGAGCAGGAAAGGAGGTCCGACGAGGGTCGAGGCGAATCCGGCACCCAGCAGCGCGGCACCGCCCCAGCAGAACGCCCTTCGGCCGTTGCGCCGTTCGATCCAGAGCAGACCGAGACCCAGAAGCAGCCACGCCGCGTCGTAGCTGCTCCATTCGGCAAACGTCGGCCCGCCGTGCGCGAGACGTCCCGGGTGGAAGATCTGGCGGATCTCCAAGGTGATCAGGCCGACAGCGAAACCGATCGCGCCGAGCTCGAGCTCCAACGCCAACCGGGCCGGGGAGCTCTTGGCCCCCTCGTCGGTCGCTGGCGGCGCCGGCCGTTCCCGAGCGAGCTTCGCCGCGAGCGCGAAGGCCGCCAAAGGAACGCCGTAGCCGTAGAGGAGCCAGTTCCAGAGCGGATGGGTGCCGAGCGGGTAATCGAGCACCGCCGGGTTGAGCAGGAGCCGGACGACCACCAATCCGCCCACGACGCGCGCGAGCGTTCTCAAGGCCGGCAGATCGAAGCGGCGGTCGAGCCAGACCAGAGCCGCGACCTCGACCGCCCAGGCGACCGCGATCCACGGCTTCGAAAGCTCCAGGGGAGCGGCAAAGCTGACGAAGGTCGTGATCGCCGCGGCGAGCGCCGCGAGGGCGGGCGAAAGCTCCAGCCGCGACCGGCGGCGAGCCGCCAGCGGTAGTGCGCCGACGAGGAAAAGGAGCGCCAGGCCGAGCGACCAGGCGCCGAAGCGGACCCCGGCGAGCCGCTCGTTACCGAACCCCCAGACGATCAGGAAGAACGCGACCGCGGCCGCCGCGGCAAGGCTTCCCCACCGGCCCGGCCGGCGGGCGCGCCAAAGCCCGGCGTACCCGCCGAGGACGAAGACCGCGCCGAGCGCCGCCGAGCCGAGGACGAAGCGGACGACCTCGGCGCTCGTCGAAGCGCCGTCGAGGGCGCCGCCCCACGCGGTCGAGAGCGCCGCGGTCATGGCCGCCGAGACCCAGGCGAGCGGCTCGAGGTCCGAGCGGCGATGCGCGACGAAGAGCGCTCCGGCGCCGAGCAAACCGAACATGGCGACCTCGGGCAAGGCGAAATCGCCGCGCCCCACGACGAAGGCGAGGACGCCGAGCGCCGCCGCGACCGCGAGGCCCGCGAGCGCGACCTGGCCGCCGCGCGGCTCGCCGGGTGTCGTGTCGCGCCTCGGAACGCCGAGCGCCGCGAACACCGCCGAGGCGGCGGACACCAGCAGGAAGAGGGCGAGGAAGATACCGTCGCCCGTCTTGTACGGTTGGGAGAGCCAGATCCCGACCCAGAGCAATCCCGCGGCGAACGAGGCGCCCGCGATCGGCCACCACGCGCGCTTTTTCGACACGGCGAGCAGGCCGATCTCCAGCACCAGCAGGTAGGCGAACAACTTCGAGGCGTCTCCCGAGCCGGTGCGCACGAGCAAGGGCGTGAGGTATCCGCCGATCAGCCCGACGATCGCGACGATCGGCCCCTGCCGGAGCGACAACGCGACCGCGACCACCGTGGTGAGGACCATCAGCGCAAAACCGACTCCCGGAGGGATCAGGCGATAGAGATGGATGCCGGCGAGGAAACAGGCGAACAGATCGGCGATGCCGGCCGCCGACAGCGCTTCGCCGATCCGGGCGCTCTTCTTTCGCATCCATTCGCCGCCCGCCAGCAGGACGAGACCGAACGCGATTCCGAGCGCCACGCGGATCGCTGGCGAGATCCATCCCTGCTCGAACGAGTACTTGACCAGGAAGACGCCGGCCAGGGCGAGCGCGATCGCGCCGAGCCAAATCGGCGCGCGCGTCGCCAGGTTCTTCTCCCACCCCTCGAACGGCCGCCGCGCGGGCCCGGCGGGAGGGAAGGGAGCCACGGGAGCCTGGGGGGCCGAAACTCGAGGCGAGGGAACCGGAGCGGCCGACGGCGAGACGACCGGCGCATCGGTGGACGCAGGGGTTATCGGCGGAACGGAGACCGCCGCAGGGAAAACCGGAGAAGGTGGAGCCACCGAAACGACTTCGGAGGAGGGAGTCACCGGAAGGGCCGGACCCGCCGCGGCCTGGGGCCCGGTCGGAGCTTCGACGACGCCTACGAGTGCCTCTCCCTCGAGCGGCTCACGACGCTCTAGACGAGCGAGCCGCTGCTCCAGCTGCACCATCTGGCGGGCCAAGGGCTCCAGCCGGGGATCCACCATCGGCCGGCGCGACAGGCGGATGACCCAGACGAGAAGGCCGAACACGATGAGGCCGAGTACCGCGCCGAAGCACTCCATGATCCCGTGACGCCTTTCCCGAAGAGTCCACGGGCTAGACTATCACCGGGCTTTTCGCCCCTTCCGGCCTCGCGCGACCCGTGACCGCACCCGAAACGCCTCACCCGAAACAGGCTCCCGGAGAGTCGCCCCGATCCTTGGCCGAACCTCCCGGCGCTCGAGGCGATCACGGCGATCGTTCGGGCGCGCCCGCCACCCCCACGCCTCGCCGTCGCGGCGGACGGCGTTGGCTGATGCGGCTGATGAACCTCTTCCCTCCCTATCTGGGCGCCGGGATCCGAGTGCGCCCGAACGACGACCTGACGGCGTTCGACGTGCGGATGAAGCTCCGGTGGTGGAACCGAAACTACGTCGGCACCCACTTCGGCGGCTCGCTCTATTCGCTCTGCGATCCCTTTTTCATGCTCATCCTCTTCGAAGCGCTCGGACCGGGCTACATCGTGTGGGACAAGGCCGCGAGCATCCGATTTCGACGCCCCGGACGGGGCACGGTCCACGCTCGGTTCGAGATTACCGCCGAGCGGGTGGCCGAAATCCGAAGCGCCGCGGACCGGGAGGGGAAAGTCGAGCCGCTTTTCACCGCCGAGGTGGTCGACGACGAGGGGCAGGTGATCGCGGAGGTCGAAAAGTTGCTGTACGTGCGGAAGAAAGCACTGGCCTCGACTTAACCGCGAGGACCCTCATCGCCCTCGGCCCGCTCGGCGCCCTCCCAGTGTTGCCGAGGGAGCTCGAACTGGGCGAACCGCGTCTCGGCCGGCCACTTCGGGTTGGGATTCGAACCGAAGCCGGTGAAATGAAATCCGACCTTCTCCAGGATGCGCCAGGAGGCGGCATTGGTTTCCAAGCACATCGCGGTCAACCGCTCGACCCGCAGGTCTCGGAAGGCCAGGTCGATCGCGGCGCGGGCAGCGGCGGTGGCATATCCGCGGCCCCAATAGGGTCGGCCGATCCAGTAACCCAGCTCGGCTCGGGAGATTCCCTCGCCCTCTCCCTCGGCCCCTTCGGCGCGAATTCCCAACAGCCCGCAGACCCCCACCAGCTTCGGGCTCGAATCGGCCGGGGCGGCCATCGCAACGACCGCGAACAACCTCTCCTCGCCGGCGGCTCGCTTTTCGATCGCCGAGCGGACGAACTGCTCGGCCCCATCGGGCGGATAGGGCTCCGGGAGGTTGGTCGTCGCACCGATTGCCGGATCTTCCGCGAGAGGCTGGATGGCCCCCACGTGTTGCCACCCGACCGGCTCGAGGGTGACCGCAGCCATTCGTTTCACCTCGTGGACTGAATAAATCGTTCGGCAAGCGTAACGCACTTCGAGTCTAGGCGCGAATGCTGATGATTCCTTGTCACGCTCCCCCTGGGCCCGCGCACCTCATTTTCCAAACGGAGAGAGCTTTTTCTTGCTTTCTGCCCGCGCGCGAGAGTCTCCCCATGGAGCCGCCGAAGATGCACAAGGCCGGACCGGAGCCCGAGATCGAAGCGCGAGGAGGCCAGGACTCTCGCCGGCAGAATCCTTCCGGCGTTTCGAGGCTCGGGCGGCTCGTCGCCGCGTCCCCCGCGATGCGCCAGGTTCTCTCTCGCATGGCCGCCCTTGCCGGCTCGGATCTTCCGATCCTGATCGAAGGGGGGCCGGGCACCGGCAAGAGCCTCGCCGCTTCGACTCTTTGCGAGCTGAGCTACTGGGCGCGCTTTCCGCGCCTGGAGGTCGATCTCTCCGAATCGGGCGTGCCGGTCGAGGAGGGATTGGCGGAGATCCGCTCGCTCGCCCGCCGGGGATACGGCACGTTGATCTTCGAGTCGGTCGAAACGCTTTCGTCCGAACGGCAAAAGCTCCTGGTTCATCTTCTCGACGAAATCCTCCCCGTCGAGCATGGCGGAAAGCTCCGCCTGATCTCGACGAGCCGAAGGGAGCTGCGGGCCGAAGTGGCCCGAGGGCGCTTCCGGGCCGACCTCTACTACCGGCTGCGCGGCGCCCTCCTTCGTATGCCGAGCTTCGCGGAACGGCCCGAAGATCTCCCTCTCGTGCTCGCCGACGCGATGCAGGGATCCCCTTTCGAGAGCTTCGACGGAGCCCGTCGCGCATCGGACGCGGGCGTTGCCGAGCCGCCCCGGAATCTACGGGAGTATCGCCGGAAGCAGGAGAGGGCGCTCGTCCTCGAAGCGCTCGAAGGGGTGCGCTGGAACGTCTCGGCCGCCGCCCGTGGATTGGGCCTCAGCCGCGTGGGCCTGAGCAAGAAGATGAAGGTGCTCGGCCTTGTCCGGCCCACGGCCTGAGGACGCTTTCGAAACGGCAGGGCGACCGAGAATCGGCGACGCTCAGTTGGGCTCGGGAACCGACGGGTTGGCCGCGCCGCTCTGCGGAGGGGCGGGAGCCCCGTCCGGATCGAGGATGCTGCCATGGTTCGCGAACAGCTGATGGGGCCGATCCGGCTCGTTTCCGGCGAGGCCGATCGACTGGAAGATCCTCCCGATCAGCTCGTCGGCGAAGGCCCACAGACCGCGGCCCGTTTCGGCGGGACTGATGCCGGAGAGGGCCGACGCGGGCTGCGCGGCGGCGAGGAAGAGGGCGAGACTCGACAGAACCAAGACCTGCGGCAGTTTGCGGATCATGCGCGGCTCCTTTGGAAGAGGTGAGGCTCGTAAAGTCGTTTACGAGGTTTCTTGTTTAGGGAACACAAATGCCGTTCAGGGCCATTTCTTGATCGAATGTATCCGAATTCGAGAACCTTGTGGGCGCATTTCTCCCTCTCCGGGCCCTTTTCCCCGGATCTAGATGGTCGGTTGGCGTCGTTCGCGGGCCAGGTGGGCCGCGAGATGCTTCGCCAGGTTGAGCGTCAGCCGCTCCTCCTCACAAGCCCGCTGGAACAGCAGCAGCGAGGCGAGCGCTTCGCGTCGTATCTCTCGGTCTTCGAGCAGCGGCAGGATGTCGACCGCCAGGCGTTTGAGGTCGGCGAGCCGCGAGGTCTGGGTGTAGAGGATCGCGAGGTCGAGGCAGACCAACGCGGCGTCGATCCCCATGTGTCGGGCCAGGAAAGCCTCCTGCACCGATCGCAACGTCCTCTCGGCGACCTCGGTGTAGCCCTGTCGAAGCCGCAACCGCGCCTCGTACCAGGAAAGGCGGATCAGGTCGAGCTCACCGCCGAACCTTTGCGCGAGCGAAAGCACGGTCGGCAGCAGCGCCTCCGCTTCCGCGTGCAGCCCGCTTTGCACCATGCTCTCGAGAAGGTTGTTGTGCAGAACCAGATCGAGCCGGGGCTCCCGCTCCGGCGTGATCATCGCGGCGGCCCGGCGCAGGTGCGGGATCGCCTGGGCGGCCCGGTCCATCTCAAGCAGCGTATGCGCTTTGTTCAGGTACGCCCGTCCGGCGAGGTGGCGATCCCGTGCAGAGGAATCCTCGCAGTAGATCGAGATCGCGCGATCGATCAGGCCGAGCGCCTCGCCGAACCGGCGCTGATCGCGGCGGAGCGCGGCTTTGAGGACCGCGATCTCGGCCTCGATCCGTAGATTGCCCGTTCCGCTCGTCGCCATCGGATTTTCGGCCAGACGAAACGCGTCCTCCGCGCTTCGCAGCTCGCCGAGCACGCGCCGGGCGTTGCCGAGATGGGCGTAGGCCCGTGCCTGAAGATCGAGCACCCAGCACGGGTCGTAGGCCGGGCCGAGCTGGAGAGCGATCTGCACCGCCAGCTCCGCCGCGTCGACCGCCCGGGACGGGTCGTCGAGCGCCTCTCGGCGGCTGCGGGTGAGGAGCAGTTGGCAGAGGCCCCAGGTCTGGAGCTCGCCTCGTTCTCTGACGGCCCGATGCTGGTCGTCGAACGGCATCCGTTCGAGCTCCGCCAGCAGATCCACGGCCTCTCGCGCTTCGACCGCGGCCACCATCTCATCCCAATGTCCCATCTCCTCCAGCTGTTTCGCCAGCCGGTTGGCGGTCTCCTGGCACGTCGCGCAGGCCGACAAGAGGTGAGGAGCGATCGCGCGGAGCACCTCCTCGTGCTCCATGCGCCCAGAAAGCCACCGCGCCAGAGCCTCCATGTTCGGGTGGGACGAAAGAGATTCCGTCAAGATGCAGCCCTCCCCAGCGGGAATGTGTCCCCTTCGGAAAAAGTGTCGCTAAAAGGAACCAGTTTCCTCAGAGGGGAATTTTGGGACAACAATTTTCCTCACCCGGGAGAAAGGGGAGGATCTCGACCGGGGGAAGGTCTTCGAGGAATGCCGGGCGGGAGAAGCGCGGCCCAGGATTCGGGCGAGGGCCTCGTCGATCAGGCGACCGGCGTCCCCTCGCTCGCGGTGAGGGCGCGGAACAGCGAAGACAGGCGGGCCGTCATCGGTCCCGGGAGGTCCGCGCCGGGGGACCCGATCCGGCGGCCGTCGATCTCCTTGACCGCGGCGAGCTCCCCCATCGTGCCGGTACAGAAAACCTCCTCCGCGCGATACGCCTCGGTGAGCGACAGGTCTCGCTCCGCGTGCGGGATGCCGTTCTTTCGGCAGAGGTCGAGCACGGTCGCCCGCGTGATCCCCTCCGGACAGGAATGGCAGAACGGCGTGAGCAACTCACCTCGCCGAACGAGGAAGACGTGGGTCGCGTTCGTCTCGGCGATGAAGCCGCGGGGGTCGAGCATCAGGGCGTCGTCGGCGCCCGCCTGGTTCGCCTGGATCTTCGCCAGGATCGACTGGATCAGGTTGCAATGGTGGATCTTCGGATCGAGCCCGTCGGGGGGGAAGCGACGGATCGTGCTGGTCACGAGCGTGAGGCCCGCCCGGCCGTACACCGGAGCCTTGTGCTCGGCAAGCACGATCAGGGTCGGCCCGCTCTGGTTGAGCCGCGGGTCCATGCCGCTCGTGATCTTGACGCCGCGAGTGAGGGTCAGGCGGATGTGGACCTGATCCCGCATCCCGTTCGCCTCGAGCGTCTTTCGAATCTCCGCGACGATCGCCTCGCGCGTGGGGATCTCGGCGAAGGCCAGCGCCTGCGCCGAGCCGGTCAACCGATCGAGATGCTCGTCGAGCTTGAACACCCGGCCATCGTAGACCCGCAGACCCTCCCAAACGGCGTCGCCCCCTTGCACGGCGGAGTCGAACGGGCTGATCCCGGCCTGATCGCGATGGACCAAGCGACCGTTGATGTTGACCAGCAGATCGCGATTCTTCTCGTTCCAGGTCTGGAGCACGGGGGGTCCTCGATCGGGGTTCGGAAGTTTTGGAATCGAGCCGGAGCTTCCGGTCGACTGGTGGTCGGTCGGCCTTACCTCAGCGTCCCATCCGGCGCGCAAGGATCTCGACGCCGCGCTCCACGACGTCGGGAGGCGCGGCGGTGAAGCAGAGCCGGGCATGGTTCGGATACGGGCCGAAGCTCGGGCCGGGCGACAGCAACAGCCCGTGATCGGCGCAATCCCCGAGGAAGCCTTCGAGCCCCCCTTCCTCGAGATGCTCGGCGACGTCGAGGAAGAAGAACGTGCTCCCTTTCGGCGTCGGCACGCCGAGCCGCTCCGCCGTCTTCGCCGCGGTCTCGGCATAGACGCGCCGGGCGTTTTCGATCCAAGCGTCTCCCGCGGGCGAGAGCGCCGCGAGCGCCGCGAGCTGCGAGGCGGTGGGCGTACTGTAAAAGCCGTGGGTGCTCACCTTGCGCAGGTCGGCCATCGTCTCGGCCGGGCCGACCACGTAGCCGCAGCGGTTGCCCGCCATGCCGAACGCTTTGGAGAACGAGTGGGCGGCGAACGTTCGCTCCGGCGCAAGCGGCCGGGTGTAGGCGTGCTCCCCCTCGAAGAGGTAATCCTCGTAGACCTCGTCGGCGAGGATCCATAGATCCTCCCGGCAGGCCCATTCGACGAGGGCCTCGATCCAGGACCGCGGGATCGTCAGACCGCTCGGGTTGTTCGGCGTGCTCAAGTAGAGCGCGATCGTCCGCTCCGTGCGATGGCGGACGACCGCCTCGACGGCCGACTCGGGCGAATCGGGGAGGGCGTACGAAGGCTCCGGCGCGGCGAGAAAAGGCACCGGCACCGGCACCCCGTGGAACGAGCGGACGATCCCCGAGATCAGCGGCCAATACGGGGCGAGCAGGAGCACCTCGTCGCCCGGCGAGACGATCGCCCCGGCGACCGTGCTCAAACCGCCGGTCGCCCCGGTGGTCATCAAGACGTTCTCCGGGCCGGTCGGTGCGCCCGACCGCTCCCGCACCCGCTCCGCCAATCGGGAAACCAGCTCCGGGTTCCCCTGGACCGGCGCATACCGGTGCATGCCAGGATGATCGGCGACGCGAAAATCCTCCATCCGACAACCCGGCGGCG
The DNA here is from genome assembly GCA_044226625.1 of Thermoanaerobaculia bacterium. Taxonomy (GTDB): domain Bacteria; phylum Acidobacteriota; class Thermoanaerobaculia; order Multivoradales; family UBA5704; genus DASYKS01. The sequence continues at coordinate 24,228 of JBGAGQ010000081.1, forward strand.
GCTCCATCCAGGTATCGCCGACCGAGAGCGGGTAGATCTCGCCCCGGTATCCCTCCAGACGGTGGGCCAGCTTCGAATAGACGGCTCCGGGAATCGCGGCGACGGTGGGAGCGACCTGAGGAAATCGGGGCATGGCGGGGAGCCTAGCATTGGGGGAGGCCCGGGCCGGAACGGCCGCCGCCTGCCTGCCGATATACTCCCCCGCCAAATTCTTCGGAGACCTCCCCCGTGAAAGCCCTCATTCTCGCCGGCGGCAGCGGCACCCGATTCTGGCCCTTGTCGCGGAAGGC
>JBGAGQ010000004.1:0-201850 GCA_044226625.1 Thermoanaerobaculia bacterium
ACGTCTTCGCCGCCGTAGGGGAAAGGCAGCGCGGTACCGCAGGTCCCCCCGTAGTTCGTGATGTCGTTGGTGAAGCCGCAGGTGGTGCCGGAGTCGGAGTAGGGCAAGCTGGTGATCACGGGAGCCGGCGTACAGCTGTCAACCTGCTGCGCGGCGAACGCCGCCGGGGCGAGAACCAATACGGCAAGGACGGTGAGGATCGAGACAAGCTTCATCGGAGCGGCTCCTTCGCAGGAGTTGGTGGTGGGTTCAGGACAAGCTAGCACGGAGGAGCCCCTCGAAACAATGGCCCCCGCGTCATTTCTTCGGGCTCGAACGGGCGTGGCCGCCCGGAACGCCAGGGCCCGAGGCGGGAGATCAGCTTGCGCAGCGCCCACTCATCGATCCGCGGAAACAGGTCGGCCCATCGCCACTTTGAGCTCGGCGAGGTTCTTCCGGATTCGGCTTTCGACCAAGGGAGTCGGATTCTTCGGAAGCTCGGCAAGCGCCTGCGCCAAGAGCGGCTCCGCGGCGGCGAAGTCTCTCCTCTCTCTGAGGCACTGACCGATGACACCGCGCGCCTCGGCCATGGGAACCCGTTCTCTAGCTTTGGCTTCAGCGAGTGAGATCGCCTTCTCCGCCAGATTCTTCGCCTCTCCACAGGCCTCGCGACGATCTGCCACGAATGCGGCCAAGTGAGAGAGGTAAGTCGAGCAGTTGCGGTCCTCCTCTTTCGTCCGCTCGCAGATCGCGACCGCCTCCCGGTACCGCGCTTCTACTTCTCCCCACTCGCCGGACTTCTCGTAGAGGCGCGCGAGGTTGCTGAGCGGCTTGGCAACGTCGGGATGGTTGGCGCCGAGGATCTTCTTTCGAATGCGGATCGTCTCGAGGTACAGCCCCTCGGCTTCGCGAAAGCTCTCGGGAAACTCGTCGAGCACCGACGCAAGGCTGTTCATGGTCTTGGCGACCTCGATCGAGTCGTTGCCGTAGAGATCGTGCCGCAGGGTGATCGAGCGCTTGTAGAAGCCGATGCTTTCCTTCTCTCTCCCCTGGCCGGAGATGGCTTCGCCCAGGCCTGCCAATGTGATCGACGAGGCGCGCCGTTCGTCCGTCCCCTTCCCCAGAGGAACCGCCGCGGCACGCCGAAAATAGCGCTCGGCTTCTCCATAGCGTTTCTCTTGCTGAAGAACGCCCCCGACCTGGTTAAGCGCCTTGACGTACTCGACGCCCCTTGTCCCGTCAACTACCGCGAGCCCCTCGAGCGCGGTAGCCTCCGCCTGCGCGTCCTCACCGAGATTCCGAAAGATGTCGGATAAAGCGACGAGGGTCTCCGCCGTCTCGGGTTTACCCCGTTCTCCCGCCTCTCCATGAAGAGTCAAGGCACGCAGAGACGCTGCTTTGGCCTGTTGATACTTTCCGAGTTGACTGTAGATCTGGCCCAGCGCCGAATAGAAAACCGCCCGGGAGCTTGGCTGCTCCTTTTTCCGAATTCCCAGTTGCTCTCGAGCCCTATCGAGAAGCTCGACAGCGGTGACCTCACGCCCTTTCGCAGTGGTCGGGCTGGGAGCCCGAAAAACGTCCAGCATGAAATTCTTCGACCAGTTCGCGCGCTCCGCTTCGTTCTCTGCTCGCATCTTCTGAAACAGGGCCAGGGCGGTCGTGCCAAGAATTGCGAGAACCGCGGCCGTCGTGAACGCCACCCCCATCTTGTTCCGGCGCACGAACTTGCCCAGCCGATAAAGGCGGCTCGCCGGGCGGGCGAGGACCGGCATTCCGTCGAGATACCTACGAACATCCGCCGCGAGCTGCTCGGCCGACTCATAGCGCCGGGCGGGCTCCTTCGCCATCGCCTTCTGGACGATCGTGTCCAGGTCCCCGCGCAGCCGCTTAGCGAGCTGGCGTTCCGCGTCCCCCCGCTTTTCCGCGGCGACCTTGCCGCGCGAGAGAACCGCCGTGCTGGGGCGCTGCGGCTCCTGATTGCAGACGGCCTCGGCCAGCGCCGCTCGCCCCTCGACCGGCGGCCGGTAGGGCGAGCGCCCTACCAGGAGGCGATAGAGGATCACCCCGAGCGAGTAGACGTCGGTGCCCGTGGTCACCGGCTCGCCGCGGATCTGCTCGGGGCTCGCGTACTCCGGCGTCATCGGCAGGAACGCCGCCACCGTGGCGTTCGGCTCGGGATCCCCCTCGAGGATCTTCGCGATTCCGAAGTCGAGCAGGCGGGGCTCGCCGTCCGCGAGGACCAAGATGTTGCCGGGCTTGAGATCGCGGTGGACCACCAGGTTGCGGTGGGCGAAATGGACCGCGCGGCAGACCTTCTCGAAGAGCTTCAAGCGCTCTTCGATCGGCAGCGCCCGCTCGGCGCACCAGGCGTCGATCGGGCGTCCCTCGACGTACTCCATGACTAGGTAGGGTCGGCCGTCCGGCGTCGAGCCGCCGTCGAGCAAGCGGGCGATGTTCGGGTGCTCGAGCCGCGCGAGAATCCGTCGCTCCCCGCGGAAGCGGCGCACCAGGTCGTCGGTGTCCATCCCCCGCTTGAGCAGCTTGACCGCAACCCGCTTGGAAAACGAAGCGTCCGCCCGCTCGGCGAGATAGACCGCCCCCATGCCTCCTTTGCCGATCTCGCGCTCGATCTGCCAGGGACCGAGCAGGTCGCCCGCCGCGAGCCCCCCTCGGTCGCCGTGGAGATCCACGATCGGCGTCTCGATAAAGCCGCCGAGCTGCGTGTCGACCTCGAGCATGGCCTCAACTTCTTCGCGCAGAGAGCCGTCTCCGTCGCACGAGCTGTGGACGAAAGCGCGACGCTCCGTCTCCGGGAGCTCGAGCGCGCTTTCGACCAGATCTTGAATTTGCTGCCAGCGTTCCCGGGTCACCTTGAGATTCTCATGATCATGCGCGATGTCTTGGTCGATCCCAGAGGAGGGTATCGACTTGAATCAACCTGTTCAGAGACGCGAAATGCGACCTCGAAAGAGTTCGCCCTTCGTCCCAGGGGCGAAGGGTTACTCCGACTTTTTATCGCGATTGATCTCGCGCCAAAGGAAGCGTCGCGCCATTTGCCAGTCGCGTTTGACCGTGGTGACCGAGACCTCGAGTACCTCGGCAACCTCTTCGAAGCTGAGTCCCATGAAAAAACGCAGATCGACGACCTGCGCCTGCCGTTCGTTGAGCTCTCGAAGCTTGTCCAGCGCCTCGTCGACCGCCACCAGGTCCGTGCCGTACGCCTCGGCGATGAGCTTCGCGCCGTCCACGTCGTCGAGGGGCACCTTCATCAGGCCACCGCCGCGCTTCTCCGCATGTTTGCCCTTGGCGTGGTCGACCAAAATCCGCCGCATCAACGTCGCCGAGACCGCGAAGAACTGCTGTCGATTCTGCCACTGCACGCGGGTCTGGCCCACGAGGCGCAGGTAGAGCTCGTTGACCAGGGCGGTCGGCTGAAGAGTATGGTCGCTCGACTCCCGAGCCAGGTGCCGACGCGCCATCGACCGCAGATCCTCGAAGACCAGAGGAATCAGCCGCTCCAGGGCCGAAGCATCACCCTGACTCCACTCGTGGAGCAGCTCTGTGAAATCTGCGACGTCGCTCATGAGGGTACTTTACGGATCGTATCGCAGAAAGATTGGCCCGTGCGCAAGTAAACACTAGGCGCACGGACCCTCACGGCGCGCAGGCGTGTTAGTCGAGGTTTAGGCGGACGGCGGGATCTCCGAGAACGATGAAGTTACCCGCGTCGGCCGTCTCACGCCACACGTCGCCGTAGATCACATAGTCGGCTGGCCGAAAGAAAGACCTCTCGTTGCGCATCTCGTGAAGGCTCGCCGCTTGAGCGCCGAAATAGGCCCCCATCGCCTCCATCGCCCAACCGACGGGCATTCCGTCGATCAACTGCTTGAGGATGTCGTTGTAGACCTGTACGTGCCCTCCTTCTCCGTTCCATGAGAACGATGAGGTCCACGCGCGATCGACATGACCGATCACCGCCAGCGCTCCCCTCTTCAGAAGCGTTTGCGGGAGCCGTGCGACGAACGAACGGGGTGCGATCTCTCCATTGACTCCGGAAAGCAGCCCGAACTGATCGAAGCGCGGTGTGCCGGCACTGTAACAACCGAACTGGAAAACGATGAGATCGGAGAGATCGGCGTCGCCGGGGACGTCGTCCGCCGCAAAGTAATGGCTTCTTTCCAGGCGGCATCCCGGACCGCCCCAATCTCGACAGACGATCGCACCTTGAGACGCGAATTGCATCTCGGCCCCATTCAAGATGCGGACCCCATGGCTCGCCGAAAATAGAATCGACGGCCGATTTTTGGTACTCCGCAGCAGCTCGCCCAACCCCGCTCGGGTCGCGTCTTTGTTGCCGATGATCTCCGTTTCCCAAACCGGCCGGCCGGCCGAGAGCACCTTCGCCAGCTCTCCGACCAGCCCTCCGGCAACTCTCCGCGTAGCCTCGTCTCCAGCGTTCTCCACCGAGAAGAACGTCAGCTCTCTGCGCCGCCTGCAGCGTCCCTCTTCAGCGGCCTTCACCCCCTCGGCATAGGCCCGGTAGGCTGCCGAGGAGCCTTCGGGATCGTTCGGATCGTCGAGGTCGAAATGAAGCCGGCCCACGGCGAATTGAACGTCCAGCTCGCGCTGGAAACGAAAGGAGATCTTTTCCGGATCACCTACCAGCAGAATGTAATAGGGCAGGTTCGTTCCCGCGGGTCGAGTGCCCGCCTTGAAGCCCACGCGCGACATGAAGAGCTGTTGCGACTCCGCCTCTTCGCTGCTCAACTCGAAGTAACGCTCTCCGGCTTGCTCGCTCCGGAGCTCAAGCAAGGGCCGTAGCGCTCTGCGAACGGAGGCGGGAGTGTCCTCGGCAAAGATGACTCCCCAGCCAGCCTCCGATAGATCCGTCGGATCTTCGATGTCGACGCTCGGAGCGCGAAACGGATCCTGAACGGCCTTGCCCTCGCTCCAATCTTGGATCAGGTGGAGCATCTCCGGGTCCGGTTCTTCCTCGGCTACCAGCCTACCGAGCTGCTCTGGGGAAAGGGGAGGCAGGAGAGAGCGCCCGGCCTCGTCGAGACCGGTCGCCACGACCACATCGTCGAGGGCATTTCTCGGATCGTTCACGGACGACCTCCTCCAGAGCGAACGGGGCTTCCTTCTTCTTCGTACGTGACGGAGTCGGGCGGCGGGATCGGCAAATCGATCGGTGGGTGACCGGTCGGCGGAGAGCTGCCCACGTCTTTGGTTTCGATCGGCCCCTGCCAACGCTGGGGATCGATCCACCAATCGCCGAGAAAGACGAAACCAGCCCAGTGGTACGGATCGCTATATTGGGGGTCGAGCCGCATCTCCCGCTGGGCCGCACGCAATGCCGCGGCCGGCGCCTGATTCTGACGCAGGAGGTGGGTATAGAAGCGGCGCATCAGCTCGACGGTGCTCTGGTCGTCGACCGGCCAGAGGCTTACCACGAGGCGAGGGGCGCCCGCGTAGAAGAATCCTCGGGCCAGACTGGCCAGGCCTTCGCCGGCGACGTCGGGGCCGATCCCGGTGCTACAGGCGGAAAGGACCACCAACTCCGCATCGAGTTCCATGCCGAAAATGTCTTCCAATCGCAATGTTCCGTCGATGCGCCTGCCGTCCGCATCGAGCTGCGCGAGCTCCAGTCCGGACAGCTCGGGGTGTCCGGGGTGGTTCGAGCCATGGGTGGCGAAGTGGAGGACCCCGTTCCCTTTGAGCTTCGAGCCGAGGACCGCGTCGCGGTTGGCGGCGACGCCGAACGCCATCGCGACCTCCCGGCTCTCGCCCGCCAGGTCTCGAATCGCCTCCGCTTCCCGGCGAGTTCCCGGCAGAGGCACGAGCGCTCCGCGCGTCCGGCCGTCGCCCGCGAAAGTGGGATCGGCGAATATAGCTAGGCGATCAAGCGAGTAATTGCGCCGAAAGCCGGAACGGAGAGCGGCCAGAGCGGTCCCGGAGGGGATCGAGACCACCTCGATTCGCTCGACCACCGGCGACCCCGACGGTGACGCCGGATTCGGCACCGCGGCGAAGGGCACGCGCTGAAGGATTCCGTCGGCCGCCACGATCCATCGGGTGCCGGCAAGGTCCCTCTTCGCGGGCGCGAGGATCTTCGCGGCCAGCGCCCGCCCCGCCGCGAAGCTGTCCTCTGGAGCACGCGGATCCTGGGTCGAGAGCAGCCGTATGAAATTCCCGGCGAGCCGCTCGATTTCAGCGCGCGGCGGCAACTCGAACCACTCTCGGCGCCCCTTGGAGACGACCCAAAGGAAACTCCGCGGCTCAGCCAACCAGTAGACCAGCAAGACGTCGCCGGTTTGGAGTTGCTCGTCCATCCCGGCCGCGTCCAAGGTCTTCGCGGGCTCAAGCTGGGAATAGCGAGGGTCCGCCAGGCGAGCCGCCGCTTTCAGCTGGTCGAGCCGGGCGAGGAGCCTCCCTTCCTCGTCGTTCAGCCGAGACAGAAGGGCCGGATCGGATTCTTCATGGTACAGATCCAGCCGTCGCCGCTCGAATGATTCGAGGTTCTCTCGGACCCGGCTCATGCCATCGGCGATCAGAGGCGGGACCTTCTTGCCGATCGACGAGCGAGCCTCACCGAGCAGGTCGACCAGCTGGCGCGCCCGTGCCCTTTCGGTTGCGGCGAGGGCGCGATCGTCGAAGCTGGACGCCGGACTGCGCTCGGCCAGCTGCATCAGGATCTCTACCTGAAGCTCGGCGTAGTCTCTCTTGTTGGCGAGCTGGGTCGTCCTCAGGTCGAAGTTCGCGGTAGCCGAGCGCAGGCTCTCGAGGGCCTCGAGCGAATCGTCGATCTGGCGCAGCGCAGCTTCGAGCCGGCCGTCCCGGTAGAGCGACCGCGCGGCGCCAAAGCGATTCGCCGCGATGCCCACCTGGTCGCCAAGCCGCTCGAACAGCGAGATCGCCTTCTCGTGCTCGGCCACCGCGAGAGCGTTCTCTTGCCGAGCGAAGTGGTACCGGCCCATGTTCATCGCGGCGACTGCCTCGATGTTCGTCGCGTGATCGGCTTGGGCAATCGCTCGCGCTTTCTCGAACTGCTCGCGCGCCGCCTCGAGCTCCTTGCCGCGCAACAACGCGGCACCGAGTCCCAACCGGGCGGAGGCGGCGTCGCGTATGCTTCCCCTCTCTCGAAAGACAGCAAGGGCGTGCTCGAACCTCTCCTTGGCGGCCGGTAGCCGCTCTTCGCGGAGGTCGATTTCACCGAGAGGGAGAAGAGCCAGAGCCTCAAGGTCTTTCCTGCCGATCGCGTGTGCCTTGTCGACCGCGGCCTCCAGGAAAACCCGCCCCTGGGCAAGCTCTCCGCGAGAGACCACGAGCTCTCCGAGCTTCCAACGAGCGGTCACTTCCTGGTCGAGCATTCGAAGTTTCTCGGCCAGGTCGGCGCCGCTCTGAAGCGTCGCCGCCGCCTCGTCGAGCTTTCCGGCTTCCAGCTGATCGATCCCCAGGTTCAAGAGAGCCCCGACCCGGCCGTCGTCGTCCTGGATGGCCTCAAAAAGCTCGAACGAGCGTCGGTGAGCAGCGAGCGCCGCATCGACCTGGAAGAGCGTCCGATAGGACTCACCCAAGCGGTTTAAGTTCATCGCCCGCAGGAACGTATCGTCGACCTCCGCGAAGATTCGGTCCGCCTGCTCGAAGGGCTCGATCGATCGTTCCCAGCGCTCGAGATTTCTCTCCATCCAACCGGTGCGATAGAGGAGGATCCCCTCGCAATTCCGATCGTTCAGTTCGCGGGCCAGCGGAAGGAGGTCCTGGTAGGCCGCGAGGGCCGCCTCATGCTGGCTCGTCCGGCGCAGATCCTCCACCGCGGCGAACTTGGCGACCAGCTCAGCCTCCTTGCGGTCCCGATCCGTCGCCAGGCGACGTTCCTCCAGCTTGATGTCGAAATAGCCCTCGGCCTTGACCTCTTCGGCCTGGACCATCAGCCGATAGGTACCGGCTTTGGAGGCTATCGCCACAAGCTTCTCGACGCCCGTGCTCCCGACTGGACTGTCGATGAAGAGGGTCGGTCGTTCCTCGCCCGGGGCGAACCAGTGGAGCGAGACGTCGATTCCTTTCTGTTCGGCGGTGATGCGGACCATCTCGTTCGCCGCGAGATCCAAAGTGGCGGTTACGCTGGTATCCAGCGCGAGGGCGCGCCGTTGGCTTTCGCCGAGTTTCAAGGTGAACGGGGTATTGGGTTCCATCGGATTCGCCTCCCTCCCGGCAGACGGATTGCGCTCGCAGCCACCCCCGAAGGCGAGAAGGCAGGCGAGGGCGAGACCCGCTCGGGGCACTCCAAGCTTCATTGACTCGAATGGACGTGAAGATCCGACGCTAAACGGCCTTCTCATCGTTCGACCCTGCCTCGATCGACGACCTCCTGAATCACTTCATGGAGGAGACGCGAGAAAACGGGACGCCGAGGGTCAATGTCGCCACACGTCCGACGCGGTGCTTGGTCTAAGAGACACGTTTCGGCCTAGTTTGTGATTTAGCGCTCCGAGGAACCATCGATGACATTGATCGTCCACGATTGGATCATGTTCCCGTCGCTGCCCTGAAGCTCGAGTCGGTACAGGCCCACAGGCAGCGCCCTACGCGTCAAGTTCAGGTTCCACCCAACCTGGAAATTCGGCGGCTCCAACGGGCCCCGAGCCAGCTCCCGATCCCGTCTGTCGAACAGCACGATCGACACCGCCTTCGAAGGAGGCAGGTCGATTGGAAAACTACCGTACAAACCCACCCGGTCGTTCAAACCGCCGCTGGCTGGAGGAAGCTCGAAATCGACCGCTCCCCGCACCGTGCCAGGCGAGAGAAAGCGCCGCGGCTCGTTGAACCGAGGAGCCGTCAAGCCCACTCTCAACCGCCGTAGCTCCGAGCGCTGTAAGCCCAGGGTGACCGCAAAGCACGCGGCGACCAACCAGGGAAGAACATGACGGGCGATCGCAATCCGCCGCTTGGGACGAGCCTCGAAGGGCAGGACCTTCGGCTCCGTCTTCCGCTCCTCATCCACTCCCAAACCCTTAATCGCCGCCCGGGCCGGGCCAACGGTCTCCTCCACCCAATCGCGGTACTCCGGATCGCGTTCGATTTCTTCGGCCATGGGGTCTTGGAGCACGTTCCCAGCGGCGATCGATTCCGCGAGAGCGCGCGCCGCGGCGAGCGTGCTGGGATCGAGAACCCCCGTGCGAAGCTCGGGGCGCAGTCGAGAGGCGGAAATCTCTACCGCGTGACCGCAACGCAGGACGAGCGGCCCCGAGAGGACGTCAGCGCCAAGGGAGAGGTCGTGGCTTCCCGCGAGGGATTGGGTATCGGCGGGTACGGCGAGAAACGTCTCGGACAGCGCTTCGAGAAGCGCCCATTCGACCGGCAGCTCGGCCGTCTCGGGCAGGACGAAGATCTCCCCCGGACGCGCGGGCCGGCCCCGGCGCTCTTGCAGCTCACGCTCCAACAGGGAGCGGAGATCGACAGGTTCCGAAGAGGGCGGTTGGCTCGACATGTCGTCTCTTTCGCTTCCGGACCGTTCCGTCAGTGCGAACCGGGCCGCGGGGTCTCGGGACGGTTCCAATCTCGGTCGGCGATGTCGGCGCGCGATCCCCGGCAGGCGTCGATCAGCCGGCGCAAGACGTCCATCGCACCCGGGATTCGCTCTCTCGGCAGACCGAGGAGCACGGAGAGCTCGCGGTTCGAGGGAAGCCGGTCCCCGACGAGCCCCCCTTCCTTCGCCCAGATCCGAAGATAACCCCACAGCCGTTCGACCGGGCGGCGGCTTCGTTCGTCGCCCGGCATTCGCGCGACGGCCCGAACCACGCAGGCGACCAACGCGCGAAAGCCGTCGCGTTGCTCGAGCAGGAGGTCCGACGCGGGCTCGATCGCATCTGCGGTCTTCGCCCGGTCGCCCCATGCGGTCCCGTCCCCCGCGGACGCCGGGGCGGGCCCCGCGACGCCGAGGCGCTCGCGACCGCTCCCCAGGATAGTCGCCCAGCGGCCTCGGACCTCGGCCTTCAGCGGATCGATCAGCTCCTGGAACGAAAAGACGTCGAATCCCTCGTCCCACAGCTCGACCAATCGCACTCGCAGCCGTTCGACAAGGGGGTCCTCTTTCCGTCCGGTCGCCGTGACGAGATCGGGCAAGAGATCGTCGCACCAGCGCGCCACCCGATGGGCGACTCGCTCCGCGCGATCCTGAACGGGAACGTCCTCCCCTCCGGAATTGAAGGTGAGCATCGTCTCGTTGCGGATCCGCGGATCGCCCGCGAGCACTGCCAGGTCCCCCTCCTCGACCGCAGCCCGGAGGGCCCGATGGAGCACCTGGAAGACACGGGCCCCGAGAGGGTCGCAATCGCGTTGCCGCTCGTGCACGAAGTGTCGGACGTTCAGATAGACCAGCCCTTCGATGTCGGGCTTGACCCGCAGCTGGGCGCCGAGCGACCGGAGCCGATCGACGAAGATGTAGCTGAAGCAGTCGGCCAACAGCTCCTCGAGCGCCCCGCCGCGTCCTGAGGACCCCGGCTCCCATCGTTCGGCGCCATAGACACCGAGATAGGTGGGCGAGGTTTCCCAAAGACCTCGTCGCTTGATTTCGGCACGGAGTGCCCGCTTGAGCTCGGCGAGGACCGGAACCACGTCCCGCTTCTCGGGCTCGGACGTGCGCACGTAATCCGTGAATACCCGGGACGTTTCGCCAAGCCCACGACCGCTTCCACCCTTCAAAGTGCGTCCATTCAATCACGAAGACGGGAGTTTTAGCCCCCTCCTCGTCGATCGATCCAGCCAGTTCCGAAAAACCGCGCGTTAGAAGCGTACGGAGGCGGCAAGCGGACCGCCACCGCAAATCGGGGATCCCCAAACCGCAAACCAAGAAGGTCTGCCGCGGCTCTCGTGGAGCCGCCAAGGGGAGCTCTATGTCTACGAACGTCAATTCTTCGCCCGCATCCTGTCGCAATCGCGTTTCGCTCGTCGCCACCCTCGTCGCACTCGCGTTCTTCGCCTTTGCTTTCGGCGATCCCGCCGCCGCCGCCACCTGCGGCGAAGGGCTCGCGAGCTGGACCTCCGGAAGCCGTCTGGTCCACAGCATCACCACTTCGTCGAGCTATGCCAACGAGATCGACGAATGGGACAGCGACGTGGTGAAGATTCGCCACAACATCGCGGGCATGCTCGTGCTGGGCGCCAAGGGCGTCGCAATCTCCGGGACCCTCTACGTCTGGAACCCGGCGACCGAAGAAGCCGATGTGGTGGGAACCATGTCGCTCGGCGGCGGCTCGGGCAACACCTTCACGACCGCAGTGGACGTGGGTGACTACTGCCTCGAGATCGCTGACGACGAATCGGAGGGCTACTACGAGCTGAACATCAACTTCCTCGACGGCTGCACCCTCGGTACCCTGTCTCCGACCTTCTGCGAGAATCAGTAACCCTCGCTCCAAGCCGCGGAACCCCGACGACGCCGAGGTCCCAAGGGACCTCGGCGTTTTCGTCTTCCCGGGCTTAAGCCTTGAGCCCGATCTCGGCAAGGCGCTGATTCAAGAAGTCGCCGGCGGAGATCGGCGGATACTTCGCGGGTTGGTCGTCGGTGACGAACCGGGGCAGAACCGACAGATCGGCCTTCGAGTAGGGATGGACGAAGAACGGCATCGAGTAGCGCTCCCGGCCGGCGTCGCCGGGGTTGACCACCCGATGGGTGGTCGCCGGCACCACCCCGTTCAGGTGCCGGGAGAGCATGTCTCCCGCGTCGACCACGATCTCTCCCGGTCCAGTCTCGACCGGCAGCCATTCCCCCTCACGCGTGAGGATCTCCAATCCCGAATCGGTGGCCTCGCAGAGCAGGGTGATGAGGTTGATGTCTTCGTGCTCCGCGGCTCGCACCGCGCCCGGCGGCACCCCTTCGCCCAAGGCAGGGTAATGGAGAATGCGCAAGAGGCTGTTGCCATGGACCGTCATGTCGGCCAGCTGGCGCCGAGGAAGCCCGAAGTACTCGGCGAGCGCCTCGAGCAAGATCCGGGCGGTCGCTTCGAGCCGCCGATAGAGATCGACCGTGGTGTCCCGGATCCCGGGGATCGAGGCAGGCCAGACGTTCGGGGGATAGGGTTCCCTGCCCGGATGGTCGTCCGGCAGAGCCGCGGCGGCATCCGGTTCCTGGCCGACGTGGTAGAACTCCTTGAGGTCGGGCGTGGGGTTGTCTTTGGCGTGCTCCACCCCGAACGGGGTGAAGCCGCGGCTGCCGCTGGCGACGTAGCGCCTCTTCTCCTCTTCAGGCAGGTCAAAGAAACGCCGCCACAAATCGTAGGTCTTGCGGATCACGGCGGCGTCGACGCCGTGCGCTTCGACGTTCAGGAACCCGAACTCGACCAGACCGGCGCCGAGCGTATCGATCATCTGCGTCCGCCGCTCGGGGGTACCCGACCGGTAGTCGTCCAAGTTGACGCTGGGAATGTTGCGAGCTGCGGCCATCGCGGGACTCTCCTCGAAGGTTGTACGGGGGACCGTGCGGACCAACGAGGAGAGTTTACCAGGCGATGCGAGAAGGGCTTCGAGACGGGCCTATACCCGAACGCTTTCGGTCCGGACGAAGGAGGCGGCCATCGCCTCGGGATCGATCCGGGGCACGTCGAACTCCACCTTCCCCGCGTCGAGCTTGATCAGCCGGTCCGCCACGTCGTAGTAGTGATCGTCGTGACTGATGACGAAGACGGTCTTTCCCCGGCGTTTCAGCTCGGGCAACAGCTCGCGGTAGAAGATCTGCTTGAAGTAAGGATCCTGGTCCGCCGCCCACTCGTCGAACAGATAGATCGGTCGATCTTCGAGGTAAGCCGCGAGCAGGGCGAGCCGCTTGCGTTGGCCTTGCGAGAGTTCCAGGGTCGACAATCGTGCGCCGCTGACTCGGACCTTGGAAGAGAGGCGGAGGCGCTCCAGATAGTGGACGGCGTGCGCGTCGAGCTCATCGGCCGAAGCTCCCGTTCCGACCAGTCGGTCGAACAGATGGAAGTCGGAAAACACCACCGCGAAATGGTCGCGGTAGTCCGCACGATCCGCATCGCTCACCGTCCGGCCCGCGAGTCGAATCTCGCCCACTTCCGGCGGATACAGGCCGAGCAGGATCTTCGCGAGAGTCGTCTTGCCGCTTCCGTTGCCGCCGACCAGGAACACAATTTCCCCCGGTACGAATCGGAGGTCGAGCGGTCCCAGCGTGAAACTCTCGCTCTCTCCCCCGGCGCCTTCCGCGCGGTAGGTATGGACGATCCCGGACAGCTCGATCGACTTCCAATCCGCGTCGAGATCTTGTGGCGCTCGCGCGAGGCCGGGAGCCTCGATCGCCTCGTGGGCGAGCGATAGACCCAACCTCTCGACCGCCCGCGCCGAAACCACCGCGCGGCCGATCAGGGGCAGCATGTTGAGAAGGATCTCGAGGGGAGTCATCAGTTGGAAAAGGACGAGCGCGGTCCCCACCAGCGTCGCCGCCGGCATCTCCTGCCCCCGGGGCACGACGAAGATGATCAGGCCCAGGAGAAGGAAGAAGACGATCTGTCCCCAGCTCGCCGCGACGGCGAAGAGCAACCCTCCACGTTTGGCCTCGCGCTGAAGCGTCCGCGCGTTGATCTCGACGTCGGCCATGTAGGACTCGCGCCGAAGGCCGTGCATCTTGAGCTCTTTGGTCCCTTCGGTGAGCCCCCGGAGGTTCTTGAGCACGCCGTCCATCTCTTTCCGGACGCGGTCGAAATAGACCATTCCCCGATCGACCGGAAAGCGGTACGTCGCCACCCCGAAGACCATGAAAAGGAGGACGTACGACAGGGCCGTCGGAGAGAGCCAGCCGAGGTACCCGAGGCAGCCGATCACGATCGCGACGTGCATGAAGAGCAACGGAAGCTGGGTCAGAGCCTCGACGATCTGATTGATGTCGTTGGTGAGGACGGTCATCAACCGGTGGGGACCGATGGTCTCCAGCTGGCGCAAAGGCGCGGCGAGGACGCGGCGGGCGAGGGCGATGCGCGCCTGCAGCATGCTGCGCTGCGACAGGTGAAGCAGCAGATACTGCGACGTCATTCGGAAGAGCGGCAGCAGAGCGCACAACCCGATGAACCGCCAACCGAGGCCGGAGGCCGGCCCGCCGTGCGCGATCGCCGAGTTGAGCGTCGCCACCAATGCCGTGTTCGACAGACCACTCGCAACGCCTGCGAGGATGACCCCGGCGATCAGCAATCCCGAGAACGGAACGCCGCGCGAAAGCCGGCGCAGGAACGACAGCAGCGCGACGAGATCAGCCATGCAGCGCCACCGCGGTGGCGGCATCGTCCACCAAGACCGGAGAGAGCTCGGACCAGGTCTTGGGGTCGGCCATCGCGACGAGGACCTTGCGCTCGCCGGTGAAGGGCGAGCGACCGTGCGCCGAGAGCATGTTGTCGAGCACCAGCAGGTCGCCGGGTTCCCAAAGGAACTTGATCGTCTCGGCGTCGTAACAGGCGCGCAAGTGGTCGAGCACGTCGTCTTCGATCGGCGACCCGTCGCCATAGTAGGTATGGGTGGGCAGATCTTCGATCTCGAACTCGTCGAGCAAGGCGTCGCGAACGATCGGTGTCATCGTCGACAGGTTGAAGAACGTCGCGTGGTTGAACCAGACCAGCTCGCCGGTATAGGGATGACGCGAGACGGCGGGACGGACGGCTCGGGTACGCAACCGGTCGCCCTCTTTCCACTCGACCTGGATGCCGTTCTTCGCGCAATGCGCTTCGACCTGCGCGCGATCGTCGGTCTGAAACACCTCGCGCCATGCGAGCCCGAAGCCGTCGCCGAAGTTGCGGACGTACGTCCACTTCTTTTCGACGAACTTCTTGCGAACTTCCGGATCGATCCGCTGGTAGATGCGACGGGTGTCGGCGATCGGCGTCTCTCCCCCTTCCTTGGCGCAGATGTAGGAGAAGAAGCCGATGCGCATCGGCCAGACGTTCTGGTAGGAGTTCTCGTTGTGCAAGAAGATCGGCTGATCGGGCGGATAGTCGGTCGACGTATAGACCTTGCCGGCCACCGCGTGACGGGGCGAAGAGCGCTCCTTGTACTCCAGCATGTCTCCCGCGATGGCGCGGAAGGCACGCTCGAAGTCGGCGATCTCCTTGAGCGGGAAACCGCGGAACAGCAGGCCACCATGGCGGTAGAGCTGGTCGGTGAGCTGATCCCGGTGCGCCTCGGCCCAGGCGAGGAGGTCGACACCGGGGACGGCGGGCCGCAAGACGACCGGCAGCGTCCCACCGCCGGGAAGCGATCCAAAATGCACGAGGTCGTCGGTCGATACGCTCACGGCACGCCGGATGGGCTGGCCGATCGAAGACAGCGAAGGTTTGGTCGTACTTTCGGTCATTGAAAGGGCTCCGTCAGGAAAGCGGGAAAGAGGCGCACGATTCCTGCCTGTAGTAGTGGGGGGAGCCGGGGCAAGCGAGACATGAAAGGGCCGTTCGTCCCAGGTCCGAGGGGTTCGGTCACAAAGAGTCTTCGCAGATGTGCGCTCGCGCGAACCCCCTCCATAGAATCGAGGCGAGAGAGGGGCAAACCACGACGAAGGAGTTCATCATGCAGAAGAAAGCCCGCAAACTCGAGCTCGGCCGCGAGACCCTCCGACTCCTGGAGATGAACCCCGGCACCCCCGTCCTCGGCGGCGCGCTGACCGACACCTGCACCCAGCGGGAGAGCTGCGGCGGCACTTGCCTGAGCCGCTGTACGAGCTGCTGCTAGACGGCCGAGCCCCGGGCGCCCACGCCTCCAGCGGGGCGCCCATCCCGCCCAGATGACGGTCGGATCCCATAGAATCCTCCCGATCGAAGCCCCTTATGAACTGGAACTCTCGCTACCGGACCACCGGCTCGCTGACGTTCGCCCTCACCCCATCGGGCAAGCTCGTCGCCACCCACTCGATCTCCCGCCCCCCCCAGGAAGTCGACCTCGATGCGATGCCGGTCCTCCGGGCTTTCGCTCCGGGCGCCACCTCGCGCGAGGTCTTCGACCGATTGGCCGAGGACTGGGAGGTCGAGGAAGCCGGCTTCGAGATCGTCGTCCAGACACTGGTCGAGCAAAATCTTCTCACCCCCGAAGGGTCCGAGGCGACCTCGCTCGCCACCTCGGGGTTCGCCTCGCCGCTCTCCCACCACCACATGCTGAGAGACGATCTCCGGGTCTCGGCCTACCGCCAGGCGATTGAGCGCCATTGCGCGGGGCGAAAGGTACTCGAGATCGGCTGCGGCACGGGAATCCTCTCCCTGTTCGCCGCCCGCGCCGGCGCTCTCTCGGTCGACGCGATCGAGGAGAGCACGATCGCCGAGGCCGCGGCGGAGCTGTTCGCGGCCAACGCTCCCTTCGGCGCCAAGATCGCCCTTCACCGAGGCAACAGCCGGGACGTCGCGCTGGATGCCCAGGCCGAGATCCTGATTCACGAGCTCTTCGGGACGGATCCCTTCGAGGAGAACCTACTCCCCGCCCTGGCGGATGCTCGAGAGCGCCTACTCCTCCCCGGATCACGATTCCTTCCCGCGCGCCTGGAGGTCGCCTGCATAGGAATCGACGCCGGGGCGAGCGGCGTCACGGACCCCCGCAAGATTGTGAACGAG
This sequence comes from Thermoanaerobaculia bacterium, assembly GCA_044226625.1. Classification (GTDB taxonomy): domain Bacteria; phylum Acidobacteriota; class Thermoanaerobaculia; order Multivoradales; family UBA5704; genus DASYKS01. The sequence goes on from JBGAGQ010000004.1 coordinate 16,566, forward strand.
GCTCTCGAGTACGCCGGTCGTTTCGGCCTCGAAATGGCCCCCTGGCTCGCGCGGCTCGCTCAGGTCGATCCGCAAAGCCTCCGCGCCACCGCGCGCGCCACCTCGTTTGTGGTGCTCTCGACCGAGTGCCGGCTCCTCGCGCTCGATTTCGCGGCCGACGACCTCGCTACTCCATCGCTGGTGGCCACTCCACGCTTCCGGATCCAGAATGCCGGCACCTTGAGCGCTCTCGTCGTGTTCTTCCGGGCCACTTTCGACGAGGACATCGCGATCTCGACTGCACCGGACGCGCCCGGCACGCACTGGGGGCACGACTTACGGATCCTGCCGGTATCGCGCGAAGTTGCGCCGGGCGACGAGATTCCCTTGGTCGCGACGCTCGAAGGGGCGTACGGCCGCCAGAAGCTCAAGGTGGGCCTCGCCTGACATCCGCGAGCGGACGAGAGCTCAGCGGTTCGCTTTCGCCCATCACCGACACCTTCTTTTCTATAGAGACGCTACGCCGCGAGACCTCACTCCGGCGAGTACGTCTCCCCAAAGGAGCCCTCGGTGAAGAAGAAACTCTCCAAGCTCGCGCTCAGCCGTGAAACCGTCCGCCGCCTGGAACCGTCCCAGCGCAGCCTCGTCGCAGGGGGCTTCACCGAGGTCGAGACCTGCGGATTCACCTGCAAAGAGAGCTGCGGCGAGCGGACGCGCTGCTCGATCTGCTGTTTCTAACCCCCCGATTCGGCCCGCCGTCCGTCGCGCGGGCCGAAGCTAACCCTCGGATCAGCCGAAGCGCCCCGTAATGTAGTCCTCGGTCTGCTTCTTCGCCGGGTTGAGGAAGAGGCGACCGGTTTCGCCGAATTCGATCAGCTCACCCAGATAGAGAAACGCCGTGTAATCCGAGACCCGCGAGGCCTGTTGCATGTTGTGGGTGACGATCACTTGGGTGTACTGATCCTTCAAATCCTGCATCAGCTCCTCGATCCGGGCGGTGGCGATCGGATCGAGCGCCGAGCAAGGCTCGTCGAGCAGGATGACCTCGGGCTCGACGGCGATGGCGCGGGCAATGCAAAGACGCTGCTGCTGGCCACCCGACATACCGAGCGCGCTCTCGCCGAGGCGATCCTTCACCTCGTCCCACAGCGCCGCCCGTAAGAGGCTCCGTTCGACGATCTCGTCGAGTTCCGCCTTCTTCTTGATGCCCTGGATGCGCGCGCCGTAGGCGACGTTCTCATAGATCGATTTCGGGAACGGGTTCGACTTCTGAAACACCATGCCGATCCGCTTGCGCAATCGATTGATGTCGAGGTTGGGGTCGTAGATGCTCTCCCCTTCGAACCGGATGTCCCCCTCCGTCCGCACGCCGTCGACGAGGTCGTTCAGCCGGTTGATGCAGCGCAGGAGGGTCGACTTGCCGCATCCCGACGGTCCGATGAAGGCGGTGATCTTTTTCGGCTCGACCTCGAGCGAGATCTCCTTGAGAGCCTTCTTCTCGCCGTACCAGAGCGACAGATGATCGACCTCGAGGATTGGAGCGTCCGTGCGTGAAACCGGCGCGGACTCGCGTGCTTCGGCTCTCGGCGAAGGCACAGCGACCCCGCCGGGGCTCGGGGCGATCTCCTGCATGCGCTCCCTCCTGGATGAGGTTTCCGAATGGACGACGTCGATCATACGGCGCTCCCGGCGTACTTCTTGCGCAGATGGTTACGCAGCGCGATCGCGGCGAGGTTCATGATCGTCACGACCACGATCAGGAGCAGCGCGGTCGCGAACACCAGAGGCGTCGTCGCCTCGACGTTCGGGCTTTGGAAGCCGACGTCGTAGATGTGGAATCCGAGGTGCATGAACTTACGCTCGAAATGGACGAACGGTGCATGGCTGTCCACCGGCAGGGCCGGCGCCAGCTTCACCATGCCGACGATCATCAAGGGCGCCACCTCGCCGGCGGCACGCGCCATCGCGAGGATCATGCCGGTGAGGATCCCGGGCGCGGCGGCCGGCAGGACGACGCGCCACAGTGTCTCGAACTTCGTGGCGCCGAGCGCGAGCGACCCTTCGCGGACGATGCGCGGGACCGCCGCCAGCCCCTCCTCCGCCGCGACGATCACCACCGGCACGGTGAGCAGCGCGAGCGTCAGCGCCGCCCACAGGATTCCGCCGGTGCCGAACGTAGGGGTCGGCAGCGCTTCGGGATAGAAGATCCGGTCGATCGACCCCCCGATCAGGTAGACGAAGAAGCCGAGGCCGAAGACTCCGAAGACAATCGAGGGAACGCCGGCGAGGTTGTTCACGGCGATCCGGACCATACGGACGAGGGGCCCCTGCTTGGCATATTCCCGGAGATAGAGCGCCGCGAGCACGCCGAGCGGAACGACTGCGAAGCTCATCAGGAAGACCATCATCACGGTGCCGAAGATCGAAGGGAAGATCCCCCCTTCGGTGTTCGCCTCCCGAGGATCGTCCGAGACGAAACTCCGGATCCGTCGCAGGTAGAGGAGTCCCTTGCTCCAAGCGCTCATCGCGTTCGGCCGCAGCGCCTCGACCACGCCCGAAAGCGGCATTTCTTTGCTCTCCCCGTCCGCCGAGACGAGCACGACCATGTCCCGATCGAGGGCCTCGCGCATCGTCGAAAGCCGATCCGCGAGCCGTTGATACGCGGCTTCGCGACGTCCGATCTCGGCGTCGAGAGCCGCGGTCTGCGACGCTTTCTCAGCGGCAGGGAGGCTCTCGAGATCGAGCCTCTTCTTGTCCAAACGCAGCGACTCGATCGCGGCGTTGACGTTGCCGATCTCGCCTTTCTCGAGCGCTTCGACCCGTCGCCGCTCGGTGCCCTTCTTCTCGAGCAGAGGACCCAGGGCCCGCCACGACTTCGCCGATCCCTCGGCAATCACCTGGCCACCCACCTTGATCTCACCGATCGAGCCGTAGAAGTTGCCGTACTCCAACCGCTCGACGACGAGTGCGTCGGCCGGGTAAGAGATGCGCGCCACGTCTTTCCGATCGATCCAGGCGAAGTCGAGGCCGGCGAGGTCGCGGTTGCCGATCTTCAATCGGAGGCGATCGACCGCCGGCCGCTGTCCCACCGCCGGCCGCTTCTCGACCTCCCAGACCTCGCCGAGGACCTTCCGGCCGTCCCTCAGGGTCAACTCGACGAGATCCCGCTGCCAGAAGTGACGGCCGCCGTTCCAAGCGAGCAAGGCGAGGATGCCGACCACCAACAGGAGGTTGAGGGCGAGCGCTCCGCCGCAGAGGGCGGTGAACGAATCGCCGAGCACGTCGGAGCGTCGGCGGCGGGCTTTCGGTCGGGAGGGGATCATCGAAGCTCGAGACGCTCTCAAAGTTGAGAATACCGCTCGCGCAGGCGCTGCCTCACGAGCTCAGCCAGGGTGTTGACCAGAAAGGTCATGGCGAAGAGGAGCAGGGCGGCCAGGAACAACGTCCGATAGAGCGTTCCGCCCTGGGCGGCCTCGGGGATTTCGACCGCGATATTGGCCGACAGCGTGCGGAAGCCATTGAACGGGTTCCATTCGAGGATCGGGGTATTGCCGGTCGCCATGAGGACGATCATCGTTTCCCCCACCGCGCGACCGAATCCGATCATGATGCCGGAGAAGATCCCGGGCGACGCGGTCGGCAGGACCACGCGGGTCACCGTCTGCCAACGGTTCGCGCCGAGAGCGAGGGATCCCGCGACCAGGTTCGGCGGCACGTTCGAGAAAGCGTCCTCGGCGATCGCGAAGATGATCGGAATGACCGCAAACCCCATCGCGAGCCCGACGACGATCGCGTTCCTTTGATCGTAGGTCCAGCCGGTCGTCGTATGGAGCCAGGTCTGGAAGCTGCCGCCGAACGCGAGATCCGCGAATGGCTTTTCGAGCGCCAGACAGAGCCAGAGGCCACCGAGCAGGGCTAGCCCGTACAAGGCCACTTCGCTCCCGGTCCTGAAGCGGTTCCTCGTCTTCCTGGGGACGAGATGCCAGAGGCTCCCGGCGAGCCAGACGACCGCCGGCAGGATCACCAAGGCGAGGAAGAGGGCCGGCAAGACCTGTTCGAGGCGCGGCGCGAGCCAGAGGCCGGCGAGGAAGCCGAGCACCACGCTCGGCAACGACGCCATGATCTCGATCGCCGGCTTCAAGATCCGCTTGTACGCCGGGTGCATGAACTGCGAGATGTACATTGCCGAGAAGATGCCGAGCGGGATGGCCAGGAGGAGCGAGTAGAGCGTCCCCTTGAGCGTTCCGACGAGCAAGGGAACGAGCGACAGCTTGGGCTCGAAGTCGTCCGTCCCGGAGGAGGATTGCCAGACGTATTGCGGCTCCTGATACCCCTCGTACCAGACCTTGCCGAACAGCGCGCGCCAGGAGACCTCCGGATGAGGGTTGTCGACCGACACGCCCGCGAGCTTGGCGCCGGAAGCGAGCACGGCCCCGTCCGCTTTGGGGCTCCAGGCGAGGCCGGTCGGTCGTTCGAACGGACCGGCGCCCCGCCAGAGTGTCCTCTCCGAAGTAGACCAATAGAGGCCCAGCTGGCCCGTTTCGTCGGCCGCGAGGAATCCCTTGCCGCGGCCTGAAGGTGCGAGATCGAGCACCGGACCCGGCAGCGGCGGAAAGTCACGTACGCGGGTGAGCCGCTTGGAACCGTCTTTCTGCTCGACTGGAAACCAGACCGAAAGGGCGCCGTTCGCCTGGCCCACGACCAACGAACGACCGCCGATCAGAGACGTGAGGGCGGTCACCCCGGACCGGCCCACCGCCCCGATCTCGGGTTCGCCGAGTTGCGCGCCGTCGAGCCGCCACCAGAGCAGGCCGCCGTCGGCGGCGCCCGCCCAGAGGTTCTTCTGTTCCTCGTCAAAGACGAGAGCGGCGAGCGGCCGCGCGATCTTGGCCTCGCCGCGATCGACCGATTCGACCGACTCGCCGGTGATGGCGTTGGTCTCAATCGAGCGACGGACTACGACCAGCGTGCCGTCGGCCAGCTGCGCGGCCGCAATTGCGGCGCCGTCCTCGCCGAGCTGGGCGGCGAAGACCCGAAGCGGACGGCTCTCGGGATCCATCGGCAGGAGGAGCGGCGGATCGAGACGGGGCGAGATCTTCCGCGTCGAGCCGTCGGCCCCACCGAAGGTCACGTCGAACGCCACTGGAGAGATCGCCACCCGGCCGTCGCTCAATGCGGCGCCCAGCCCGCGGCCGCCGGACAGCGACGACGCGGCGGTCGCCGCGACTCGCGGCTCGGCGAGCGATCGCTCGGCTTCGATCGCACCCGAGGCCATCCGTACCGCGACGACCCGGCCGTCCAAAGCGATCGCGGCGGCGAGCTCTCGATGCTCGTCGGAAAGCGCTCCCGCGAGCTTCGCGCCGGGAACCTGGGCGGCCAACTCCTGGCGCACCTCAGGCCGGGTGAAGATGGGCCGAATTTCCGCCAGGATGAACGCCAAAATTCCGAGAATGCTCGCGATGATCGCGATTCCGCCTCCCGAGACGACGACCTTGGCGACTTTGTCGGCCCAGAGCCGGCGCCGCGGCGTGGGCGCGGGCAGCAACCGGCGATGGACGGTACGTTTCGGGGCCACGGGGGGCTGAGCGTGAGAATCAGACATGGGGGAAAATATCGAGACGCGCTTCGATTGCGAACCTCGAATGGCGAGACGACGACCCCCGAGTCGGGACGAACCGCGCCCCGATCGGGAGTCGCCCTCCGTCATTCTTACTTGACCTTCGCCAGCTCCTGTCCGGCAATCGAGGCGCGAAGCGGCAAGAAGCCGTCCTTCACCACGATCTGCTGCCCTTCCTGCGACAGGATGAACTTCACGAACTCGCGCACCAGCGGATCGAGCGGCTTGTTCGGGGCCTGGTTGACGTAGACGTAGAGGTAGCGCGAGATCGGATACTTGCCCGCGTAGACGTTCTCTGCGTCGTCGCTGAAAACGGCGGCCGCGGTCTTGCCGAGCGCCAGGGCCTTCACGCCCGAGGTCTTGTAGCCGATGCCGCTGTACCCGATGCCGAACCGGTCGGCCGAGATGCCCTGGACGACCGACGCAGATCCCGGTTGTTCCTTGACGGTATCCTTGTAATCGCCTTTGCAGAGGGCGACTTCCTTGAAGTACCCGTACGTGCCGGAGGCGGAGTTACGGCCGTAGATGCTGATCGGCTGGTTCGCCCACTCCCCCGTGCCTCCCACGTCGCCCCATTTCACGGCGTTCTTCTTGCCACCGCAGGCGCGTCCCTTCGAGAAGATCATGTCCACCTGCTGGATCGTCAGGCTCTGGATCGGGTTGTCCTTGTTGACGAACACGCCCACGCCGTCGAGCGCCACCCGGATCTGGGTCGGCTTGTAGCCGTACTTCTTCTCGAACTGATCGATCTCCTCGGCCTTCATCTCCCGGCTCATCGGACCGATCTGGGAGGTGCCGGCGATCAGCGCCGGGGGCGCGGTCGACGAGCCCTTCCCTTCGATCTGGATCCGGACGTTCGGGTACTGCTTCTTGAACCCCTCGGCCCACAGGGTCATCGCGTTATTCAGCGTGTCCGAGCCGACCGAGTTGAGGTTTCCCGAGACGCCGCTCACCTTCGAATAGCCGGCGATCGCCGCGTCGACCTTTCCCGCCTGCGCCCAAAGGGCGCCGCCGCCGAGCATCGCAACCGACAGAAAGGCCACGGACGTGGCGATCTTCGCGCGCTGCTTCATCGTCTTCTCCATTCTCCCAACCAGGGTAGATGACTGAGGTTCTCTTCGCGCAGCCCGAAGCCGCTTGCGCGAGGGAACGATCGCATCGGGGTTTGGCAGGTGGGGAAACGAGACGTGACAGCGGTGTGACAGAGGGACGCCTAGGTACGTATTAAGGCCGAGGTAGCGTGGCCAGGAATAAGATCGCGTTCAGAGATGCCGACCTCGGCGGCGTCGCATACTGGTACGGTGTCGTGGAACTCGTGTACAAGGATGGGAGACCAGCTCCAACCGATGGGCTTGGCGTGATTCGCGCCAGGGTTGCGACCAGCTATACGTCAAATCTACCCATTCAAGACCTCCAAGCTTGGACGTCGGGAGGATGGACAAACTTGCCACTTTCGAGCGACCCCGCATTTCTCTTTGAGCTACCCGCCAACGGCTCGGTTCAGCCGAGCATAATTTGGTCTGGAGTTCGACATCCCAGCTTTCACATACTCAATAATGGCCAGTGGCAAGTCTTCGCCTCCGGAACGAATGCCGTCTACTCGAACTGTGGCTGTTTCGTCGCGGGCGCGGCAAGAAACCAGATCGTTTTCCGCAATGTCGACAAATTGGGGGCCGCCAATCCGGCAAAGATGTTCGGTGATGTTGCAACCCAAGTTATCGGGGCCGACAGCCTCGGTGTCCCACGGTGTATGCCGGGAGATCACTCCAACTCCCGCAACTACCCATTTCTGTTGGAGTGGACAGCAAATCGACTTTTCTATTCCGCTACCAACGATCCAACTACTGCCCGGCCTCAGTGTCCCGTTACATCGTTCCCGGGAATGCACATAATCCGCACCTTCCTAAAGGACCGCTAATGCCGGCTGGCGAGGAGCACCGAGTCAAAGCAACGCAGGAGGGCTCCTCGCCCCGACTGAGTCGAACCTTGAAACTCGCGACCACCGGCTGGGCAGTCTGTGCCGCAGCCCTGGCGTTTTTCCTTAAGGGCAGGGCTGAAGACGATTTCTTCATTACCTATCGCTACGCCCAGAATTTGGCGACGTCTCGAGGCTTCGTGTTCAATCCAGGCGAGAGAGTCTCCGGCACCACCGAACCTGGGTTAGGCCTTTTGCTCGCGTTAATGAAAATCGCAACCGGTCTTCCAATACCGACCCTCGGCACGATCGTCTCCGCCGCAAGCGCCGTACTCATCGCTGCGTGTGTCGCTTGGGAAGTTGCGGACTCGAAATCAGGCAGGCTCGCCGCGGTTCTCGGCGGCAGCCTCTGGGTCCTGTCGCCGTTTCTTTGGATCCACCAGGGCGCCGCCGCTCCGCTCGCTCTCGCGATGCTCACCCTAGCGGTACTTCTCGAACCAAAGAAACCCGTCATCGCCGGGTGCTTCGCGGGCATCGCGGTCTGGTGTCGGCCGGACGCGGGACTGGGGGTTGTCCTGATCGTCCTGCTCGAATGGGCGGGTCGACGCCGATTCCCGCGGGCTTTCGCCGCGTTTGCAACCCTGATGATCGCGCTCGGCCTCGCGCTCGCGACAGGGTACTTCGGCGACCCGCTTCCAGGAACGCTCGGAGTCAAGAGAACGCTATCGGAGATCTCGAGCGTGCCTCGGACCGGGATCCACTTTTGGTCGAGCGGCTGGCCGCTTTGGAAACGGACCGCGGGACCTTGGCCTTTCGCAAGCTTGGTCGCCATGCCTGCTGCGTGGGTCGCCCTGGCAAAAGTTCAGAGAAGGGTCCCACGCCTCTTGGGGTGGAACGCCTTGGGACTCACCCTAGCTTACCCCTTACTCGGCGTGCCTTTCATGAATTGGTATGCGTTGCCTTGTCTCGTCGCGACATTCTTCGGCCTGCCTCTTTTAGCGGTCGAATTGTGGCCGAAAGGACGAAATCCGGGTGCTTACACCGGTTGGCTTCGACGGGGTGGCACGGTCGGCGCAGGTGCCATCGTCCTTTCGCTATTTATCGGATCCGCTCGGTGGCTGAGCGATCCACCTCCTCCGCCTCGGCTGAAGCTCTACCGTCAAGCCGCCGGGTGGCTCTCGACGCACGCCCAACCGGGCGATCTCGTCGCGCACACGGAGGTCGGGACGCTGGGCTACTTCTCGGACCTCCGCATGCTCGATCTCGCCGGGTTGGTGAGCCCAGAGCTCGTCGGCTTCATCCGTCGCGGCGACTATCGGGGGATCGTCTCGGCCCGCTCTCCGCGATTTGTCCTGTTGCGCGGCGATCGCAGCCGGCTCTCGCGGATGGCATCCTCCCCTTGGTTCCAGACGCGCTATCGGGAAGCCGCGATCTGGATAGGCGAGCGCGAGGAACGGCTCGTGGCCTACGAGCAGTACTGACGTTTGGTCCCCTGCATCTAGTTCGGCGAGATCTCGTCGATCGAATAGCGGTAGATCGCGCCGCAGAAGGCGCATTCGGCGGGAATCGAGCCGTCCTCGGCGCTGTGTAGCGGCGAGAGCTCCTCGCGGGGCAGGCGCTCGAGCATCTCGAGCAGGCGGCCCCGGCTGCAGCGGCAGCGGTACCTCACCGGGCGCTCGTCCAGCGATTCCCAGTCGAGACCGCTAAACAGGGCTTCGAGGGCGCCGTCGAGGCTCTCCCGGCCGAGGATCTGTCCCACCCCCGGCAGCGCGGCGATGTTCGCCTCCAGTCGTTCGAGCGTCTCCTCGGCGACGCCGGGAAACGCCTCGACGATCACGCCTCCCGCGGCACCGATACCGGTCGGATCGAGCAGGACGCCGAGCAGCACGGCCGAGCGCGTCTGTTCGCTCTGGTCGAGGTAGTGGGCGAGCTGTTTGCCCATCGCGCCCGACGAGAGCTCGACCTGACTGTCGTAACGGCCGCCGTCCGGCAGCTCGCGAATCACCCGCAGGGTTCCTTGGCCGATCGCATTCGCCACCGGAAGCCCCCCTTCGGCGAGCGGCGAGAGATCGAGCTGCGGCTCGCCCACGGTGCCGCGCAGGTTTCCCTCGGCATCGGCCTCCGCGTAGACCTTGCCGAGCGGGCCGTCGCCGCGCAGCTCGATCGAGACCGAGCCGATCTCCTTGAGCCACAGGCGGAGCAGGAGCGCGGCGCTCGCGAGCGCTTGCCCGAGCGCGGCGGTCGCGACCGGCGACAGATCGAGGCGATCGCGGACATCGGCCACAACCGGCGCCACGTCGACCGCCACCCAGCGGAGCCAACCGCCACCGGCGAGTCCGGAACGAAGGGTGCCCGGTGCCCCGGCGAGGCTCATGCCGCCTCTCCTTCGACCCGTCCGCGCACGACCGCGGCGAGGCTGGCCGCCCGGTAGACCTCTCGCCAGGGCACGCCTAGGGCGAGCGCGATCCGCCGGCAATCTTCGAACTCCGGGGCGGCGACGAGCGGCCGGCCGGCCAGGCGCGCCCGTTTGACCGCGACCGGTCCGAACTCGGTCTCGACCGTGACGACCTCGCGGTCGGCTTCGATTCTCTCTGCCCGCTGGATGCGGCAGCCGAGCGACCCGGATTCCAGCAGCAGCAGCCCAGCGAGCGCTTCCAGCTGCTCGGGCCGGCAGAGCATCGTGACGAGGGTACCCGGCCGGTTCTTCTTCATCTGGACCGGCGTGAAGTAGACGTCGAGCGCGCCCCCGCCGAGCAGACGCTCCATCAGGAATCCGAAACCTTCGCCCGCCAGGTCGTCGATCTCGCACTCGACGACCGCGACCTCGGACAGCCGGCCGAACGTGCCGAGCGATTCCCTCCAGGAACCGGCGAGCGGCTGGGCCGCGAGGGCGTGCACTCCCCGGCCGCGGATCAACCGAAAGACGTTCGGCCGGCCCGGGGTATCCCGCTTGCCGAGGCCGTAGCCGATCGCGTCCGAGACGATCGCCGGAAATTCGAGGTATTCGTCGACCAGCTCGGCGAGCAGGGTCGCGCCGGTCGGCGTCGTGAGCTCTCCCCCACCGCTTCCATAGACGGGGATCCCCCCAAGCAACAGCGCGGTCGCCGGAGCGGGCACCGCGAGCTCGCCGTGGGCCGCCTTCACCCGCCCACCCCCGACGTTGATCGCCGAAGCGGTGATCCGCGCCGGCCGGAAATGCTCGATCGCCGCGGCGGCGCCGACCAGATCGACGATCGAATCGATCGCGCCGACCTCGTGGAAATGGACCTGCTCGATCGAAACGCCGTGCACTTTCGCCTCCGCCTCGCCGAGGCGCACGAACAGGCGCTCGGCGCGTTCCCGCACCGGAGCCGCAAGTCCGCTCGCGGCGAGGAGGGCGCGGATCTCCGCAAGATGCCTCCCGTGGACGTGGGCTCCTTCCGAGCCGTGCGTGTGCTCCTGAGGGTGTGAATGCGGGTGCGGATGAGAGTGGGGATGGGGGTGCGGATGCGGGTGATGGGGATGCCCCGGTGTCGATGCCCCTTCGACCTCTTCCGGATCGGGCCCCTCGATCGAACGGCCGTGGTCCAGCACTCGGAACCGGACGCCGGTGACCCCGCCACGCACGGCGCGGCGCATCTCGAACCCGATCCCCGGCAGGTTCAAACGCTCGATCGTCTCGACCAGTACCTCGGGAGGAAGCCCCGCGTCGAGACACGCGCCGAGAAACATGTCCCCCGCGATGCCGCTTGCGGCATCGAAATGAAGATGGACGCCGCTGGCGCTATCGAGATGAAAATGACCGCCGCCGAGCGAGGCGTTCGAATCGGAAGGAGGGGACGAGGCGCGCACGAACGGAAGCTACCACGGCCGCCGATCGCGGATCGACGCCCAACGCCCGGCGGCGCCGAGGATCAGGTGGTCGACCAGGCGCATCCCCATGAGGTCGGCCGCCTGCGCGAGGCGGCGGGTGAACTCGTAATCCTCCAGGCTCGGCGAGGGGTCGCCGCTGGGATGAGTGTGGAAGACCACGAACCCGGTGGCCCCGCGTAGCAGCGCCTCCTTGAGCACCTCGCGCGGCTCGACCGCCGCCCGATCGATCGTGCCGCGGTAGATCTCGCGCTCCCCGATCAGCCGGTTGCGTAGGTTCAGGAACAGGGCGCCCATCACCTCCTGGTCGCGCTCGCCGTAGCGCAGCTTCAGGTAGCGGACCACCTCGTCCGGCCGGGTTAGCGGCTCCTCGGGCAGTTGCTCGCGGGCGAGCCGGCGACCGATCTCGAGCGCGGCGAGCAGCGCCGCCGACTTCGCCGGGCCGACGCCGAGCCGGCGGATCTCATGGACGTCGACGTTTTCGAGCCCCGCAAGGCCACCGTGCGCCTGGAGCAGCTCGCGCGCGAGGTCGAGCGCGGAAGCGCCCGAACGACCGGTGCGCAGCAGGACGGCGATCAGTTCGGCGTCGGCGAGCGCGCGGCCTCCCTGCGCGAGCAGACGCTCGCGCGGCCGATCGTTTTCGGGAAGCTCGCGGATCAGGCTGGAGCCAGTCGAGGGGCGAGATCGGGAAGAAGGGTCGGGAAAGGCAGGGGGAGAATGAAGTGGGTCGGGATTCTGTTTCATACCCCCCGAGACGTAAGACGCCGTCTTCGATCGCGATGGTCCCGATTCTTGCTGGAAGAATTCTGCTAAAAACTGCCGACCCTTGGAGGAGCCTCTCATGTCTCACGCTTCGCAGAACTTCGGCCTGCTCGAAGAGGAGCACAGCCGCTACGAGACCGCCCGCGCGGTCGTCATGCCCGTACCGTTCGAGCGCACCACGTCGTACGGCAAGGGCACCGTTCATGGGCCCGCGGCGATCGTCCGGGCGTCGCAATCGATGGAGCTGTGGGACGAAGAGCTCGGCGACGAGCCGTTCACGCAGGGCATCGCGACACTGCCGCCGTTCCATCCCGAGGCGTTCGGGATGAAGGAGGCGTTCGACGAGCTGGAGGCGGCCTGCCTACCCCATCTCGAGGCACGGAAGTTCCTGACCGTCCTCGGCGGCGAGCACTCGCTGTCGATCGCCCCGGTGCGGGCGACCCGGAAGGCCTGGGCCGGCGAAGGAGAAATCGGCGTCGTCCAATTCGACGCCCACTCCGACCTGCGCGAGGAGTTCGAGGGGACCCCCTACAGTCACGCGAGCGTGCTGCGACGCATTCACGAGGACGGGATTCCGTCGCTCGCCGTGGGCATCCGCTCGCTGTCGAGCCCCGAGGCCGAGCTGATCCGGGCGAAGAACCTCCCTGTCATCTGGGGGCATCAGCTCGACCGCGCCGAGGAAATGTTCCCGGAGATGCTCGCCACCCTCCCCGAGCGGATCTATCTTACCTTCGACATCGACTTCTTCGACCCGTCGCTGGTCCCCGCAACCGGCACTCCGGAGCCCGGCGGCGGCACCTGGTGGCCGACGCTCCGGCTGCTCCGCCAGCTGTTCAAGACCAAGAAGGTGGTCGCGATGGACCTCGTCGAGCTCGCACCGTTCGGGCCCCTTCCGGCGAGCGACTTCGTCGCGGCGAAGCTGGTCTACAAATGCCTGGGGTATTTGAAGGCCGCCGAGGAAGGACGACTGTAAATAAGGCAGGAAAGGCCGAGCGGCCGGGACGCGAGAGCGCGCGGGGCTCACCCGCAAAGCACGCTTCCGCCGTTCACGTTCAGCACCTCTCCCGTAACATGGCGGGCGAGCGGCGAAGCGAGGAAGAGGATCGGCCCGGCGATGTCGTCCGCCGTGGCGATTCTTCCGAGCGGAATGCCCGCGGCGGCTCTCGTTCCCTCGGCTCCGGAAAGCGCTTCCTCGGTCATGTCGGTCGTCACCCAACCGGGAGCGACGGCGTTCACCCGGATCCGCGGCGCGAGCTCGACCGCCCAGGATTTGGTCGCGGCAATCAAGCCCCCTTTGCTCGCGGCGTAGGCGCCGTAGCGCGATTCGCCGCGCTGGCCCGCGGTCGAGCTGACGTTGACGATCGAGGGATCCGGTGCGCCGCCGAATAGCGGCAATACCTCTCGAACGAGCAGGAACGTCGCCCGCAGATTGAGCGCCATCGTCCGGTCGAAATGGTGGAGGAATCCGGCGCCGTCGAGTTCCTCGAGCGCTCCTTCCTCCCAGATCCCGGCGTTGTTCACCAGGACGTCGAGACCGCCCCAGGCCTCGTGGACGAAATCGAGCAGCGCCGGGATCTCCTCCGGTTCCGCGAGGTCGGCTCCTCGGGCGAGATGACGGAATCCCGCCGGGGCGGGAAGCTCGCCGAGCAGCCGCTCGGCGGCGTCGGCCCGGTCTCGGTAATGGAGGAGCACGGCAGCTCCCGCCTTCGCAAAACCCAGGGCGCAGGCGGCGCCGATCCCCCGGCTCCCGCCGGTGATCAGCACCCTCCGTCCTTCGAGACCGAGGCCTAACCTCATCGCAATTTTAGGCGATCGACTCGATCACCATCGCGATGCCCTGGCCGCCGCCGATGCAGGCCGATGCGACGCCACGGCCGCCGCCGCGCCGTTTGAGCTCTTTGGCGAGGGTGATCAGGAGGCGCGTGCCCGACGCGCCGAGGGGATGGCCGAGCGCGATCGCACCGCCGTTGACGTTCAGCTTGTCGACGTCGAGGTCCAGGTCCTTGATCACCGCGAGGATCTGGCCAGCGAACGCCTCGTTGATCTCGATCAAGTCGAGGTCGGCGAGCGCCATCCCAGCCTTCCCGAGCGCCGCGCGGATCGCCGGGGCGGGACCGATCCCCATGCGCGAGGGCTCGACGCCGACGACGCTCCAGGAGACGATGCGCGCGATCGGCGCCCAGCCGCGCTCCTTCGCCCGATCCTCCGTCGACAGCAACATCATCGCCGCGCCGTCGACGATCCCCGAGGCGTTGCCGGCCGTGACGAAGCCGTCTTTGTCGAACGCGGTCGGCAGACCGGCGAGGTCCTCCATCGTGGTCTCGGGACGCAGGTGGTCGTCGCGCTCGATCCGCTTCGCGCGCTTGCCCTTGCCCACTTCCATCGGCGCGACCTCCTCGGCGAGCCGGCCCGAGGCCCAGGCCTCCCCGGCGCGCTGCTGCGAGCGGATCGCGAACCCGTCCTGCTCCTCGCGCGAGATGGCGAAATCCTTCGCCAGGTTGTTGCTCGTCTGCGCCATGTAACAGCCGCAGAACGGATCGAGCAAAGAGGTCATGAGGAGGTCTTCGAGCTGCCCTTGGCCGAGCCGGAAGCCCTTCCGCGCGCCGCGGATCACGTGCGGCGCCTGCGACATGTTCTCCATGCCGCCGACGAGGCACGTCGTGGCCTCGCCCGCGAGGACCGCGTGCGCGCCGGAGATCACCGACTGGATCCCCGAACCGCAGAGCCGGTTCACCGTGAGCGCTGGAGCCTCTTTCGCTACTCCCGACTTCAAGGCCACGTGCCGCGCACCGTAGATCGCGTCCGACGAGGTCTGGAGCGCGTTGCCCACGAACGTCTGCTCGATCTCGGCCGGAGCGATCCCCGTCCGTTCGAAGAGTGCCCGCGCGGCGTGCGCCGCGAGATCGATCGCGGTGACGTCGGCGAAATCGCCGTTGTACTCCAACATCGGGGTGCGAACCCCGTCGACTAGAACCAGATTGCGAATGTCCATCGAGCCTCCTCGGACCGCTCGGATGATTGCTCTTTCGAGAGTTTTGCAGGGGTGAAACCTAGCCGGGGACGACACCCTCGACCCCGAACGCTTATCCTATTCGACGCCATGCCTCCGCACCGCGCGCCGGCCGTCAAGCCCCGCCCACGCCTCGCCAGTCGGATCGACGAGGAAGGTTGGCTTGCCGGTGTCCGGCGGGTCCCCTCGCCGAACTTCGACGAACGTCCTTCCGGTGCTCTCGTTCGCCTGCTGGTGATCCACGCGATCAGCCTGCCGCCTGGCGAGTTCGGCGGCGAGGCGGTCTTGGACTTCTTCACCAACCGGCTCAACCCGGCCGGGCATTCCTTCTACGCGACGATCGCGACCCTCCGGGTCTCGGCCCATTTCTACATCCGGCGACGAGGAGAGCTCATCCAATTCGTCCCCTGCGCCCGGCGCGCCTGGCACGCGGGGGTCTCCGTCTGGCATGGCCTGCCCGCCTGCAACGACTTCTCCGTCGGCATCGAGCTCGAGGGGTGCGACGAACGCCCGTTCACCGAGAAGCAGTACCTGCGCCTCGCGCGGCTCACCCGCATCCTCCAGGCGACGTATCCGATCGAGGACGTGGTAGGCCACTCCGACATCGCTCCGGGACGAAAGACCGACCCGGGGCCGTGCTTCGGTTGGGGGCGCTTGCGGGCGCTCCTTTCTAGGGCAGCAACTTCCCCGGGTTCATGATCCCGTTCGGATCGAACGCCTTCTTGATCTCCCGCATCGCCGCGATCTCCGCCGCGCTCCGGCTGTGGTGGAGCACTTTCCGCTTGAGCAGGCCGACGCCGTGCTCCGCCGAGACGCTGCCGCCGAAGCGGTCGACGAGCGCGGACATCCGCTCGGTCATCCGATCGCAATGGGCGAGGAACTCCTCCCGGGAGACGCCGTCGGGCGCGAGCACGTTCAGGTGGAGGTTGCCGTCGCCCATGTGGCCGTACCAAAGAACCTCCCAGCCAGGATAGCTCGCCCGGACGAGATCGTCCGCGGCGGCGAGGAACTCGGGCAGCGCCGAGATCACCACGGACAGGTCGTTCTTGTAGGGCAGGCGGGGAGCGATCGACTCGGAGATCGACTCGCGCAGCTGCCAAAGCCTCCGGCATTCCCCCTCGTCGGTCGCCACGACGACGTCGCCCACCTCGCCCGATGTGAGCTTCTCTTCGAGCACGGCGAGGACGGCCGGCTCGGCCGCCGCGTCGACTTCGACCAAGGCATAGAAGGGATACCTTGCGGCGAGCGGCGCTTTGAGCTTTCGGGCGGCGAGCACCGCCGAGAGCGCGGTTTCGGAAAGGAACTCGTACGCGGACGGTGGCGCGGCCCGCCGCAACGAACCGAACAGGTCGGAGAGCGGGCCGAACCCTTCAACTCCCGCAAGGAGCACGACGCGCGGACCGGGAGGCGGTACGAGCCTCAGAGTCGCTTCGACCACGATCCCGAGCGTTCCCTCGCTTCCAACGAAGAGGTGGCGTAGGTCGTAGCCCGTGGCGTTCTTGACCAGCCCACGGTTCAGGTCGAGCAGTTCCCCCGCTCCCGTGACGACGCGGAGCCCCATCACCTGCTCGCGCATCGAGCCATAGCGCACGACCCGGACGCCGCCGGCGTTGGTCGCCACGGTGCCGCCGATCTGGGCGGAGCCCGCGGCGGCAAAGTCGATCGGGAAGAACAGCCCGCGCTCCCGGGCTTCCGCTTGGACGGCGGCGGTGACGACGCCCGCCTCGACCCGAAGCGTGCGATCGACCGGCGAGAACTCGAGAACTCGATTGAGATCCCGGAGGGAGACCACCAGCTCCCGTCGCGCCGCGACCGCGCCGCCGGAGAGGCCGGTGCGCCCTCCGGACGGAACGATCGGCAGCTGCCGCTCGTTGGCGAACCGGACCACCCGGACTATTTCCTCGACCGAGCGTGGAAACACCACCGCCAGAGGATCGGGAGGAAAGACCCGCGTCCAATCGGTACCGTAGACGGCGCGCGATTCCGGATCGTCGAGCACCCGTTCGGGTCCGAGGAGCGCGCGGAGGGCGGAGATCGTCTGGGATTCTCTGCCGGACACCGCGCGATCGTAACAGCGCCTCCGCCGCTAAGAGAGGTACTTCCTCCCGCGTGCCGCGGCGAGCAATTCCGACCGGAAATCGGGGTGGGCGATCGCGATCAGCGCCTCGGTCCGCTCGCGGATGTTCTTGCCCCAGAGGTCGGCTACCCCATACTCGGTCACCGCGAAATGGACGTCGCCGCGGCTCGTGACGACGCCGGTCCCTTCCTCGAACAGCGGCTGGATGCGCGAGACCGTTCCGCCCTTGGCGGTCGCGGGGAGCGCGATGATCGGGCGACCGCCGTGGCTGCGAGCCGCCCCGCGGATGAAGTCGACCTGGCCGCCGATGCCGGAGAAGAACTTGCCGCGGACCGTGTCGGCCGCGACCTGGCCGGTGAGGTCGATCGCAAGCGCCGAGTTAATCGCCACCATCCGATCGTTGCGCGCGATCTGCACGGGATCGTTGGTAAAACCGCTCGGCCGCATCTCGACCGCCGGATGGCCGTCCACCCAGTCGTAGAGCGCCCTCGATCCCATGACGAACGAGGTGACGATCTTTCCCGGGAGGAGGGTCTTCCGCCGCCCCGTGATCACCCCCGCATCGGCCAAGCGCATCACGCCGTCCGAGAACATCTCGGTATGGACGCCGAGATCGATCCGCTCGTCGAGCGAGGCGAGAACCGCGTCGGGAATCCGGCCGATCCCCATCTGAAGCGTCGCGCCGTCCGGGATCAGGCTCGCCACGTTCCTCCCGATCTCTCGGCAGACGTCGTCGAGCGGCTCGCTCCTGAGCTCGGGAAGGGGATCCTCGACGGGTACGAGGCGCGCGATCCGGGCGACCGGTAGGAACGAGTCACCGAGCGTCCGCGGCATGTTCGGGTTGACCTCGGCGAGGATCAGCTCCGCCGTGTCGACCGCGGCGCGGACCACGTCGACCGAGACGCCAAGGCTCACGAAACCGTGGCGGTCGGGCAACGAGACCTGGATCAACGCAGCGTCGATCTTCACCCGGCCGGAACGGATCAACGTCGGGATGTCGGACAGGAAGACCGGCATGAAGTCGGCCCGACCGGCCTGCACCGCCTCGCGGACGTTCGCGCCGATAAAGAACGCCGTGTGGCGGAACCGGCCTTCGAGACCCGGAGCCACGTACGGAGCGTGCCCGAGGGTCATGAGATGGACGACTTCGTTGCCTTCGAGGTGATGGCCGTCGTCGACCATCGCCGCGACCAGGCGCCCCGGCTCGGCGGCTCCCGAGCCGATCAAGATCCGCTGGTGGGGAGAGAGGAGGGAGATCGCCTCGGCCGGCGAAGCGATCTTCTGAGAGTAGCGCTGTTGCCAATCCACGGCCGGAGTTTATCCGACCGTGGTGAGAACCCTAGGCCCGGAAGGCAGAGGAGAACCGGCCGCGGGCTCGATCGTGATGACGATCGCGCGCGTCCCGGCCGGCATCGACGCGGCGGAGAGCTCGACTTTTTCGCCCACGCGCGCCGTGAAGGTACCGCCCGAAACCGCCGTCGTCTCGCCCATGAACCAGAGCTGGTAGCCCTTCCCCACCTCGGCGGCCGGGAGCCCTGAGAGCGAGAGCACCCAATGGTTGTGATCGGCCGCGACGAACAGAATGCCGCTCGCGTTCGACGCGCTCGGCTGCCCAGTCGAAGCGAGCCGGTTTACCGAAACGCCCGGATCGGTCACCAGCGAGTACTTCTCCTCCATCTCGGTGAGCTTGCCGCTCGCCTGACGCAGGCTGGATACCTCCCGCTCGGCAGCCGCGAGCTTGACGTACAGCTCGGAGACCTTGTCGGACTGCTCGTCGAGGTTGCGTACCAGGAACAAGGACAGGCCGGCAAGCGAGAGCGCGAGGGTCGCCGCGAGCGCGAGCGGCCAGCGCGCGTGGCGCCGCATGGCGGCCCGCGTGGGAACCGGCGCGGGGGCCGCGAACGGCACGACCGTGGCCCGCCTCGGCGCAAGATCCGTCGCCGCCTCGACCGTCGGCGCCGGGCTCGGAACCACGCTCGCCACGACAGGGGCCGGAGTCGCGGCGGAAGCCTCAACCGAGGGCAGATCGAGCTCCGCGGCGACCCGTTGCCAGACCCGGGCCGCAGGCGGTTCCGGGTCGAGGGCCGCGGGGAGGAGACCCAGAACCTCGACGTAGAGCCGGCGCAAGGCGTCGTCGCCGGAGCCCGCCTCGGGCGTGTCGCCGGAGGCCAAAGCATCGATCGCGAGGAGGATAGCCCGCTCCTCGGGATCGGCCGAATCGAGCATCAGGTCGGTGTCGGTGTTCACAGAAGCTCTCGGATCTCTTGACGAAGATTTTTTCGCAGTTTTTTCATCGCGAGGAGGGTTCGGGTCTTCACCGTGCCCAGCGGAATACCGGTCCGCTCGGAGATCTCGCTCTGCGTCAGGCCGTCAAAAAAGGCCATTTCCAGGGCTTGTCGTTGCTCGGGGGGCAGGGCGAGAAGCTCGGACCGCACGCGTCCCTCTCTCTGTCGATCTAATACGGTTATCGCCCCCTCCGGGGATGTATACGCCTCACCCGATTCCTGATGTGCCGCGCTGTGGACCTTCTCGATCACTCGCCGATTGCGCAGCCGATCGATCGCGCGGCTGCGCATGATCAGCACCAGCCACGTCGCCACCGAAGATCGCTCCGGGTCGTACCGGAGATGCTCTTGCCAGACTCGAACGAACACCTCCTGTAGTACCTCCTCGGCGTCCTCGAGGTTGGCGAGGATCCGCTTGCCCAAGGCGAGGAGCACCGAAGCGTGGCGTCGATAGAGCTCTTCGAGCGCCTCCGGTTGACGCTCGCCGATTCGGCGCATCAATGCGGCGTCGGAAACCGGCGCAATAGCGGGTTCTGGGCTGGGAGCGGACATCGATTGCGGGGGTCGATCGGGTCTGGCTGGGTCCAGGCTGAGTCGATTTGCCTCGGTCGAGGCCAACAAGGGAAAACTCCTCTGAAGGACCCTAGGATAGCATGCCACTCGACACTCCAGCGAAGGCGTCCCGAAGGCGAACGTTCGGCTTCCATGGCGTCGACGCTCCGGACGCGAGGCCGCTCCGCGGTCGCGCAAATGCCGGTCCTTTCCGGACTTCCATCGATAGAGAGCGAGCTCCACCCATGATCGACGATTCCATTCGCCAACCGGCGATTCGCGTGCTGATGATGCCCAAGGACACCAACGCCCTGGGGACCATTTTCGGCGGCATCATCCTGTCTTACATCGACCAGGCGGGAGCGGTCGAAGCGTATCGCTACGGCACCGGACGTCTGGTCACCGTGGCGATGCGTGAGGTGGTCTTCCACCAACCGGTCTTTGTCGGCGACCTGGTGTCGTTCTTCACCTACACCGAGCGATTGGGCCGGACGTCAATCACCGTTCGCGTAGTCGTCGAGGCGGAGCGCCAACGCGGCGAGCAGGCGCACGTGCGCGTCAAGGTCACCGAGGCCGAGGTCGTCTACGTCCATGTCGACGCCCAAGGGAAACCGGCGCCCATGGAACCCTCAAGCCCGGCATGAGCACGAGCTACTCCGGCACCTCGGAGATCGAGCGCTTTCCCCGCTTGGTCCGCCAGTATGACGGGCTACGGCAGGTCGTCGAGGAGATCTCGAGCGAGCTCGAGCTGCGCCCGCTGCTCACGTCGATCGTCCGCCATGCATGCGAGCTGCTCGACGCATGGGACGGCTCGATCGGCCTCCACGACGAGCGACTCGGGGTCTTCCGGACCGAGGCTATCTATCGCATGCCGCTCGCCGAGCTGGGACGCGAGATGGGCCCCGGAGTGGGGCTCGCCGGCCTCGTGCTCGAACGGCGCGCCGCCGTGGTGCTCGAACGCTACGATCAGGCTCCCCTTCCTCTTCTTCCGGAGCTCGCCGCCAACGCCGTCATCGGCATGCCGATCCTCTGGCGCGAGCGCCTGATCGGATTTTTCGGCATCGGAGCGCCGCCTCCGCGACGGTTCGACGGCGAAGACGTCGAGATCCTCAGCTTGTTTGCCCGCCACGCCGCGGTGGCGATCGAGAACGCCCGGCTCTACGAGCAGGCGCAGCAGACCGCCGTTCTCGAAGAGCGCAACCGCCTCGCACGCGAGCTGCACGACTCCGTGACGCAGAAACTGTTCAGCCTGTCGCTCATCGCCCAGACCCTCACCTCCGCCTGGAAGCGCGACCCGGAGGAAGGAGAACGGCGGACCGCGCGGCTGGTCGAGCTTTCCGGCACGGCGCTCGCCGAGATGCGGAGCCTCCTCGACGAGCTACGGCCCCAGACCTCGCGCGCCGATGCGACACCGCCGACGACCGGCGGCCCGGGCCTCCCCGGGGGGCTCCTCCTCGAGCTGCGCAAGCTGCTCCGCGAGCACGGCAAGGACGGGCTCAAGGTCGGCTTTCTCTTGCGCGGCTACGAGGAGGAGGACGAGGCGCTGGAGCACGCGCTCTTCCGCGTGGCCCAAGAAGCCCTCGCTAACGTGGCCAAGCACGCGCGGGTCGAAGAAGCGACGCTCCTGCTCGGCAAGGAAGGATCTCGGATCGAGCTCCGCGTGGTCGACGCCGGTGTGGGCTTTCATCCGGCCCGACGGAGCAGGTCGAAAGACGCCGGCGCGCGCGGCGGCTTGGGGATCCTCGCGATGCGCGAGCGGATGGAACGCTGCGGCGGCGAGCTGCGCCTCGAGTCCCGTCCAGGCGGTGGAACCGTCGTCCGCGCAACCGTCTATCGGAGGGAGAAGTCATGACCGCGACCATCCGGGTCCTCGTCGCCGACGATCACGAGATCGTGCGCGAAGGGCTCTCGACCCTATTTTCCGAAGAACCCGATTTCGCCGTCGTCGGCGAAGCGAGAGACGGCGAAGAGGCGGTGGCGAAGGCGCTCGAGCTCGCGCCCGACGTCGTCCTGATGGACCTCATGATGCCTCGCCTCGACGGCATCGAGGCGACCCGCCGCATCCTCGCGCAGGCTCCGGGGACCCACGTGCTCGTCCTCACCTCCTACGCCGACGAGCCGCACGTCCGCCGCGCGATCGCCGCGGGCGCGCAGGGCTTCCTGCTCAAGGACGTCCTCAAGGAAGAGCTCTTGCGCTCGATCCGGAATGTCGCCGACGGGCGGCCCGCGCTCCACGCCGAGGCTCAACGCCACCTGATGCGGCGCGTCGTCGGCGGAGGCCGCCCCGTGGCCGAAGAGCTTACCGAGCGTGAGCTGTCCGTCCTCCAACTGATCGGCCGCGGGCGATCGAACAAGGAGATCGCGAAGACCCTCCACCTCTCGGAAGGGACGGTCAAAGGGCACGTCTCCGCCATCCTCTCGAAGATCGGGGTCGAGGACCGCACCCAGGCGGCGCTCTTCGCCGTGCGCGAAGGGTGGGTACCGCTCCGGGACGACTGACGACTGCGAGCGTGGACCCGTCCCGCACCGAAAGCGATTCCGCGGCGCGTCCGATACAATCCGCGCCGAACGCGAGGAGACCCCCGATGAGCCATTCCCAGAGCCGGCACCTCGCCGGCAAACGCATCTTTCCCGAGCCGCTCACCGGCACGGAGAGCCTGGTCGAGGTGATCGACCGGGCGTTCACCGCCTACAACGGCGCGCGGCTGCGCGAGGCCTGCGAGCTGCTGACGCGAAAGATGCTCCAGGCCGACGTCACGGTCGGCATGTCGCTCTCCGGCGCGCTCACTCCCGGTGGCTACGGCAAGTCTTGCCTGGTGCCGCTAATCGATGCGGGGGCGATCGACTGGATGATCTCGACCGGGGCGAACCTCTACCACGACACCCACCACGCGATCGGACTCAAGCTCCACCGGGGCAACCCCGCCTGGAACGACGTCGCACTCCGCGAGGAGGGGGTCGTGCGCATCTACGACATCGTGTTCGACTACTCGGTCCTGCTCGAGACCGACAAGTTCTATCGGATGGTGATGCGCCAACCGGAGTTCGACCGGCCGATGTCGACCCCGGAGTTCCATTACCGGATCGGGCGGTACGTCGCCGCGGTCGAAGAGAAGCTCGACCTCGTCGGCACGTCGCTGCTCGCGGCGGCCTACCGCCACGCGGTGCCGATCTTCACCTCGTCGCCCGGCGACAGCTCGATCGGCATGAACGTCGCCGAGCTGTCGCTCGAAGGGTCGAAGCTCAACTTCGACATCAACGCCGACGTCAACCAGTCGGCGTCGATCGTCTGGCAGGCCAAGGAATCGGGAGGCAAGTCGGCCTGCTGGATCCTGGGTGGAGGCAGCCCCAAGAACTTCCTTCTGCAAACCGAGCCGCAAATCCAAGAGGTCCTGGGCCTCACCGAGGCGGGTCACGACTACTTCCTTCAGGTCACCGACGCACGCCCCGATACTGGCGGCCTCTCGGGCGCCACGCCGGGAGAGGCAGTCTCGTGGGGGAAGGTCGATCCCGAAAAGCTCCCGGACGCGGTCGTGGTCTACAACGACTCGACGATCGTCCTGCCGCTGCTCACCGCTTACGTCTTGGGCCAGGGAGTCCGGCGCAAACCCAAGCGGCTGTACGAGAGATTGCCCGAGTTCATGGAGCGGCTGAAGACGCAGTTCGCCGAGAAGCGGGACGAGCGGATCGCCGAAGGACAGTTCGCAGGCTAGTCGGGAAAGGCCGCAAAAAGCAGGCGTGGAAAGGCCGGTCCCCAGCCCGGCCTTACATCGTCAGTGCGGGCGGCCCAGCTCTTCGATGCGGGCGACCACGTCGCGGTAGTTGCTGTTGATTCCGTACAGCTCGACGAAGGTCTTGTAGGCCGAATCGACGTCGCCGGTCGACAGGTAGGCGTTCCCGAGGTCGTAGAGAAGGCCGAGCGAGTCGTCTTCCGATACACCGGGGGCGTCTAGACCGCGGCGATACCACTTGACCGCGAGCTCGGGGATCCCCTTTTCGAGGAAGCAGAGGCCGAGGTTCGAGCAGCACGACACCAGGTAGTTCCGGTCCTTGGCCGCGAGCTGGAACTCGCCGATCGCCTCGTCGATCAGGCCCATCTCGCGATAGGCGATGCCGAGGTTGAAGTGAGTGTCGTAGTCGGTCGACGAGAGGTTCTCCGAGACCCCCTTCTTGAATCCCTCGACGATCTCTTCGAGCGTCTGCTCGACCGGCCCGGCTAGAAGATCCCCGCCTCCGACCTCCCGCTCCAGCTCCTGCTCGAGCTCGCCCGCGAGATCGAAGAAATCGTCGTCCGGGAAGGGCGAGTGGCTGCGCGCGGCTGGCGGAGGGGGCGGCGGTGCGGCATCCGCCGAGCGGAGCGCCTCCGCCTCGTCCAGCCAGCTCATGCCGGTGTCGTCCAGGCTCGAGGCGTCCGGCGATGGGCTGATCGGCGGACCATCCGCGCGAAGACCCGGGACGACGAAATCGTCGTCGAGGTCGTCGAGCGAGGCGGCGATTCCGCGGGGATCGAACAGATCGTTGCCCTGGAGCGGCTCCTGCCAGACCGGCTCGGTAGGCGCCAGGGGTAAGGCGTACGCCGCGGGAGGAGCCGGCGGCGGCATCACGGACGGCGGAACGATCGCCGGCTTGGCCGCGGCGGGCGGAGCGGTGGAAGGGGGCGCGGGCCGTTTCGCCGGCTTGCCCTTGCCCGCGGTGCCGATCAGTGCCTCGAGCTCCCGGTCGATGACTCGCGACGGTCGCGGCTTCGCCGACGGCGACGGAGCGGCAGGAGCCGCCGTAGCGGGAGGAGCCGACGCGGCGGCCGCGGGCGGGATCGGAGCCGGCAGCTCCAGCGGCTCCATCGGCTCGATCGGGAACGGCGCGGGCGGCTCGACCTCCAGCTCTACCGAGAAGTCCGGCTCAAACTCGGGAGCGCGGGAGGAGGGCTCCGGCTGCGGCGGCGACAGGTCTTCGAACATGCCGCCGAAATCGGCCCGTGGCAGCGGTTCCGGAGCGCCCACGCGGGGCGGCGCCTTCGCCTGCGTCTCTTCGACCGAGATGCCGACGCTCGCGAGCTTGCGTCGCACCTGCTCCCAGACTTCGGACTTCTTCCGCCCGACCGCCTGGGCCATCTTCTGGCCGGCCTCCGCCGCGGGCCCCAGGCGTCCGCGGTCGAGATGCAGCTGGATCAGCAGGGCGTACGCTTCCAGATGGCGCGGGTCCGCGCGCAACGCGTCGTGCAACCGCTCGATCGCCTTGTCTTCCAGGCCGTAGCGCGCGAGTACCTCCGCCTCGGTGAGGAGGTCCTCCTGTTTTTCCGGAGCCCGCGCATAGAGCCCCGCGGCGGTTCGCTCCAGCTCCTCAGCGTCCAGGCGGGCGCTCGGAGCGCCGGTTGCGGCGGCTGACGGATCCGATTCGAGCATGTGGCGGAATGGATCGACCAGCTCGAACGAACCGGTTCGGCCCATTTCGCCGAGATCGATCTCCGAGATCTCCTCCCACGACGCCTCGTCGGTCGGCGCGGGGGCCGGCGCCTCGAACGCTTCGGCGGGGGTGGGCTCGCGAACAGAGGGGGCGGACGGCGGCGCGACCTCGATCGGCGGTAGCGGCGGCGAGGCCGGCTCCTGGGCGACCTCGGCATCCAGCGCCCACGCGGGGCGGCGCGGTGCCCCGGCCAGCATGTCGGGAGGCGGCTTGACCAGGCTGGCGGGCTCTTCCTCCTCCATCTCGAGGACGAACACGTCGTCGAGGTCGAGGTCGATCTCGTCGCTCTCCGGCTCGGCCTCCCGCGCGCTGGGGATCTCGACCTCTCGGGCCCTGGTGGCTCCGGCTTCCCGCGTCGCCTCCTGGATCGCTTGGTCCCGATCGGCGACGCCAGACCGACCAGCCGCGGGTTCCTCCGATTCCGGCTCGTCCTGATCGAGATCCAGATCGAGATCCACTGAAAACGGTTGCGTCGCGGGAGCCGGATCGGCAGGGGCCGGACGGACCGCGGTCCTCTCCATCGGCACCGTCGCCGCCGGAGGCGCGGCGGCGGGCGCGCGATCGCGAGCGCGAGGAACCGAGAGGCGGCTGCCTGCCCCCCGGCCTGCCGCAGCTTGAGCACGGCGTCGGTGAGGAAGGGGATGTTCTGCGCGTCGATCGCGAGCGCCCGCTCGTAGACCTGCGCCGCTTCCGGCAGGTGGCCAGCGCTGATCATCAGCTCGGCGATCGTGCGATATTCGCCCAGCGCCTTCTCATAAAGCTTTTGCTGCTGGTAGATCTCCGCCAGCTTGACGTGGTGAGAAGGATTGTCAGGCTCGAGGTCGACCAGCCGGCCGTAGATCGCGCTCGCCGACGTCGCGTTGTCGTGCTTCTGGTAGTAGTCGGCGAGCACCTGGAACTGCGTGCGCGCCTCGTTGATCAGCCCCTGTTTGGCGTACAGCTCGGCGAGCGCCTCGTACACCTCGAGCAGGGTCGGATTGAGCTTGATGATCTTCTTGTAGATCGCGATCGCTTTGACGAAGAAACCTTCCTCGGTGTAGCGCTCCGCGATTTGGGTGAAGAAATCGATCGCCTCGTCGACGCGCTGGATCCGCGCGTAGAGGTCGCCGATCCGGTTCAGCGTGTTGATGTCGTTCGGGTTGTCGGCGAGCAGCTTGCGATACTCGCGGATCGCCGGCTCGATTTTGCCGCGCGCAACGTACTTCTCTGCGGTCTGTACGATCTGGTCACGCGCGACAGCCATCAGCGCATCCCTTCCAAAGCGATCTGGGCCGGAAACGACGCGGGCGGCATCGAACCCGTATTTTCGGCATCCACGATCTCGGGCCTCACCTTACGAAACGTCAGCCGATGGACCGGGGACGGTCCAAGCCGCTCCAGCGCCGCCACGTGCTCGGGCACGCCATAGCCCTTGTGCGCCGCGAAACCGTAGCCCGGATGGCACTCCTCGAGCGCGACCATCGCTCGGTCGCGTTCCACCTTGGCGAGGATCGAAGCGCAGGCGACGGCGTAGCAGAGGGAGTCGCCGCGCACCACGGGGAGACAGGGGTACGGGAGCCCCGAGAGGAACAGCGCGTCGGTAACCGCGCAATCCGGGGAGAGCGGCAAGCCAGCCAACGCCCCGCGCATCGCGAGGCGGCTCGCCTCCAGGATGTTGACGCGGTCGATGACCTCGGCCGGAATCGAGCAGACCGACCAGGCCCGCACCGTCCGGCGGATCTCGGCGGCCAGCCGCTCGCGCTCCATCGCGTCGAGCTCCTTGCTGTCGTCCACTCCGGGGATCAGGAACTCACCGTCGACGATCACCGCCGCGGCGACGACGGGACCGGCGAGGCAACCGCGCCCCGCCTCATCGACGCCGGCCACTCGGCAGAATCCGGAGCGGGACAGGAGGCCCTCGAGCGAGCAGAGCAGCCGCAGGCGGTAAGCCTCGGCATACAGCTCGAGAAACGTCGGGCTCGTCCGAGCGGCCGACGACGAAGCTCTCGTCACCGCGCTCCTTTCACCCCGCGGATTACGCCGCAATAGTCACCCCGCGGATGGCCCCGACGCATCGGGGCTCGGGGGTTTAGCCGCGCTTGTCTTCTCGCCGCTCGTCGATGCGCGCCGCCTTACCGCGCAGATCGCGCAAGTAATAGAGCTTCGCCCGGCGGACCCGGCCGCGACGCACCACCTCGATCTTGTCGATCAAAGGGGCATGGAGCGGGAAGATGCGCTCGACGCCGATGCTACCCGACATCTTGCGCACGGTGAACGTCTCGCGCGTCCCACCCGCGCGCCGACCGATGACCACCCCTTGGAAGATCTGGATGCGCTCCTTGTCTCCCTCTTTAACCCGGACGTGGACCTTCACCGTGTCGCCGGCGCGGAAATCCGGCATGCCCGCGCGGAGATAAGCGTTCTCGACCTGCTGTAGCTGATTCATGTCCTCACCTCGAAACCTGCTCCGATCCTGATTCGATGCCGCAACTCGGCCCTACCCGCAACCCGCCGTGCCGGCGAAGTCGCCGATTATCGTCAAAGACGCACCCCTCGCGCAAGCGGGTCGCGCGTCCTTCAAACCCCTTCCCGTGGACTACTCCGTACCCGCGCCCTCTCGCAGCGACGCGAGCTCCCGCTCCTGCTCGGGCGTCAGACGCGCCCGGGCGATCAGATCGGGGCGCTTTTCCCAGGTGGCGCGGAGCGCCATTCGATCGCGCCACCGGTCGATCGCCGCGTGGTTGCCCGAGAGCAAGACCTCCGGCACGCCCTTCCCTTCGAAGACCGGCGGCCGGCTGTAGTGCGGAAAATCGAGCAGCCCCGCTCGAAAGCTGTCGTTCTCGACTGAGCCCGAAAGCTGGACCACCCCCGGCACCTGGCGCGAGACCGCCTCGATCAGCACCATGGCGGGCAGCTCGCCGCCCGAAAGCACGTAGTCGCCGATCGAGATCTCTTCGTCGACCACCGTCTCCCGCACCCGCTCATCGATCCCCTCGTAGCGCCCGCACAGGAGGATCAGGTCGCCACGGGCGGCAAGCTCCCGGACCTTCGCCTCGTCGAGCCGGCGCCCCTGGGGGGTGAGCAGGACGCGCCAGGGGCTCGCCCCTTCGGCGAGCGCGCGGACCCCCCGCACGCAAGGCGGAGCCGTCATCACCATCCCGCCGCCGCCGCCGTACGGCTCGTCGTCGACGCTGCGATGCCGCCCCTCGGCGTAGTCCCGCAGGTCGAAGACCCGCAGATCGAGCAGCCCCTTCTCTCGGGCTTTCCCGATTAAGCTGGTCGCGAGGAACGGCGCGAACAGCTCCGGGAAGATGGTCAGGACCTGGACGCGCACGTCTCGACCAACCCCGCCGGCAGCTCAAGGTCGATCCGGCCTCGGTCGACGTCCACCTCGCGCAGAAAGCTCTGAACGAACGGGATGGGCAATCGCCGATCGCCGTCCTCGACGATCAGCAGCAGCCCACCACCGTCCTCCACCACGTCCACCACCATGCCGAGGTCTTTCTCCCCCTCGGTGCAGCGGCAACCGATCAGCTCGAACTGGTAGTAAACCCCCGGCTCGGCTGGAGG
This sequence comes from Thermoanaerobaculia bacterium, assembly GCA_044226625.1. Lineage (GTDB taxonomy): Bacteria > Acidobacteriota > Thermoanaerobaculia > Multivoradales > UBA5704 > DASYKS01. The sequence continues at coordinate 45,624 of JBGAGQ010000004.1, forward strand.
TACGCGCTCGCGCTCGACCTCGAACGACGCCCCTCGAAGAGATTCGGCCGCATCGCGGTCGGCGATCCCCACGAACGTGAGCAGGGCACCGCCGCGAAAATCACGTCGGCTTGCGACTTTGACCCGCCGCGTCGGCTTGCCCGGGACGACCGCGAGCAGCTCGCTCCCTGGGTCGAATCGACCGGAAACCTCCGATTCGATCCGTACCGACAGCTCCCCGCGGAGGCCGTGCGGGCGCACGACGCTCCCGACCGTGACGGTCGTGGGCAGGTCGTCGCGCGAAGTGCCGCGCGCGGCGGTCTCGGAGGTTTCAGCCATTGGACATTTGCCGAGGACATCGTCAGGAAGTGGCGGGGCGTACCCCGCCCCCTGGCCTTCCTTCCGAAGATCCGACGTTCCGTTTTCGATCGCCCGTTCGAATTTCGCCCGGACGCTTTCAGGTGTGCCGCCCCGGGGGCCGGGAGTCAGTCCTCGATGATCTCCAGACCGTACGGGATCGGCTCGCGCGCGTTTCGGGTATCGAGCAGTGTTCGTAGAGCTCGCACCGTTCGCCCTTGACGACCGATCACCTTGCCGAGGTCCTCCGGCGCCACCTCCACCTCGAGCAAAATCTCGTCACCGCTGGGAAACTCGGCGACTTTCACCTGGTCGGGATGGTCGACCAGGCGACGGATCAGCTCTTCGACTTCGGACCGGACTTGCCCCACGGGCTACGACGCCTTCGCGAAGAGCTTCTTGACGGTCGGCGAGAGCTGCGCTCCCTTGCTCACCCAGTACTTGAACCGGTCGCCGTCGATCTGCATCTGCGCGGGCTGCTTCTTGGGGTCGTACCAACCGATCTCCTCGACCGCGACGGCCGACGGGGTACGGCGGGTGTCGGAGACGACGACCCGGTAAAACGGCGCGTTCGTCGCGCCCATCCGGCGGAGCCGAATTCTGACCATTGCTCGATTGACCTCGAATCTCGTTGAACTGAAACGCCCAGGGTCCTGGGGTACAGGCTTCGCCCTCGGGCTGGAACCGCACGAAGCCCGAGACTTTAACAGAAATGAACGCCGCAGCCAAGGCGGGTCACCAAGCCTCGGCGCCGAGTCGGAGCAGCAAGGCATTCCGGAAAGGTCTTTCTCTCTTTCACCCCCATCGCTACCGCATCTTCCCCTTCATGCCCATCGCCCGGCGCAGGAACTTGCCCTGGACGCCCTTCATCATCTTTTTCATCATCTTGTGCTGCTTGAGAAGCCGGTTGACCTCCTGAACCGAGGTGCCGGATCCCTTGGCGATGCGGATCTTCCGACTGCCGTTGATCACGTCGGGCCGGCGGCGTTCCTGGGGGGTCATCGAGTTGATCATCGCCTCGATGCGGACCAGTCCGGACTCGTCGACCTTCGAGGCGTCGAGGTCGCGGAGCGGTCCCATCTTCGGCAGCATCTCGAGGACCGAGGCGAGCGGTCCCAGCTTCCTCATCTGGCGCAGTTGATCCCGCAGATCTTCGAGCGAAAATTCCTGGGAGACCGCGCGCTCGGCGAGGCGCTTGGCCTCCTCGACGTCGAGCCCCTTCTCAGCTCTCTCGATCAGGGACAGGACGTCGCCCATGCCGATCATGCGCGACGCCATCCGCTCGGGGTGGAACAGCTCGAGGTCGTCCACCTTTTCGCCCACGCCGACCATGCGGATGGGGACCTTGGCGACCGTGCGGATCGAGAGCGCCGCTCCGCCGCGCGAGTCACCGTCGAGCTTGGTCAGGATCGCCCCGGTGAGCGGCACCACGGCGGCGAACTGCTCGGCGCTCTTCACCGCGTCCTGACCGGTCATCGAATCGGCGACGAACAGCGCCTCGTCCGGCTTGACCCGAGCCGCCAACTGGCCGATCTCGGCCATCAGCGCCTGGTCGACGTGGAGTCGTCCCGCGGTGTCGACGATCACCACGTCGTGGCCGCGGTCGCGCGCCACCTTGAGCGCCCGATCGGCGAGCCGGATCACGTCCTCTCCCGCCTCCGGGACGACGACGGGGACTCCCGCGATCTTGCCCACCTGCTGAAGCTGCTCGACCGCCGCAGCGCGCTGAAGGTCGCCCGCGACTAGGATCGGATGACGCCCCTTGCTCACGAGGCGCTTGGAGAGCTTGCCCGCCGTGGTCGTCTTGCCGGAGCCCTGGAGGCCGCAAAGCAGAACGACCGACGGCCGGCTGGTCAATCGCAGCTCCTGCCCCTCCTCCCCCAGCAGCTCGGCGAGCTCGTCGCGGACGATCTTTACTACCTGCTGCGAAGGCGACAGGCTCTCCATCACCTCGGCGCCGAGCGCCCGTTCGCGGATCCGCTCGACGAACGGCTTGACCACGCGGATGTGGACGTCCGCCTCGAGCAGCGCGAGCCGAATCTGGCGAAGCGCGCCCGAGAGCACCTCCTCCGAGATCCGCCCCTCGCCCTTCAGGTTGCGGAAGACCTCTTGCAGCTTGTTTTGCAGCCCGTCGAACATCGCCATCGGGAAGCTCTCCAGAAAACCGTGCGGCGCACGGGGCGCCGAATGGTCGCAGGCCGAAAGCGCGCCGTCAACCAGGCGAGGGCCCTCCCGCGGGTACCGGTGGCCTAGCCGCGGATTGCCAACGTCCTGGAAAAAGAGACGCGCGGGGCCTCCGAACGGTCACCGCGCGGCAGAGAATAAGGCGCCGCCGAGCGACGGCAGGGCTCTCGTCAGGCTTACGGCCCCGGCGTCGCCGTAATCGCGCTCGGATCGGTGCTCAGCTTGCGCCAGTCGGTGACCGGGGTCCCTCCGAAACCGAGGCCGATCTTCTCTCCCGTCCGCTGGAACTTGTTCGGTACGTTCTGAGCCGGCGGGTAGTAGCCGATCTCCTGGCTGAACCCGATCACCTTCGCCTTGAAGAACTGGGCGACCGCTTTGAGGAAAGTAGCGTTCTGCCCGGAGTGGCAGGCGTAGAGGACGATCTCGGCGTCCGAGGTGAACTTCTTCTGGACGTCCGCGATCGTGAAAGTGGTCTTCTTACCGATCGGTTTCGGCGCGATGAACGTAGTGCCCGGTTGGTTGAGGCTCGTCATGCTCGCGGTGTCCATCGCGATCAGACTGTTGTTCGGTGTGTTGATGTTCAGCAGGACGTCGGGCTTGGCGAGCGACATTTGCTTGATGCTGCCGCCGAAGGCAATCAGCCCTGAGTTCGCGTGGGTGAACAGGTTCACCCGTTTGACGGTGCCGTCACCCTCCTGGAGAATCGCGCCGAGCATCTCGGCGAACGTCGAGGCGACCGCGACGGTGCCGCCGGGCACCGCGACGAAATCGTTCGTGCTCGGGCTCCACCGGCCCGCCGCGAGCTCGGCGATCTCCACCGCGTCGGTGATCGCCGGATCCCAGGAGAAATCTCCGGCGAGGTTCAACTCCTTGGTCTGGACGGTCTTCCCCGTTCCGGAGGCGCCGTCGAGCAGGTCCGCCGGAATATCCGTGGCAAAGCCGTCGATCACACTTCGGATCAACGACGAGCGCGGCTCGCCGTCGCCCCAGGTTGCGGCGAGCGCTGCCGGATTTTGGGTGTAGCTCGCGGGAACGAAGCCGGCCGAAGCCATTCCGCCTCCGCTGCTGCTCCCGCCGCCCGATAACGGCGCCACGGCGCCGCCACCGGAACTGGAGGATCCCGCGGGCGCCTGTCCCTGGGTCTTGTCGAAGTAGTTGATCTTCGCGCCATCCTGCGAGTGGTTGCCGCCGCCGCTGATTCCCCCACCACCGCCTCCCGCGAGCCCGCCCGTGTACGCCGAGGCCGCAGTCTTCGCTAGGCTCGTGATCATCTCGGCGGCGATCCTCTGCCGCTCGGTATTCGCCTGGAGCAGGCTGTTCATGTTCGTACCGGCCTGCTGCCCGGCCGTCGCCGCCCCGGCCGAGGTCGCCTGCAGAGCGGCCTGGGCGAGCGCCAGCGTTCCTTGCAGGCCGCTCATATCGCGGAACATGCCGCCGTTCTGGATCGCCGCGAGCACGGCCGCGGTGCCGGTCGGATCGGGCAGGCTCGCCGGGGTCGTTATGTTGATGATCGGGTTGCTTAGCTGGCCAGGTTTCACGTCCTCGTTCGTCGCCCGGCTGCCGGTCTGGATCACGGAGATCTCGGTCGGCTGGAGCGGGATCGGCGAGTCCTGCCAGTTCCAGAAACGAGTGATGTCGAGCTTTTCGGCGCAGTTCGAGCGGCCGAGCACCGCCTCGGCGAACGTGCCGCCCGAGGCGAGAGGCACGATGTCCTCCTTCGCGCTGCCGAGCCGAATGCCGTGGTCGCGCAGCCAGGTCGCCCAGCCCTCGTCGCTCGAGGCGTCAGTGTTCATCTTGAACGCGAGGTAGTTGCCCACGTAGCGGATCGGCTTCGGCTCGACCACTTGAGCGACCGGTACCATCCTTCCGTTTATCTGGATGCCGTAGCCGGAGAGCAGGAGAGCGATCTGAGCGCCGTCGAGCGAGCGGAACACCGCGCGGCTGTAGTGCATCCGGTTGGAGTTCAAGTGTTGCTTCACGTTCGCGTTCACACCGCCCGGACGGATCTGCACCACCCGAGTCTCGCCGCCCGCTCCCTTCTTCACCGTGACTGCGGGCAGCTCGAGCGGGAAGCGCACGCCGTTGCGATTCAACGTGAGCGTCACCGTCGCCGAGACGTCGCGCTCGGAGCTGCTGCCGCTCAAACCGATCCGGCTGACTTCCGAGAGGGCGAGGGGATGCTCCGCGCCCACCGCGCCGACCGCCGTACCCGTGAGGTTGCGGAACACGATCTTCATCGGCGTACCGCCCGCCGAGACGACGCCCCCCTCGATCGCGACGTCGGTCGGCAGGTAGATCGAGCTCGTGTCGGGGCGCAGAACCGAGCGGTTGAGCAGGCCCGAGATCCGCGCCGATTGATCGGCCGACCAGAGGCGGTCGTTGACCTGCTGGAACAGCGGCAGCACGTCGGAGGCACGGTACCTCACATTGCCGCCGCCGTCGGTGCGCAGCACCAACGGCACAGGAGCCTCCACCGCCGCCGCGGGCTCGGCCGGCTCCACCGCAACGGCCAGCGCGGTGCGGCGGGGCATCGTGTAGCTGACGCCCGTCCGCGTCGTGAGCGCCTCACGCAAGAACGCACCCAGGGGGCTGCCGATGCCGGTGAAATGGGCCTCCGGCTCGGGCGCTACCTCGATGACGTCGAGGTTCAAGAGCGCTTCACGGATCGGGTAGGTGAGCGCGGCGCGCGCGAGCACGCCCTGGAACCGGCGGACCATCGCGTCGTCGTTCCAGTCGACCAGTTGCACCGGGATGAACACCACTTTGTCCGCTTTGACGATCGCGACCTCAACGCGGTAGACCTGCACCACCTCGTAGTAGTGGATGGTGAGGGCGTGCATGTGGTTGTAGTTCGCGAGCACCCGCGTGCTCACCCCCTCGTGCTCTCTTTGCGAAACCTCTTTGACCACCGAGGCACGCCGGCTCCGACTGCTGTGGGCGTGCTGGTGGGTCCGGTCGTTGACGCTCTGCATCATCGTGCTGCCGATTTCGCGGTGGCCGAACGAGGTGGAATAGCTGTCGGCGTGAGTGTCGGTGGTCGCCTCGCTGCTGGTGTGTCCCATCGAGCCGCTCGGCCCGCCGAACAGACCGCCGAGCGGCGCCGAGATCTCGCCCGCGGCCGAGGTCCCCTGCTCCGTCGAGCGGCTGTTGCTGTTGGCTTCGGAGAACCCTTTTTGAGCCTCGTTCGCTACCGCTTGGGTAACCTCGCTGATCGATCGGTTCTGCGACGTGTCGTTGGTGAGGTCGTCGGTCTCGCTGATCACCTCGGTCTCGCCCGCGCGGCTCTTCCGCGACCAGTCGATCACCGCCACGCGCGTGCTCTCGCCCGGTGCGAGCGAGGTGCTGTGGAGCAGTTGACCGAGCGTCACTCCTTGGGCGTACCACGATTGGTTGATCGTCAGGAGCGCGCCGAAGGCGATGCGCTTGAAGCCGGCGTCTCCGGCGGCGAGCTTTGCAAGGTCGAGCGGTTTGAACGCGGCACCGGCAATGTCGACGACGGCCTCGCGGTTCTCGAGCTGGATCTCATCCATGAGCAGTGTCGTGTACTGCACCCGCTCGGTTGGATACTCGCCCGTCTTGGGCAGCAGGTCGGTCGGCCGCTCGGGATCGAAATCGGGGGCGTTCTCCGGAAAATACAACGTAGAAAGGATCTGGAGCGCCGCCCGATACGGCGGGTAGAGCGCAAGGTCGCGAACGCTCTGAACATCGAGCACCTTCTCGACGTCGGCCACGCGGGAGGTCGGAATGCTTTCGAGCACCCCGACCGGGAGGAATTGGAGCTCCTCGACCTTGCGCCCCACCGCGAGCCCCTCGCGCACGAGGTCGGTGGGAGCGCTGCCATGTTGATAAAGCGGAGAGCGGAGGTTTCCTCCCGCCTCCAGCACTTTGCCCGCGGCGGAGAAAACCGCCGAGGTGGCGAGATCGAAAACCGTTTCGATCTCCAAGCTCTGGAGAAGGGCAGCGGCTTCGGGGCCGACGCCCAACAGAACGTGCGGCGAGCGGTGCAACAGATCGCGCAGGGGAAGGTTGCGGAACTCGGTGCGTATCAGGTCGAGCAGTTCGTCCGTCGAGCTGCGGTTGATCGTTGCGGGCATAGCTCCTCCTCGTCACCCCACGTTGGCGGCCGGCGGAGCGATTTGTTACAGGAGGAGCTGGAACATGGGGTTACCGCCGCATCAACCGGAACGCGAATTCCCGGCCCAGACCGCGCGGATAGGCGAGGGTGATCCAGAGGAGCGCCTGGGCTTCGAGGAGCGAGGAGGCGGAAAGCGGCCCGAAATCCTGCGGCTCGAACCCGAGGTCGGCGGCGAGCGCGTGAGCGACCGACTTCGCCTCCGCGTCATCGCCCGCGTATAGCATCGTGGCGGCGCCGTCCGGGTAGGCGGGTTTCTCCATGTTGTTCGCGCCGGTCGAGTTGAAGATCTTGACCACTTTGGCGCCCGGAACCCACGCGGCGACTTGCTGGCCGCCGCTGCCCGCCGATGGAACGTCGAGCCCGGTGAGGTTCGGCAGCAGCGGATTCGTCGCGTCGAGCACGATCTTTCCGGACAGATCGCCCGCGCTCCGCAAGGCCGCCTCCGTGGCATCCCACGGCACCGCGAGCACGACGACGTCGGCGAACGCCGCCGCCTCGGCAGCCGAGCCGCTCCGGCCTCCCGTTTCTGAAATCAAGGCGGCGAACCGGTCCTTGGATTTCTCCGAGCCGCCCCGCGAAACGAAGAACAGCTCATGCCCCGCTTTCGCCCAGCCGCGCCCTAAGGCGCCGCCCACGCTGCCGGTGCCGAAGACGGCGATCTTGCTCTTGGACGTCCCTGTCATGCGTTCCTCCTGTTTCTTCCGATCGAAAGTCGGCTCCGAAAACCATCGGCCCCGGCGGCGAAATTCCAGGTTTCATCCCAAGAACCCGAACGTCTCCACCGCCCGTGCCCGTCCCTCCCCCGCGTCGATCCGTTCGATCTCGGCGAGGTAAGCCTCCTCGAGGTTCGGTTCGGCCAGGTCACCTTGGATCGGATCTCCGGGGCGGGCGACGGCGCGGACTTCGAGGCCTTCCAGGCGCCGGACGCGGGCGGTGACGCGGTAGCGATGGCTAAACGAGGTCAGATCGGAGTCAGCGAGGAGCGCCGAGAAGACCTGGCCTCGGGCTCTTTCGAGGAGGGCGTCGGGGGCGCCGTCGAAGCGGAGTCGGCCGCGGTGGATCAGAAGGATGCGCGAGGCCGCGGCCTCGATGTCGCTCGCTATGTGAGTGGAGAAGAGCACGATCCTGTCGGCGGCCTGTTCGAGAAGGATCTGGCGGAAGCGGGCCCGCGATTCGATGTCGAGGCCGGTCGTCGGCTCGTCGACGATCAGGATCGGCGGCGCGCCGAGCAGCGACCGGGCGATTCCGACCCGCTGCCGCATTCCACCCGAGAAATCGCGTACCTTCCGGCCGGCATGCTCGGCAAGGCCGACCGCGGCGAGCAGCGTTTCGATCTCCGCAGATCGCCTTGTCGGATCGTCGATCCGCCGCTCACGCGCCCAGTGATCGAGGAACTGTTCGGCGGTGAAATCCGGATAAGCGTTGAACTCCTGCGGGAGAAATCCGATTCGTAGCCTGTAGTCCGCGAGGTTCTCCGGCGTGACCTCGACGTTTCGGAAGGAAACCGAGCCGCGAGTGGGCGATAGAAGCCCCGTGAGCAGACGGAGCAGCGTGGTCTTGCCCGCGCCGTTCGGCCCGAGCAAGCCGGTGATTCCGGGGGTGAGCTCGAAGCTCACCTGCCGGAGCGCCCGGTGGCCCGAGGAGTAGGTCTTCGCGAGACTCCTCACGGCGATCCGCGGCGGATCCACGCCCACCTCCGCGTTCCAGGCGGGAGGATGTCGGCGGCGGCGGTTCAACTCAGGATCCCGGGCCTGAAAGCGAGCGACCGCGAGGAGCAGCGGCGGCACTACGAGCAGGGCGACCGCGAGCGCGACCGAACCGGACACGGCGGCGACGCGTAGCGGCACGACCCAGCGCGCGCGGATGAAATCGGCGCCCAGGGTGGGAAGAAAGCAAACGAGCGCGACCGGCACGAGCGCGCAGGTGAGCCACGGCGTCTCGCGGCGCAGCTGGCGATACACGCGATAGAGGGAGTCGGCGCCCGCCGACCGGACTCGCCGGCCGAGCCCGGATCCCGCATCCGCTGCCGCGGCCACCGTGGCTGCCTCCGCCGCCTCCGCCGTTGCGGGGAGAGACAGGCAGAGACTCGCGATCAAGGCGAGAACGGACAACTCGTCCACCTCGCCGAGGGTCGCCGCAACGAGCGGCGTCGCCGCGAGGAGGCCTGCCGCGAGCGGCACCAGGGCGACCCACGCCGCCAGGATCCCGTTCAGGCGCCAACCGGCGACCGCGAACAGCAGCAGCGGCACGGCGAGGCCGAACGCGAGAAGCCGTAGCCGCTCTTGTCGCCAGTAGAGAAACGACAACCGCGGCCGTTCGAGGTCGACCCCGGCGGGCAGCCGCAGACGCTCGAGCCCCCGGTCGACGTCCTTCCGTCGCAGGACGCGGGCATCGCGCGCCCCCTCGTGGAAACGAACCTCGATCGGCACCACCCACCGACCGGACTGGCGTTCGACCCTCGGGATCACCGAGTCTTCCCGCAAGGCGAAAAGCGCGGCGGGCACGACCGTCCGGTCGCCGATCGGCAGCGGCTTCGAGAGAAGCGACGCCATCTGCGGGATCTCGCGATCGGGATCGAGCGCAGAGCCCGCAGGCACGACGACCAAGGACCGCGAAACACCCCCGAGACCGGGGGAGAGCGGCCGCCGAGAAGGGGCGGTGCTCGCCAGAGCCAGGGCTCGAGTCACCGCGTCGACGTCGGTTCGGGAGGCGCTCGGAAGCGGCTCGAGCGTGAGCAGGGCCGAGGGGGCATCCCAGCCCGTGATCGATCGCGAGCGGATCTTGGCGTCGGCCAATCGGCCGAGAATCCGGACGTAGGCGGCCGACAGGGCCTCGAGGTCGCCTCCGCGCAGGACCATGCGATACCAGAGCGCCTCCTCGTCGGCTTCCGCTCGATCTTCAAGCTCGGCGGCGAAGGCTCCGGCGCCGGCCGCCCCCGCCCCGGTCTCGATGCGTGCCGAGGCCGCCGCAGGAATCTCGTACCGGAGGGTGGTCGCGAGCGCGGCCAACCGGTCGGGGCGCCGGTCGCTCGGGCGAACCTCCACTCTGAGGTAGGCATGTCCGGCGCGGAAGCTGCTCCAGTAGCGTTCGATCGCCCCGGAGCGATCGAGCCGGAGCTCGACCGCCCGCACCTGTGTCGCGGTCTCTTCGAGCGTCGCGCCTTCGGGGAGATTCATTCGAATCTCGAAGCTGCCGCCGTCGGGCGAGAGATCCCCCGGACGGGGAACGAGCGCGCCGCCATAGAGCGCAGCGAGCAGTCCGCACACGGTCCCGAGGACCAGCACGGCGGTGCCCGGGTCGCGCAGCGTCCGCCGTAGCCAAGGAAGCGGCCCGGCGGTCAGCGCGCGCCATCCGGCGACCAGGGCGCGGCGCGGCGAATTCCGAAATTCGGCGGAGACACTTCGCGACACCGAAGCCCGAGGGCCGCTCCCTGACTCCCCTGATCTCGCGGGCGGTAGAGCGGCGGCGAGGACTGCTGCGGCGGCGGCGAGAAACAGGGCGCGCGCAGGCTCGGAAAGCAGCGGAGAAAGAGCGGGACCGGCGAAGGCGACGGAGGCCGGCAACGTCGCGGCGGCCAAGGCCGTGGTCAGCGCGAACGACCGATAGCCGCGGCCCCCTGATCGGCCCAGTCGGAGAGCGACGGCCGGGAGCGCCGCCGTAGAGCCGAGAAGGAGCGCCACCAACGTGGTCACATCGAGCGGAAGCCCGGCGAGCCAGAGCGCGTTGACGGCTGCCGCGAGGCCAGCCGGAAGGGCTAGACCGAGGCTCCACGCTCCCGTCGTGCCGGCGAGCCGGTAGCCGAGACCGGCCGCCACGACCGCAGCCGCGAGCAACCCGAGCGCCATCCTGAGGAGCAGAGATCGGAGCGGCTCGGCCTCGCTCCAATCGATGGTGCCGCGGACGTGGAGGGAACTCTGGGCGAGCTGCTCGATCTGGAGCCGGAGCGCGCGGTCGGCCGCGAGAACCGACGCCCCCTCCGCCCGCCAGACGAACAGCGCGCGGGCGGGTCGGCCGCGGTAGCGGACCTGGAATTCGGGCGGCGGGTAGCGCTCGCGTACCGCGGCCACGGTGGAAAGCGGAGCCGCGCCCGTGGCGAGAGAAGCCCCATCCGCCTCCTCGATCCGGCTCGACGGCGCCGATCGGAGATCGGGCCGAGCTCCCGGCCAAGGTACTGGCACGCGAACCAACGTCTCGGGCGCCGCCGGCTCGACGACGACCGGCATTCGAAAGTCCCCGCTCCGCGCCGTACCAAGATCGCCACGGCGGAACGCGCCGTCCAGAATCTCCCGGATTCGGCCGACGGCCGCCGCCGGATCGCGGAGGCCGGCCGCGAGCTCCACCCGGATCTCCTCGCGCCGGAGCCCGAGGGCATCCACCGAGCGGACGCCGGGAACGCCACGCAACTCCTCGGCCGCCGCCTCGGCCGCGGCGTCGGACGTCGCGCCGGATAGCCAGACCAGCGCCAGCAGATGTCCCTCCACTTGAGAGGCTGGATCGACAGATAGCGTCGCACCTGGTGGCAACCGCCGCCGCAACGGGGCGAGCTCCGACAGGAGGCGCGCCGCCTTGCTCTCCGGATCGGTGCCGGCGGCGAAGCGGACGCGGATCTCTGCGCCGTCCGAGCGTACTTCGCCCGCGCTCCCTCGCACCCGGCCGAGCGAGCGGATCGCCGCCTCGATCTCTTCCACCCAGTCGCGCGCGACCGAGGCCGGTTCGCGCGCCTCAGGCAGCGCGAGGGCGATCGTCAGCTCGGGGAAGCTCCGCCGCGGGAGATAGTCGAGCGACAGCCGGGAGAACGAGACGCTCCCCAGGATCAACAACCCGAAGGTAGCCACCCGGCGGGCGATCGGCTTCATCGACGCGCGCCCCGAGAAGGCACCCGAGCAACGAGCGCCCGGTAGAGAACCGGCACCAGGAGGAGCGAAGCGAAGATCGAGGTGAACGTGCCGCCGAGGACGGCGAGGGCGAGCGAGCGCCGCAGCTCGACGCCCGGCCCGCCGAGCAGGGCGAGCGGCAGCATACCCGCCAAGGTGCAGATCGTCGTCATCGCGATCGGCCGATAGCGCTCGGCCGCGGCGCGGCGGATCGCGGCGGTCGTCCGTTCGATCCGCGTGCTGGGTGCCGAGTCGGACACCGATGCGGCAGCCGAGATGCGCCGATGCTCCTCGATGCGATGGACCAGGACGATCGCATTGTTGGCGACGATTCCGCCGAGCAGGATCAACCCGAGGAAAGAGAGAACGTTCAGGCTCTGCCCGAAAAGGGCCAAGACGCCCAACGCGCCGCCGATCGCGATCGGCACGGTCACCAGGACCACGAGCGGCAGGCGGAACGATTCAAACAGGGCGGCCACCGCGAGGAAGACCAGGGCAAGCGAGAGCAGCAGCGCGAGCCGGAGCTGACCGAACGCCTCGCGCAGCTCGCGCGCCTGGCCCGTCCATTCGACGTCCTCGCCCGCGGCGCGGCGTGCCACCCGCTTCAAGCGCGCGAGCGCATTCTCCGGATCGCCACGCAGTGTGGCGAACGCCCGTCGGGCCGCCGGCCGGCCGGCCTGTCGTTCCAGGACCTCGGGGCGAGCTCCCGGAACGATCCGCGCGAGAGCGGAGAGCGGCACCACCTCGCCCGGAAGACCCCCCGATTGGCTCGGCAGCCGCACCGGAAGGAGCCCCGGACCGGACGACTCGACCGGCTCGGCGGCGCGCACCAGGATCTCCGGCTCGATGCCGGGAAGGCTCACCCGACCGGCCTCCTGCTCGGTAAGCCCTTCCCGCACCTCCTGCTCGACCTCCGATCGCTCGACGCCGAGCGCCCCGAGCCGGGCGAGATCCCATTGGAGCAGCCAAGCGCCCCGAGGGCCACCGTTCGGAGCTCCGCCGCGCCTCCCGGCCGAAGACGCGCCGAGCACGTCGAGCTCCTTTTCGGCGCGCGCAGCCAGCGCCTCGGCCCGCTCGGGCGTTGGCGCGGTCGCGACCATTTCGAGCCGCCGGCCGGAGCTGCGGATCGCGTCGACGAATGCGCTCGGTCGCGGCTCGATCCAGCTTTCGACCCCCGGGAGCTTTCCGAGCTCCGAGCGCAGGCTCTGTCGCGCCCGGTCGGCGTCGCGCTGCCGGGCGAAGGAAAGAACCACGCGCCCCGTCTCCTCCCGGTCCTCCCCCGGCTCGGGGGGAGGGAGCTGAAGCGCGGTTCGCTCCCGCGCGCCGAGGCCCTCCACGGCTCGGGCGACGGCGTCGTCGACCGAGAGGCCCAGCCGCCGCGCCACCTCGGGCGCGAGCTCGGACGGCAAGCGGAACCGCACCACGAGATCGGACGTTCCCGCCTCGGGCACCAGCTCGCGCGGCAGGACGGACCACGCCGCCGCCGCGAGCGCCGTGACGGCGAGCGCTCCGGCCACCACCGGAAGCGGCCGGGCGAGAACCCGATCGAGAAGGGCCAGATATCGCGCGCGGCCGAGATGTCGACCGGCGGGCTCGGCGAGCCCTCGGCCACGCCGGCCAGCCAGCACGGGCGTCAGGGTAAGCGAAAACAGAAGAGAGGCCGCGAGCGAGGCGACGATCGCGAACGCCTGAACTCCGAAGAAGGCGCGGGCGAGCCCGCGCAGGTAGACCAGCGGCAGGAAGACCACCGCCGTGGCGCAGAAGCTCGCGATCACCGGCGGCGCGATCTGAATCGCCCCGGACAGAGCGGGCGTCGCGACGCCTTCCGAGCGGGCGGTCTCGATCGCTTCGAGCACGACGATCGAGCTGTCGACCAGAAGCCCCGCGGCGAGCGCGAGGCCGGCCAGCGAGACGACGTCGAGCGCCGACCCCGCGATCGTAAAACCGACGAACGCCGCGAGCAGCGAAGCCGGAACGACAACGATCAAGCCGAGCGTAGGCCGCCAGGCGCCGAGGACGAGCCGGAGCACGGCCGTGCCGAGCAGCAGGCCGAACAGCGCGCCGAGCCCGAGCTCCCTAAGGGCGCCCATCACCTCGCCGCTCCGGTCCGAGACGACGGCGAGGTGGACGCCGGACGCTTCTCGGGAGGAGAGATCTGCGGTCCGGGTCCGGACCGCGCGGGCGAGCGTCACGGCGTTCGCCTCGGGCGCGCGAAACACCCGCACCAGCGCGCCGTCCCGTCCATCGAAGCGGAAGAAGGTGCCATCGGTGACCTCTTCCAGGTGGACTCGGGCGACGTCGCCGAGCACACTCTCCCCGCGCGGTCCGGCGATCCGTAACGCTCGGAGCGCGTCGAGCGTCGACGCTTCGTCGCGCACCAGCAGCGGCCGGACCGATGCGCCGGAGCGCGCCCGGCCGGCCGAGACGTCGACCCCGACCGTGCGCAGGCGGGCGAGCAGATCGGCCGGGACGAGACCGCGCGCGGCGAGCGCCGCGCCGCGCGGGCGGACTACGGCGTGGCGCGGCAGGAGCCCCACCGTTTCAACCCGTCCCACCCCCTCGATCCGCGCGAGCTCCGGCACCAGGAGCTTCCGCGCGTACGCACTACGCGCCGCCCCCGACTCGCCGCCCAGGACCGCCACCTCGACGATCGGCTCAGCGTCGCCCGCGGTCATCTCGATCGAGACCGTCGCCTCGTCCGACGCGGCGCCTTCGAGATCGGCGAGGCGCCGCTCGGCCTCGATCCGCATCCGGTCGGCGTCGGCTTGCCACTCCCCCAGGACCCGGGCGCGGACGAAGCCGTCGCCGGTCGCGGTTCGCACCGTCGAAACCCCCGACATTGAGGCGAGGCGCCGTTCGAGCGGCCGGGCGTAGCGGTCGAGCATCTCGTCGCGCGAGCGCCCCGCCGCCTCGATCTCGACCTCCAACCGCGGCCGTTCGAGCGCGGGCAAGAGGGAGACCGGCAGCCGCAACAACGAGACCGCACCGAGCACCACCAGCGCGGTGGCGCCGATCAATGTCGATACGGGCCTCTCGTAGGCGCGTCGGATCACGGCGTCGGCTCTTTCGCCGTGCTCTCGGCGTCCTTCGGGCTGTCCGGGTTCTCCCGACTCGGCTCAGGCGTGGCGACGGCGGCCAGCGCATCCCCTTCCGCGAGCAAGGCGGCACCCGCGACCACGACCCGGTCGCCTGGCGAAAGGCCGCGCAGGATCTCCACCCGTCCGCCGCCGCGTGCGCCCGTTTCGACCGCCTGGCGGTGGGCGATGAGGCGCCCACGGGCCCTTTCGGCGACGAACAACGCACCCCCACCTTCCGCCAGCACCAGGGCCTCTTCGGGGACCGTGAGCGCTTGGTCGTGCCGGTCGAGCAAGACGCGGATCTCCACCCCTTCTCCCGGCGCCGGCAGACCCGTCGGGTTTTCCACTCCGATTACCAGGGCGACGGTTCCGCCGGCGTCGACCATCGGCGCCACCTCGAGCACGCGGCCCGAGCCGGTTTCCTCCTTTCCCGATCCGCTCAAAAAGCGCACGGCGAGCCCCGGATGCAAGCGGTCGCGATCGGCCGCCGCCGCGCGCCCCTCGACGCGTAACGCGCCGTCGGCGGCGACGCGCCCGAGGACGCTTCCCGCGGCGACCTCCGATCCCGGCACGATGGGTTCCGAAATCACGAGGCGACCGGACAGCGGAGCCGTGAGCGACAGGCGACCGAGCCGGTTTTCCGCAGCGGCGAGGCGACCTCGGGCGAGATCGAGCTCAGCTTTGTAGGCGGCGAGCGTCACCGCCGGCTCGACCCCAGCATCGAAGGCCCGCTGGTGGCGCGCCACTTCCGACTCGGCGCCCCGAACCTTGAGGCGTGCCTCGGCGAGATCCGCCTCGACATCGCCGAGCGAAATGCGGGCGAGCACCTCCCCCTTCCTCACCTCAGCCCCGGTTGCCAGCCCGCCGGCGAATCGCCCTGGATACGACAGCCGGCCGGCCAGGGGCACCGTCACCTCGGCCATCCCCCCCGGCCTCACCACACCGAGCAGCGAAAGTTCCGGCTCGAAGGTCGTGCGTCGGGCGACCTCCAACCTCACCGGAGCCGGCGGCGCCTCCTCGGAAGGTGGCGCGGGAGCCCGGCCGCAGGCGGCGAGGAGGATCAGCGCACAGAATCCGAGGGCACCAACGCGGGGGCGGGTTTTCATCGCAATCTCCGTCATGACACGAGGGTCTCCGGCCGGCGCAAGCGACGGCGGGCGTAGAGGAAGAAGATCGAAGCGGCACCGAGGAGCACGATCGAATCGCCGAGAAAGGCGAGCGATTCCTCCCCGCCGGCGACCCAACCGTTCCAGACCGCGAAATGCCGGTCGGGGATCGGGTTCGAGAAGAACCAACGCGAGAAGGCGAGCACCGTCCCCATCGACGCGAGCCAGACCGCCCCGCCGCTCTTCGTGCGCACCGCCCAGAACAGCGCCACCGCGGCGAGGAACAACGAGACGATCGCGACCTTGACGAGCGCCGGCAGGAGCGGGAAACCGGTTCCCCCTTCGAACAGCCAGTCGAGCCCCAGAAGCAGCCATCCCTGGGCGCAGAGCACACTGGCCACCGCCGCCGCCCGACGAAGGAAGTACGCCTCAGCCGCCGGGGTGGTGAGCGCGAGATCGAGGCAGCCGGCCCGCCGCTCGACCTCGACGATGCCGGACAGCGCCGGCAGACCGAGCAGCAGGAACGGCGGCAGGACGACCCCCGACCAGACCGCCGCCGGCTCGTCCCCGTCGCCAAGCAACATCGACAGGAGCGCGGCCAGGATCACCAAACCATCGACCACCGCAAAGAGGACGAGACGGCGGCCGAGCAGCAGCTCGAGCGACGACCGAAAACTCGCGAATCGGCTTCTCAATTGGCGCCGCATCTAACGCACTCCGTTGAAATAGACCCGGTCGCGCGGCACGCCCTTCCGGACCAGGCGATGGCATTCCTGATCGGGATCGAGGAAGACCCCTTGCGGCCTGTGGCTGGAGGTGAACGCGAACGACGCGCGGGTGCCCGTCTCGGTCCGCACCTCGGTTTCCGCCGGCCCGAGATCGGTCGTGAGCACGAGGCGACAGATCGACTCGCCGTCACCCAGATTGTGGACCTGCCCGGTAACGCGCCAACCGCCCCCAGCCGGCTGGAGGACCACCTCTTCGAGCACCAGCTCGGGAAGACGGCCGGCGACGAAGAAATCGCGGATCATCGGCCGGACGTCGCGCTCGCTCCGGCGCTCCAGAATCGCCGCCAGCTCGGCGAATCTCGCCGGGGTTTCGGCGTGGGCGGGTCCCGGCGCGAGCAGCTCCTCGATCGAGGCGCGAAGCGCCTCGGCTCCAGCTCGCCGGCCGAGCGCCGAAACCAGGGCTGGGAAGCGGTCCTGCCAATACGAGTAGTTCTTCGGATCGAGGGCTGCGTCGTGGACCGCGTCCATCCGCCCGAGGGGTAGAGGCCCCACGACGGCGCCGGAAGGCGATCCCAACCCGAGACGCTCGAGCACCAGGGTCCGTAGGAGCTGGCGGAAAAACAGCGACTCCTCCGGTGCGAACCGTCGCCGCCGCAGCAGGCGCGAAGTGACGATCTCCGCCGCCAAACGCTCCGGCGGCAGAGGCTCCGTTCCGATCAGGTCCACCTCTCGGACGAAGGCAAGGTTGCCCGCGACCCCGATCCACGAATCGTAAGGATCGCGCCAGCGATTGGTGAGCAGGCTCTGATGGTTCCTTTCATGGACCCCCTCGTCGGGCCATTCGAGGAGGATCAAGCCACCTCGACCCGTGGCTTCGCGCGAGCCGCCCCCGGGCCACGCCTCTTCCATTCGCTGCGCGCTGCCGGCGAGCGAGCCGAGATGGAGCTCCCCCGGCGCCCGATGGGCCGGGAACACGGCGACCGCGATTCCGCTCCCGGCCGGTCGCGAACCCGCTGCATCCGACAACAGGCGCTGCCGCCCACCACGAACCGTAAGCTCGGCGAGTGGGAGCGTGCAGGCGCTTTCGAGCCGCCCGTCGCGACCGCCTTGCTCGGAGCTGCGCCCTTCCGGATCGGCGAGGCCGCCACAGCTGTCCGCGACGAGCAGGCCGCGCGGCACCCCGAGCGATACCGACAGCCGCGTGGCGGGGAAGAAGACCTCCGGCGGAGGGTTTCCGTCGGCGTCCGGCGCGAAGCTCGAATAGCGCGGAACGGGAGTGAGAGCCTCGGCCGGAAGATCGATCCTCACGCCGGAGACCGCGGGAACCTCGTAGCTCCAGGAGAGATCGTAGCGATCGTGCCCGAGGCGGACTTTCCGGTTCCGGTCGAAAGCGTGCGCGAACGAGGCGAGATCTCCCCCCTGCCAGGGAGGAAGGTTGAACTTTGGCGCCCCGGGGCGCCCCTGGATCTCGAACCGCAGCTCGCGGGAACCCCCGGGCGGAATCGGCGGATCGACCTCCGCTTCGAGCCGGTCCCAGGACCGCCGCAGCCGCACCGTCCCCCGGTCCGCCGAAGCCGCCCGCACGGCGACCTCGGGGTTCAGCGAAAGCGCGAGACGCCGCTCGGGCTTTCGGCCGTCGTTCCTGAGCACGCCGCGGACGGACACCTCCATCCACCCCTGCCGGCCGAACGCCCCCTCGATCCGCCAGCTCTCCGGCGCGAGCGTCACCGCGGTGGGCGCCGGCCAGGCGGAGGTCTCGGTCCGATAGCGCCGCGCACCGAGCGCGTCGTAGCCGAGCCAGCGCTCCGTTTCGAGCGCGACGGCCCCGGCCGCGAGGGCAAGGGCCAAACCGAGCAGGGTGAGGTCCGCCGGTCCTGGCGCCGGGTCGGGCGTATACCGCTCGCGCAGCCGGCCGAACGAGACGAGGAAATTGCGCAGCGGATGGTCCATCTTGACCGCGCGCGGCGGCACGTCCGGCCGGGTTCGGCGCAGGTAGAGCGTCGCCACCCCAAGCGAGGTCGCGGCGGCCGCCCAGAGCAGGAGCCCCTGCGCGAGGCTTTGCTCGAACGCGGTCGACGCGTCGAACCCCGCCTCGCTCTCAGGAAGTGGGAAGAGCCAGTTCCACCGGTCGTCCCCCTCCTGGAACGACTTGACCATCAGGAGCGTCGTCCAGCGCGCGGACACGACGTCCAGGAGCCCGAGCGGCGCGGCGAAGCGCATTCCGAACCGGTTCAAGATCTCGTTGCCCGCCGCCGGAACGGCGCCGAAGGTCACCAGAAGCAGGAGGAAGACCTCCGCCGCCGAGCCACCGATCGTTCCCACGCCGAGCGCGAGAGCCGCGCTCGATGCGGCGAGCGGCGCCACGTGGAGCGCCCACGGCCCGACGAACCGCACCGGGGAAAAGAGTGTCCAGCGCTCCGCCCAGCCGGCGCCTCCGCCGTCGAACAGGGCGATGCCGGCGGCCACGACGAGCGGCAGCGCGGTGAGCGGCAGCACGATCGCAAGCAGCGACACATAGCGCCGGAGCAGGTATCCAGCGTTGCTCAAGCCTGAGAGCGTCGCCGTGGTCCATGCTCCGGTGGCGCGTTCCCGGCCGATGCCGTCCATCGCCAAGAGGAAGGCGAGGAGCGCTGAGCAAAGCGGCAGCACGCCGAGCGTCGCGCTCGCGTAGGTGGCGCTCCCTATGACGTAGTCGAGATGCGGGCGGCGCAGGTGGATCGCTACCGCCGGGACCGAGCCGAGCAGCAGGAATCCGACGGCGAAAGCGCGCACGCGGAGCGAGCGCCGCGCGATACGCAGCTCGTGACCTAAGAACGCTTGGAGCGTCGCCCCTTTCACTCCGACATCCCATTCATCTCGTCCGAGGCTCCGCTGTCCGCCAGACCGCGAAGCGCGAGAAACGCGCCGTACGCCTCTTCAAGGCCGGCCGGCCGCGGCGCGGCGCCTTCGATCGGCGTCTCGGAGTAGACCACCCGCTCGATCGCGCCGAGCCGATCGGCGCGATGCGTGACCTCCACCGCCTCCGGCGGAAGCGGTATCCCCACGGGGAGACGGAAAAGGCGGCCGTTCGCCCCCTCGAGTAAGCGGGTTGGCGTGCCGTCGAAAAGCAGGCGACCTCTACCGATCACCACCAAGCGCGGGCATGTGGCCTCGACGTCCTCGACGATGTGGGTCGACAAGAGCACGGCGGTCTTCTCGGCCACCTCGGCGATCAGGGTGCGGAAGCGAATCCGCTCCTCCGGATCGAGCCCGGCGGTCGGCTCGTCGACCACCAGCAAGCGCGGAGAGTGAATGATCGCCTGCGCCACGCCGAGACGACGCTGCATGCCGCCCGAGTACTCGATCGCTCGCCGGTCTGCGGCCTCGGCGAGCCCCACCGCGGCCAGCAGATCGCGCACCCTGCGTTCGAGGGCGCGCCGGTCGAGCGGCACGCCGCGTAGGCGGGCGAGGTGATGCAGATACTCACGCCCGGAGAGACCGGCGAGCGGTCGGTAGTCTTGCGGCAGATACCCGATCGAGGCGCGGATCGCCGGCCTCGAGCGCGCCCGCGCGGCGTCCAGACCGTCGTAGACGCGCCGTCCGGCTGTCGGCTCGAGGGCAAGCACCAGCATCGACAGGAACGTCGTCTTGCCGGCGCCGTTCGGGCCCAGCAGGCCGACCATCCCGCGATCCAGACGCAGGTCGACGCCGCGTAGCGCCTGCGTGCCGTCCGCATACGTCTTTTGAAGCCCCACCAGCTTGATCACCGATGCGTCGCCTCCGGCTCGACTGCGTGCATCAGTGTACTACGGTCCTGATACGCCTGATGTTTGGAAATTCCACAACCGAGATCGGCGAAGACCGCCGGCCCGGTCAGAACACACTAGAAACCGCTAGGGGTGATCGAGGTGGGAGAGAGCGCTCGCCGTCGGCAGGGCGACGCTCGAGCCTTCCTGTGCGAACTGCGGCTCGTCTGCGGCGCAATGACTGGGACGGAGCACGGCGAAGGGATTGATCGGCTGGCCAAGCCAGGAGGACCTCTCTTCGGGCAGCCGATAGATCGCGAAATGCAGGTGGGGAGACCCCTTCGGCGCGTTGCCCGAGGTGCCGACATAGCCGATCACCTGACCCCGCTCGACGGCCTGGCCGGCGGCGAGCCCCGGAGCGTAGCGCTCGAGGTGGGCGTAGTAGTACGCGTACTGGCCCGTCGGGTCGAGCTGATAGAGGGTGATGCCGCCGAGGCGGTTGTAGGTGAGCTTGACGATCGTGCCGTCTTCGATCGCCAGGATCGGTGTGTTGCGCGGCGCCATGATGTCGATCGCATGGTGCGTCCGGCCGCCGCTCCGCCGCTGGACGAAAGAATCGCGCAGCTGACTGCGGACGATCCCCAGCACGGGGATCAACAGCGACTTTCGCGCGAGATCGGGATCGTTCGGCAGGTCGGGAAAGCAGAGGGAGGCGGGGGCGGCGGGAGGTTCAGCAAGGGGCGCGACTTCCGGAGCGGGGATCGCTTCCGGAGCGATTTGCGACTCCTCGGGCGGCGCTTCAGAGAGGTTCGTTCCCACGGGGGCGTCGCCGCTTGGCGGCAGCAGCACCACCGAGCCCGTGGCCTCGAGATCACCGGGAGCGGCCGAGGTCTCCTGGGAGAGCGCTGGGACCGTCGAGTAGAGCGTCGCGCAAAGCACGGTCGCGCATACGGCGAAAATGGGCCGCAAGATGCCTAGTGGCGAGGTGAATTTCGTCCTTTCGGGCATTTCGAGGGCTCGCCCTACCGTTTTCCGGCGAGGCGCGGATCATACCCGACGTCGCGATTCGGTCAACCCGACCGATTGGGCAGGGTCCGAAACGCCGAGGGTCGATGCGCGGTGCCGGCGCGGATGAAGCGTGGCCCCAAGCGTGGCCTGCGCATGGAAGAATGACGAGAATCGCACGACCTCCCACGAGGCCTCTCCGATGACCGAACCCCTCACCCAGCAGCGCATCTCACGCAACTTCTTCGTCTTCATCCTGATCGCGACGACCGCGTTCTTCTTCTACATGGTTCGGGATTTCCTGATCCCGGTCCTACTCGCGGCGGTCGTATGTACCCTGCTCGCGCCGACCTACGACGCCCTGGTGCGCAAGACGAAAGGGCGCCGAGCCCTCTCGGCCTTCCTCTGCTGCCTGCTGGTGGCGATCGGCCTGGTGGCGCCGTTTTACTGGGTCGGAAATCTGGTCGCTCATGAGGCGCTCGACTTCTACAACTCCTCGGAGGGGCAGGTCCGCAACTTCTTCGAGCAAGGGGACGCCGGCCCTCTCGGCGCACTCAAGCGCTCGGCCTGGGTTCGCGACCTCCACCTCGACCAGTTCGACTGGCGCACCGGCGCGCAGGACGTGGCGAAGACCGCCGGGACCTTTCTAGCGAACGTGATCAAGGTGACGTCCTCTGGGACGATCCAAGTGTTCGTCCTGCTCTTTCTCACCCTGTTCACGATGTTCTACTTCTTCCGGGACAGCCAGAAGCTGGTCCCCCGGCTGAAATACCTGGTCCCCCTTCCCGAGGATCATCTCGAAGCGATCATCGCCCGCTTCTCCTCCGTCGCGCGGGCGACCATGAAGGGCACGCTGGTGATCGCCCTCGTCCAGGGGAGCCTCGCCGGCCTCACCCTCTGGGCGTTCGGCATCGACGGGGCGATCCTCTGGGGGGTGGTGACGACCATCCTGTCGATCCTCCCCGTCGTCGGCGCCTGGCTGGTTCTCTATCCCGCCGCGGTCTTCCAGCTCCTCACAGGCCATGTCTGGCAGGGGATCGCGATCATCATTCTCACGACGGTGGTGATCGGCAACATCGACAACTTCATCCGCCCCCGTTTAGTCGGCCAGGAGGCGGGGATGCATGACCTCATGGTCTTCTTTTCGACCCTGGGCGGCATCGCGGTGTTCGGCGCGATGGGGTTCATCGTCGGCCCGGTGGTGGCCGCCCTGTTTCTCGCGGTGCTGGAGATCTATGCCGTCGAGTTCAAGGACGTGCTCGACGGGCTGAACGTCTCGCGCGGAGAGCCCACGGCCGATCAACCGTCGGGCCAACTCTCGCCCCAACTGACGAATCCAATCGCGGATCAACCGTCGGACGAAGCGCCGGTTCAGGCGTCGACCGCTGGGGCGAAGCGCTCCGAGGGATAGATCACCACCCGGCGGAACGGCTCGTCCCCCTGGCTCCGGGAGGCGAGGCCGGAGTGGGCGATCACCTCGTGCTGCAGGCGGCGCTGGTGGCTCGCGCGCGGCGGCAGCTCGACCGCGCGCCCGGTCTCTAGAACCTCGTCGATGCCGGTCTCTACCTCCTGCAGAACCTCGTCCTCGGTCCCCTCCTCCTCTTCGTCGAGGCCGAAGACGTCGCGCAGGAAGATCTCGATCTGCGCTTGGGTATTGGTGCGCACGACCCCGATGGGCAAACCACGTTCGGCCGCTTCCCGGAGCTTTTTCGGCTGGCGCCGCTCCTGCCCCTTGAGCGCCACCACCAGATCCGCGTCGTCGAGATCGTCGACCAGCACCACCGGCACCCGCAGCTTCCGCAGCGCGCGCTCGATCTTGCTGCGCGAGACGGCGTAGGAGAATAGCTTCCGCGTGCGGCTCTTCACCGGCCGCCCGGGCCAGGCGGCCCCGGACCTTGCTGGCGACACCGAGCGCGCACCGGAATCCGCGGCAACGCGTGCGGCGGGTAGGACGAACGCGGGCGCTCCCGAAGAGCTACCGGCCGCCGCGCCGCTCAGACCGACAGTCCCCGCCGACGCCGTTTCGACGTCGTAGCCGTCCGCCGTCCGAACCCGGACCTCTGGGCGGGCGGGGATATGGCGCAGCAGGCGATCGACGACCTCGGCCACGTCGCGATGGACCGCGAGGCGGTCCTTGTCCTGGATCTCGATCAACACGTCGAACGTGGGAGGCGCCTTCCTCTCGAGCACCGTCTTCTGGGTGCCGCGGCGGCGCGCCTCCTCGTCC
Source organism: Thermoanaerobaculia bacterium (assembly GCA_044226625.1). GTDB lineage: Bacteria > Acidobacteriota > Thermoanaerobaculia > Multivoradales > UBA5704 > DASYKS01. Next base: position 69,021 of record JBGAGQ010000004.1, read on the forward strand.
GACAGGGTGACCGCCTGGATGCCACCGACCAGGTCGGCGAGAGTCGGATTCTGCAGCAGGTTTTCGAGAGCGTTGCCGTGGGCGGTCGCGACCAGCTGAACCCCGCGTTCCGCGATCGTTCGCGCCGCGGCCGCCTCGGCTGACGTGCCGATCTCGTCGATCACGATGACCTGCGGCATGTGGTTCTCGACCGCCTCGATCATCACCGCGTGCTGCTCGGCGGGCGTCGGCACCTGCATCCGCCGCGCGCGGCCGATGCCGGGGTGCGGAATGTCGCCGTCGCCGGCGATCTCGTTCGAGGTGTCGACCACGACCACCCGCCGTCCCAGGTGGTCGGCGAGCACGCGCGCCGCCTCGCGCAGGAGGGTGGTCTTCCCCACCCCGGGACGGCCGAGGAGTAGGACGGAGCGATCCGACTCGATAACGTCTCGCACGACGTCGATCGTGCCGTAGACCGCGCGGCCGACGCGGCAGGTGAGACCCACGACACCGCCACTCCGGTTGCGCAGGGCCGAGATCCGATGGAGCGTGCGCTCGATCCCCGCCCGGTTGTCGGCACCGAACTTCCCCAGCCGCTCGACCACGTGCGCGAGATCGGCGCGCGAGACCGGCTCGGAGCCGAGATCCTCGCCGCCACTGGGGAAACGGGCCTCCGGCAGCCGACCGAGGTCGAGCACCACCTCGAGGAGCCGATCGAGGTCCGGCCGCGTCTCGAGCACCGCGCGCACCGAGAACGGCAGGATGCCCAGCAGGAGGTCGAGGTCGTCGGTCGCGGTCACTTCTGCCAAATGCGTTTTCCTTTCTCCGCCTACTGTAACTTCGGCGCCCGTTCGAACGTAAGGCTCAGAAAGCTCCGTTAGAGAGCTCAGCCGCCGACCCAGCCATCGGAACGAGCGCCCGGCGGCTCTTTGCGATTCCACTCGCGACTCAACGAACGAGGGCCCCTCTCATGCCAACACGAAATCTACGCCACCTGTTCCTTTGCGCCGCGCTGCCCTTGATCGCGACGGTGCCCGCCGCCGCTGAAACGGTCCACAAAGTCGTCTCCGGCGTCTACCGGCTCGCGCCGGGCGGCACGCTGGACCTTTCGAACGTCAACGGCTCGATCACGATCGAGGCCTGGGATCGTTCGGAGATCGAAGTACGCGCCGACAAGATCGCCAAGTCCCCGAACGAGGACGAGGCGAACAAGGCGCTCCAACGGCTCAAGGTTTTCGTCGACTCCAAGCCGAGCCGTCTGCGGGTCGAGGCGAAGTTCCCCCACCAGCACAACGGCGTGCTCGGCTGGCTTTCCGGCCGAAACGTCGAGACGAAGGTCGAGTTCAAGGTCCACATCCCGCGCGAGGTCAATCTGGAGATCGAAAACGTGAACGGCGCGATCTCGCTGACCGGCGGCAAAGGGGAGATCTCGCTCGTGACGGTAAATGGCGGCGTGACGGCCAGCGATGCCCAAGGAAACGTGAAGCTCGAGTCGACGAACGGCGGAATCGAGGCGGTCCGAACCCGGGGCGTGCTCTCCGCCGCGACGATCAACGGCAGGGTCGAGGCGCAGCTGATCGAGCTCGGCGCGGGCAAGATCTCGCTCGAGTCGACCAACGGCGGGATCTCCTTGGAGCTCCCCGCCTCCGCGCGAGCGAACCTTTCCGCCTCGACCACGAACGGACACGTCTCCTGCGACTTCGAGGTCGACGGTACGAAGAAGAGGAGCCGCATCGAGGGGACGTTGAACGGCGGCGGGCCCGAGATCGAGCTCGACACGGTCAACGGCTCGATCTCGATCAGCGAGCTCTCCGCCGGGAGCTAGGCCCGGAAAAGGCGGGTGGAGAGAACCGACTTGGGTTGTCAGGGACTCAACCGGTCGGCTTGACAGGCCTCGGCGCCCTAGCTAGCGTCGAGGCCCCATGAAGAAGAACTTTCTCATCCTCCCCGCTCTCGCTCTGCTCCCGCTGGCCGTCGTCGCCGGTTGCGGGCGCTCCGAACCTCCGGTCGCCCGCCTGCGGGTCGAGCCGGCGACGCTACGCCTCCCGTACCCCGAGCTCGCGTCGGTCAAATTCACCTGGGAACCGATCAGCGCGATCGCCGCCACGCCCACCGTCTTCGTGCATATCGTCGACGAGAAAGGGGAGATCGAGCGGACGTTCGACCACCCTTACCCCGCCGCGTTCAAGCCCGGCACGCCGCAGACCTACCCGGTCCACCTCTATCAGACAGCCCTCGCCACCCCCTTGCCGGAAGGCAAGCACCGGCTCGTCGTCGGGCTTTACGCCCCGGGCAGCGACCGTTGGGCGCTCGAGACGACCGGCAAGGAGCTCAAGAAGAAGGAGTACATCGTCGCCGAGCTCGACGTTCCCAAGGTCGACAAGCTCGCTCCGAAGCTCCAGTTCACCCGCACCTGGCTCCCCGCCGAGGACGGCGGCGACCGCCAGACCCTGGTGCGGCGCTGGCTGACCGGCAACGGCGCGATCCGTGTGGCGCCGGTGAACAAGCCCGGAACGCTCTGGCTCTCGGCCCGCATCCCGGCTGGCGACAACCCGGGAGAAAAGCTGGTCCTGAACGGCACTAAACCTCCCTCGGCTCAGATCGCGAGCAGCTGCGGCGGTGCCGAGACCAACATCTCGGGCCCCGGCGTCCATCTCGTGCCGATCACGATCGACGCGGTGCCCCCCGGCGGCCAGTGCGTGATCCGTTTCCGCACCGATTTCCGCCTCGAGGTCACCGGCTCGCCCCACATGCGCTCGGTCGCCCTGGAGAACGCCGCCTGGTCGCCCAAAGGTTGACCGGGCGAGCACGACCGGGAACGATCGGGAAGGGACCGCTCCCTCTGCGATGAAACACGGATCCGACGCGATCTTGAGGACCGAGCAGGCGGAATACCTGGACCGTCTGCTGCCGCCGAGCGACCCGCTCCGGCGCGAAATGGAACGGGTCGCGGCCGAGCGCCGCCTGCCGATCTCGGACCCCGAGGTCGGCCGTCTGCTCTCGATCCTCACGCGCTCGATCGGCGCCCGACGCATCCTCGAGGTCGGTACCTCGATCGGTTACGGCACGCTTTGCCTCGCTCGCGCCGCACCAGAGGCTCAGGTGATCACGATCGACTCCGATTCGGAAATTCTCGCCGAGGCGCGCGGCTATCTCGAACGAGGCGGCGTCCTCGACCGGGTCGGCCTGATCTGCGGCGAGGCGCTCGCCGTGCTCGGCGGCCGGGCCGAGCATGGCGAGATCGAAGGGCCGTTCGACCTCGTCTACCTCGACGCGGTGAAGACCGAATACCGGCGCTATTTGGACCTGCTGCTTCCCAAGGTCCGGGTCGGCGGCCTCGTGGTGGTCGATAACCTGCTCTGGGGCGGCCAGGTCGCCATGATGAACGGGCCCCCTTCGGACGACGACGAGAAGACCGACGCGATCCGGGCGTTCAACGGGTACTTCATGATCCATCCGCAGCTCGAGGCGGTGGTCCTGCCGCTCGGTGACGGCGTCGGCCTCGCGACGAAGACGAAGCCCCTGATCTTGGAGATGGGCGGCCCGTTCTAGCCCCGCGAGGCGAGCGCCCGCGCAGGAAGTTCATCCCGAAACCCTCGACGTCCCGGGATCCTGCTTCGTATACGATCTCGAACGAAACCGCGATGACGACCGAGAACTCCCGCTCCAGGGCTTCCCTCAAGGCTTCGGCCTGGCTCCTCCTCCTGCTCGCCGCCTCCATGCCGACGACGGCGGCCGAGTCTCCACGGCACGTTTCGGCCCGATCGCTGCTCGCGATCTCCACCCAAGCGATCGTCGCGGTGCAGCATGCCGCCGCGGCCGACGCGCGCCTCACCGGTACCCCGTCCGCCAGCCCCGCGCGCGTCGCTCCGTTCTGGGCCTCGCTCCAGGGAGCCACACAGGCGCTCGCAGAGCTCCGGGCGGGGCTGGGCGATCCGGGCGTCCCGCCCGCCGGTGATCTTTTCTCCCGCGTGGCCCGCGCGGGAGGGCGGCTCGCCGAGCTCTCCGCGGCCTGGAATCGACTGGGCGTACCGAATGCCGGCGTCCAAGCGGGGCTCTCGACGCTTTCGACCTCCTGGACGTTGTTCCGCGGGACCTACGGTCCGGAAGGGGTTCGCCACCGCCAGGACCGCCCGCTCACAGCCGAGGAGGCTCATCGGCTGGAGGTGGTCCAGCGCGCCCAGGAGCGGCTCGCGGCCCAGATCCTGCGCTTGGAAGAGCGCGCTCGCCGATCGCGCGAGACCGAAGAGGCGCGCCGTCTCGCGAGGTTCCGCGCGCGGGTCGAAGCGCCCGCGCTCGCGGCGAGCGATCTCGACGCCTACCTCGCAGCGCTCGCCACGTTGCCGGAGATCGAAGGCGAATGGTCGGCGCTCAAGGCCGCGGCACCCAAGGAGCGGCGCATCGCTTACGCCCGGCTGGATCCCATCGTCGAAGAGATCCAAACCGAGGCGGAAATCGGCTCCGTGCAGGTGCTCGACCTCGATCGCGGCAAGGCCTGGAAGTTCCTCGATCAGACGACCGCGGTTCCCGAGAGCCTCGCCTCCGCGGTCCTCGCCCTGGAAGATCCGACCGCTGACGAGGCCACGGAAGGTGACGAGGAGGGCGAGTTCGCCGAAGCCATCACGTCGGAAGCCGAGAGCTGGTGTGCCGAGGACGACGAGGAGTGCCTGGCGGCGGAAGAATCCGCAGCAGCCCACGAGGCCGCGCAAACCCCGATTGCCGAAGGAGCCGAGCAGGCCAGCCCGCTGAAACCGGAGAGCCGCGAAGTGGAGCGCGCCCAGGCCGGAATCGCCGCCGCCTCGACGCCGGCACCGACCCAGGCTCCCGCGGCGAAGGCGCCGCAATTCCCCGGGCTTTGCGGCGATTCCTCCGCCGATGGCTGCACCGCGGCGCCCGATCCCGCGGCGCTGTCGGAGACCGCACCGAGCAGCAGCTCTTCTTCTGCGCCCCCAAGGGGAACCTTCGACCCCGCGAAGGGCTGACCGCCCCCGCGAGCGAGCCTTCTCTTTGATCTTCTCCAGGCGCCTCTCCAGGAAATCTCCACGATCAGCACGCTGGGCCCAAGCTCGCCGAACCCTTCGGTACGGCGCCCTTTGGGCAACCCTCTTCGGAGTGGGGGCGGTGCAGGTCGCCGGGCAGGAGGCGGCTGCGCCGGTCTCCGCGACCGTAGCGGCTGAATCGGTCGGAGCGGTCGGAGCGCCCGCGTCATTCGACGATTGGATCGTCTACCACGTGACGGTCGAGATGTTCGCCGACAGCAACCGGGCGAACGACGGCGAGATCTCGGGTTGGAAACATCCCAACTACGCCGGTGGCGACCTCCAGGGCATCCTCGACCACCTCGACCATCTGGAGAAGCTGGGGGTCAACGCGATCTGGCTGTCGCCGGTGTTCGCCGCTCGCAGCTCGCACGGCTACGACGTCACGAACTACTACCGGATCGGCGACGCGGTGGGCAATCCGGGCAAGCCCGAGGAGTCGCTCGCCCTGTTCCAGAAGCTGCGGAGCGAGCTGGCCCGGCGCGGCATTCGAACGATCCTCGACATCCCGCTGAACCACGCCGCCGGCACCTACGAGAAACCCGCGGGCGACCCCGACGGCCTGCGGCCGCGGACCACCGCCGCGCGCCAGGACGCCGAGAAGCTCTGGGACAGCTGGGGCGGCGGCTACCGCTATTGGGACTTCGGGAACGAGCCGACGCGGCGGTTCCTGAAGAACGTGGCGCTTCACTGGCTGCGCGACGAGGGGGTCGACGGCCTGCGGCTCGACTACGTCCGCGGCGTGCCGCACGACTTCTGGGCGGAGCTGTACGCGGAGGTCAAGGCGGCCAAACCCGGCGCCCTGCTGCTCGGCGAGTGCTGGCAGGACGAAGGGGGACCGGAAGCCAACGCCCGTGAGATGGCGACCTACGCCGCGCCGGTCGACGGCAAGCCGCAGTTCGACGCCTTGCTCGACTTTCCGATGCAAGCCGCTCTCACCGCAGCGTTCGCCCGCGGGGGCTCCGGCAAGGACCTCGAAGCCAGTCTGCAAAGCACCGAGAAGACCGTCGGTCCGGGTGTGGCGCTCGCCCGCTTCCTCGACAACCACGACCTCGCCCGGTTCATGGCCTGGGCGGATCGGACCGAGCGTCTGACCGCGGCGCTCGGTTTCATGGCGAGCCTGTCCGGACCGGTGGTGATCTACTACGGCACAGAAACCGGGCTGGCCCACGGCGCCCCGAAACCCGGATTCACCGACGCCGGCCGCATCCCGATGCCGTGGGCCAAGCTCGACGCCGCCCTGGTCGAAAAGACCGCGCGAATCTTCACCGCCCGACGCGCCCATCCGGCGCTGATCCACGGCGAACGGCTGCCGCTCCTCGCCGACAAGACAGGCATTGCCTTCGCGAAGCGGACGGCCGACGAGACGATCGTCGTCGCCTCGAACCTAGGCACCGCGCCTCGTGAGATCACTTTCGACGCGAAGGGTCTCGCCCCCACCGACTCGACCTTCGAGCCGCTCTTCGGCGAAGCGAAGCCGAGCTTCGCCACGGCCGAGGGAAACACTCTCCGCTGGACGCTACCGCCCCTGTCGACCACGGCGGTCGTCGTCCGGCCGGCGCCCTGAGCCTTCCTTCCGCGCCGGCCCATCGCCGCCAACCTCAGACGGCGAGCATCTCCTGGATCCACATCTGCGCGAGCGACGGCGGCGAACCGACGGTCGCGCGCAGGAGCGTCTTGATCTTCGATTCAAGCGCCGAGGCGATGGCCGCGACGGGCGGGTAGGGCAAGGTGAGGAACGCGAGCCCCGCGCCGGGAAGCGAGTCCTCGGGACCGTCGACCAGTAACGGCACCAGGTGCGCCGCCCGGCCCGCGAGATCCCAGAACCAGGGACGCGGGGAGAGTCTCTCCCCCGCATCCTCGACGACGATCAGGGGCCGATGCTCCCGTTCGAGCACACCTCGGACCTCCGTCCGATCCGGAACGTCCAAACCCGAGATCAGCAGGAACGCGGGCTCGCCCGCGGGAAGCCCCGAGAACGCCCGAGCCAGGGCTTCCGCTTCGAGGGCGACCTCCACAAGCCTCGCTCCGGTATGAAGCCCGAGCGGCTCTTCGAAAGCGCTCGGCTCGGCTGCCGCGACGAAGGCCGCGCGCCCGGGCACCAGAAACATCTCCGCGAGGCACGAAAGCGCGAGCGTCCGACCCGAGGTCACGATCGGCAGCGAGGAGAGGATCTCCTCAGGAATGACCAGCCGCTGGCGCGCCCGCCACGCCGCCCGAACCTCAGCGATCCCCTCGACCGGCGAATACAGGAACGAGCGGTCCCGCGCCTCGTCCGGCAGACCGGAGAGCGCCGCCGCCATCGGTTCGAGCGGCAGCGGGTGGCCATGGCCGTCCGTAATCTGGCCGATCGTTCCGTTGTACACGGTCCCACGGGCGTCCGCGGTCTGCTGGGGCAGGAAGTTCGCGGGCTGATAGAGCCGCCGGCCGAGCGGAGAGAGCGCGGCCCAAACGGCGGGCGCCTCGGCCTGGAGTACGAGATCGGCGGGAGCGGCGCTCAAAATTCCTCCTCCGCTCCTTTCTGTCGATCTTCAAAGGCGAAATACTGAAGGACGTCTTCCTCGGTCAAACCCGAAGATCCCAGGAAGCTCGAGCCGGCGCCTTCCTGCGCGGCCGGCGACGGAAACGGTTGCGTCGGATCGGCCGGCGCAGCCGGAGCCGCCTCTGAGACGGGTGCGACGTGGGCACGACCTCCCGGATCCCCTAGACGCGAGAGCCTGAGTTCCCGGCCGATGCGCGGCTTGACTCTCGCTTCTCCCCCGACGAGGCCCTCTACACCGCCGCTCAGGCTCACCTCACTCGCTTCCGCTCGCGACTCGCCGCTTGGATGGAGTTTCAGGCTTACCGGCCGCTCGGCGTCGGTCGTGACGATCAGTAAGCCCTCCGGGGTCTCGAAATGGATCCTCCTTTCTCCAGCGTCTCCTGACCGGATCGGCCGGATCGCTCCCCGAATCTCGCCCTCGGCCGATTTCGAGTTGAGGCTTTGGCGGGGCGGCCGGCGAAGTAGCTTCGGCTCCTCCGCGCTCGACGCTTCCGCCGGTAAGCGAAGACGAGCCGTGTTGGGGAACCGGAAGATCGTCTGGTTCGGCCGGTGTTCCTGCTCGGCCACAGTCACCCCGCCGGGAAATGCGAGCGCATCTTCCCGTCGCACGAGCGGCTTTCCCAATCTCCCCCGGACCTCCTCCTTGGTCACCTGCGCTCGCCCGAACCCGGCCGCGCCGAATCCCGTTTGTCCCTGCTCCTTGGCATTGGGTCCGATCGGTCGATAGGTCCGGCGAAAGTTGGGATCGAGAACCGTCTTCGTCGCGCCGCTCCCGATCGCCTCTCGAACGGCAAACCCCTGGCAGGAGTCGCACTGCCGAAAGCTGTCACCGATCACGGACGATTCGACGAGCCCGGCGGGATCCGCATGCCATTTGGCGCCGATCGTCGAGGGCACGTCCTCGGGAAAAACGTGCCCGATCCGCCAAGCTCGGTCGGTTTGGGGTCGATTGGCAGCCGGCTCGAGGCCCGCCTCTCGAAGGATCGAGCTCTGCTCCGCGGTCGCCCCGCCGTATCCGCTGAGGAAAGCCCGTCGCTCTGCGGTGGCGACGAGCGCGCGCTTTCCGATGTTCGGAATCCGGCTCCGGACGTCGAGCGCCGCGTACGCCTCTTCGGCCGAAAGGGGCACCAAGGAGCCGGGACCGCCCTCTGTCGAGGACGAAGACGACGAGGCCGGGGAAGGCGAGTCGCTTCCTGGCTCGGGGCTCTTTCGCTTCGGCGAAACCCCTAGAGAGCTGGGAGTTCGCGCCACATCAGGCGGCAGCAGAGCAGGCGGCCCCACCGGATAGGGCGGCCAAGGCACCGGCGGCAACGTGGACGGTTGGCTGGAAGACGAAGGGGGGATGCGCGGCGGTGGAGACGAGAGGCCATGGCTCACCGACTGTGAGGCGGGTGATGGAGAAAGGGCGATGGAAACGCCGGGTGCGCCCGATGGAGCTGAGAGCCTCGGCTTTTTGTTTTTGGCCGGAGTCGCGTCCTCCTCCTCGCCGGGGCCGGCCCGCTGGATCGGCACCGAGGGGAGCCGCTCGAGCCGATGTCCGAACCCGTTCGTCTCTCGGGCCGCGAGACTCGCCGATCGTCGGTCCGAGCCGGCCAGGCGCGGGCGCGACAGGGGCTCGACAGCGGCTGGTATCGCCAGCGGCCGACGCGTGGAGCGAAACATGGCGTCCGAATCCTAGCCCGAAACGCGCTCTCGCCCGGCGCCTGGACCGGGTCGCCGCGCCGCATGGCGCTCGAGAAACGGTCTAACCCTCCGGCTCGATCTCGTCCTGCGCCGCCGGCTTCGGCGGCGACGTCGCGGGGGGCGGAGCAGGCAGCACGGCGGGCCCGAGGCCGGGGGGCCTGCTCCCCGAAGCCGCGGCGAGGAGAGTGGACGCGGGAGGAGGAGGCGGGCCGCCGCGGCCAGTGTAGGCCGCCACCGAGCTCGACGGCGCCGCGGCGAGGAGCGCGTGCGCGAGAGAGGGGGGCGGCGGAGCGGTGAGGGGCGCCGCCATGCCCGAGACGGTCGAACTGCTCGCCGAGGCACTTGCCGCGAGGGACACCGCGGCGGCAGTCCCCGAGGCGGCTGCGGCCGCGGCCGCCGCGGGAGGCCTCGGGAGCCGACGAAGGACCCGCGGATGCGGCGACTGGTCCTTCGCCAGTTTTCTGGTGCGCGGCAGCGCAACGACTTCAGGAGCCTCTCCCCTATCCCGGGCCTCCTGCAACCGCTTGCGTTCGGCGACGGTCACCCTGCTCGCCTCGTAGAGGTCGAGGATGTCTTCCTTGCTCACCCCCCCGCGGATCAGAACCTCTTTCGAACGCTTGGCGAAATTCGCCGCGGTATCGCCGAGCCCATGAGAGCCCCGCTGCACTTCATCGTTCAAATCCACGACGGCGCCGCTCTCGCGGAGATGCTTCGGGATGCGCACCTTGGCCACCCGACGCCCGCCGCGCCCGCTCTCGCTCGCCCAGGCGGCCGTCCTCGACCGGCTGCGGCTGGTGGAAACGAAACCCGATTTGACCTTCGCGCTGGTGCCCGCTCCGACGTGCTGACTCACGGTGACGTTCGGATCGTGACCGGCCGGAGGCAACAGACCCGTCTCGTACGGGTTTTCCTCCGGGCGCAAGGCTCGAAATACGACGTCGGGATCGTCCCGATCGGAGCGGTCCGAATCGCTGTCCGACAGGTGGTGACGACCGGGACGGGGAGCTTTTCGCTTGTTCGGACGGCGGACGGCCGCCGCGGCGAGCGGAGCTGCCGCGGCCGCGGCGGTGGGAGCCTCGTCGCCGCCCGGAGCGTCGTCATCGTCTTCCGCTGGGGCCGCGGCCGTCGCCGCTCCGGGGGCCGCGGTCGCCCCGACGTCCGCCCCAAAACCCATCCCCCCTCCTCCACCGCCACCATCCGACCTCGGCCGGTGGGCCGCCAGCGCGAGCCTCAAGGCATCGGCCTGTTCGGCCGGAATCAGATCCGGGACGTCGTCGTCGTCTCCGCCCGCCGTGAGGTCCGCCGCGGCCGTCGGCGCGGGAGCCGGTGCGACAGCAGGCGGGGCAGCCGCGGCAGCCGCGGCGGGCTCGGCCTCGGGGCTTGCGGGGCGGGTCCGCATCCGTCTCCGCTTGCGGACCGGCTTCGGCATGCGCTGCACCACATCGGCAGCCTCCGAGGTCGCCGGCAGGCGCTCGAGGGCATGCCCGAGCCGATTCGCCGTTTCGGGTTCGGCGGACCCCGCGGTCGGCGCCGCCGGACGGGCCGGCTCTTCTCGCGCCGCGGGAATGGCTCCGTTCGGCGGAGCTGTTCTCAGCGATGACTGGAACACGACAAAGGAAGACTACACCTCTTCGAGGTGCCGTTTTTCCTCCCGCGTGGCACTGTTAGAATGCGAAAAAGCCCGGACCGCGGCGACTCCGCGGCTCCGGTCGGCCGTTTGAAACGATCTCGAGCCAAGCGGTACCTTCGTCCGCCGCACGAGCCGAGACCGTGACCTTCGAGCCGGCCTCAATCGAAACCCAATCCAGATGGAGGTAGAGGAGGACCGTATGGCTGCCGCTGTCGAGACCCATCAGTTCCAGGCCGAGACCAAGAAGCTGCTCGACCTGATGATCCATTCGCTGTATTCGAACAAAGAGATCTTCCTGCGCGAGTTGATCTCGAATGCCTCCGACGCGCTCGATCGGCTCCGCTTCGAAGCGCTCACCCGCCCCGAGCTCCTGGGCGAGGAGAAGCTCGAGATCCGCCTCGACACGAACAAGGAGCCGCGCACCCTCACCATTTCCGACAACGGCATCGGCATGAACCGAGACGAGGTGATCGCCAACATCGGCACGATCGCCAAGTCCGGCACCCGCGAGATGGTCGAACGGATGGAGGGCGCGGAGTCCAAGCAGGCGATCGCCGAGATGATCGGCCAGTTCGGCGTCGGCTTCTACTCGTCGTTCATGGCCGCCGACAAAGTCGTCCTGGTCACCCGTCGCGCGGGCGAGGACAAGGCCTGGCGCTGGGAGTCGACCGGCGATGGCACCTACCAGATCGAAGAGGCCGAGCGGAGCGGACACGGCACCTCGATCACCCTCTATCTAAAGCCCGAGGACAAGGAGAACGGTCTCGACGACTTCGCCGAGCGTTGGGCGATCCAGCGGGTGGTCCGCCGCTACTCCGATTTCGTCACCTATCCGATCGTCCTCAAGGCCGAGAACGACGAGGACCTCGACAAGAAGGTGATGGGCGAGGACGTCCAGGTCCGGGTCGAGGACAAGGTCCTCAACTCGATGAAGCCGATCTGGACCCGGCCGCAGTCGGAGGTCACCGCCGACGAATACAAGGATTTCTTCCGCCACATCGCGCACGACTGGAACGAGCCGCTCAAGGTGCTCTCGTTCAAGGCCGAGGGGCGGATCGAATACCAGGCCCTCCTGTTCATTCCGTCGGAGGCGCCGTACGACCTCTACTACGTCGCCTCGAAGCCCGCCCTCCAGCTCTACGTCAAGCGCATCCAGATCATGGAGAAGTGCGAGGACCTGCTGCCGCAGTACCTCCGCTTCGTCCGCGGTGTGGTCGACTCGCCCGACCTGCAGCTCAACGTCTCGCGCGAAATGCTGCAGCAGGACCGCCACATCGCGCAGATGAAAAAGTGGCTGACCAAGAAGCTGCTCGAGTCGTTCGAGGAGATGAAGAAGGGCGAGGAGGAAACGTACCTCAAGTTCTGGAAGCAGTTCGGCCGCTGCCTGAAGGAAGGGACCAGCTCGGACTATGAGAACAAAGAGAAGCTGATCGAGCTGCTGGTCTTCGAGTCGTCCGCCGACAAGGAGAAGCTCACCTCGTTCGCCGACTACGTCTCCCGCATGCAGGAGGGGCAGACCGAGATCTTCTACCTGACCGGCGAGTCGCGTGAAGTGGTCGAGAACTCACCCCATCTCGAGGCGTTCAAGGCGAAGGGCATCGAGGTCCTGTACCTCACCGACACGGTCGACGAGTTGCTGGTCCAGTCGCTCCACGAGGTCCAGGGCAAGAAACTCAAGTCGGTCGAGAAGGGCACCGTCAAGCTGGGCAACGAGGACGAGCAGAAGAAGATCGAGGCGGAGCTCAAGGAGAAGGAGGAGCACCTTCGCCCGTTCCTCGACCATCTCCAGAAGCTGCTCGACACCCACGTCAAGCAGGTCCGCCTGACCAACCGGCTGACCGCTTCGCCGGTTTGCCTGGTCGGCGCCGAGCACGACTACAGCCCGCAGCTCGAGCGGTTGCTCCAGAAGGGCAAGGGGGGCGGCCCGGCGCAGCGCCGGATCGTCGAGCTCAATCCGAGCCACCCCATCCTCACTCGCCTGCACGGCCTCTGGCACGCCGATCCAAAGGATCCGCGGATCGAGGATTACGCCCAGATGTTGCTCGGCTACGGCCTGCTCGCCGAGAGCGCCGAGATCCCCGACGTCGTCCGCTTCAACCGCGCGGTCGCCGACCTGATGACCCGCGGCGTCGCCGACGCGCCGCCCGCCCCCGAACCGGCGCCGAAGCCCGAGGCCGTGGCGGAAGAAGGGAAAGCGGAGCCGGTGGAGGTCAAGCCGTCCAACGTGGTGATCGAGGTGCCGAAGGCCGAAGCCGCCGCCGAGGCCCCGGTCGCCGACTCGAAGGAGTAGCGCCTGCGGCGCCAGTGCCGTACGAACACAAAGGGCGGCCAAGAGACGGCCGCCCTTTTCGTTCTCTGCGGTCTTTCCGACCCCAGCGGTTTCTACCCTCCCATTGCCAGGCGTCCGGTCCGGACCTCGGGACGCGCGGGCATTTCCAACACCTTGCCGTAGCGGCGTTCCCGGCGCTGGAACGTCTCGACCGCCGTCCCAAGGTCCTCCGCGCCGAAATCGGGCCACATCCGCTCGGTGAACACCAGCTCGGCGTAGGCGCACTCCCAGAGCAGGAAATCGGACAGCCTCTGCTCGCCGCCGGTGCGGATCAGGAGGTCCACGTCCGGCGCGGACGAGCCGTGGATCGCCCCTGCCATCAGGCGGGAGAACGTCTCGCGGTCGACCGCGCCCACGACCGGCAGGGCGCGGAGCCGGTCCGCGGCGAACAGGATCGCGTCGCGCGCCGAGTAGTCGACCGCGATCCGCAGCCGCAGACGCTCGCCCAAGGCGGTCTTCTCCTCGGCGGTGGAGATCGCGCGCAGCAGCTCCGGCGACAGCCGGTCGCGCCGGCGGTCTTCTCCTCGGCGGTGGAGATCGCGCGCAGCAGCTCCGGCGACAGCCGGTCGCGCCGGCCGATCACTTCGATGCGCACACCGTTTTCCGCGGCTCGGGCCGCCTCGTTGGCGAGGTAGGCGTGGAACAATCGCATCAACGCCGAGACCTCGACCGGCGGACGCTGCCAGTTGTCGGAGGAGAAGGCGTAGAGCGTGAGCGTGCCGACGCCCAAGCGCGGCGCCGCCTCGACCGTCCGGCGCACCGCTGTCGCTCCGGCCCGATGTCCGGCCGTCCGTGAGCGTCCGCGGCGGGTCGCCCAACGGCCGTTACCGTCCATGATGATCGCCACGTGGAGCGGTCCGGGCTCGGTTTCGCTTCCCTCGATCGGCATTCCAGCAAAGCGCTTCATTCGGCAAAGTCTCCTGGCAAAAAAGGGGATCAGGCGTGACGGGTCGCGTGGATCAACGCTTCCATGTGGTCGAGGTACCGCTCGAGCGCGCGCCGTCCCGGAACCGCGAGGCGGTACTCGGTCTTCGGAACTCGTCCCTCGAAGCGCTTCGCGCAGGCGATGTAGCCGGCGTCCTCGAGCTTCCGGGCGTGGACGCTCAAGTTCCCGTCGGTCGTCTGGAGCAGGTGCTTGAGATCGTTGAAGGTGAGCGAGTCGTGGACCGCGAGCGCCGAGAGAATGCCGAGGCGAATCCGCTCGTGGATCAGCCGGTCGAGGTCGAGGGCCGAGCCGGGCGTCGACGGAGGGGGCGCCTCGTTGTGCGACGAGCGCTTCTCCCTCTCGGCGCCCTCGTCCCCGCCGTCGTGGCCGCCGATCGACTCCGGCCCGCGAACCAGCGCCCGCCGGGCCATCTAGCCTCCGTGCCTCTTCGCGATGATCGCTCCGAAGAGCAGGTGGAGACCGCCGAAGCCCGCGGCGAGCAGCAGGTCGCGCGAAGGGGCGGGACCGAACCAGAGCTCCGCCGCGCCAAGCGCCATGAACGAAAGCCCCATTACCGGCACCGTGCGCACCGCAAACGCCCCGCCCGTCGCCACCCCCGCGCCGTAGAGCAACAGCCATAGGCCGGGCAGGATCTCGAGCCGTCCTTCGCGCACCAGGACGAAGGTGAGCAGCGCTCCGGCGACGAGCGTCGGGAAGAGCGCGAAGGCGAACCGCCGCCCCGGCTTGGTGATCAGCGACAACCCGGCGCGGCGCGCCTTCCAAGCGATCGCGCCGAACGTGACCAGGAACGCGAGCACCGATTCGCCGAGCCAGATCGAGAGCCAGGCCGCCGGCTCCCGTGACGCGAGCCACGCCGCGCCGAGCGCCGTCGCGCCGACCGCCATCTCGCCGAAGCCGGAGACTCCGGTGAAGCGCGCCGCTCCCTCCATCGTCTCGCGGATATAGCGAAGGTTGTCCATCGCCCGCACGTGGAGCGAAGCGGGCTCGGACGGCTCGGAAGGGACCGGACGGAGGGCGGGCACGGGCGGAATCTAATCCGCGGCGACGGAGCCGTCAAGTGCTTTGCAGCGCAAAGCATGGTGCAGGCTTCGGGTAGCCAGGCCTCCGTCTCGACCCGCCGAGCGGCGGCTCGGCAGGTCTCAACGGGCTCTCCGCTTCGATGCCGAGCTGGTGCTCGGCGGTCCCGGGAGCGGCGTCCCAGGACGAGGGCTACGCGGCCTTTTTTTCTTCCTCTTCCGGCTTGGCCTCGGGCTCCGGCTTCTTGAGGCCCAAGTCCACCAGGATCTCGTCGGCGACCCGGGTGCCGCTCTCGCAGCCCCCTTCCATGTAGCCCTGGAAATCGACCGAGGTGTGCTCGCCGCAGAAATGGAGGTTCTGGACCCGCTCGCCCTCGGCGCCGCAGATCGTCGTCCACTGCCCCGGCAGATAGCAGGCGTAGCTCGCCTTCATCCAGGGGAACGTGGGCCAATGGAACCGCGTCTCGCCGGTCCGCCGTTCGGAGACGCCCGGGAAGACCTTCTCGAGCTCGGCCACGAATTTCTCCGCCTGTTCGGCGGGAGTTCCCTCGCCGATCGCCACCCCCGCCTCGCCGCCGGTATAGCAGACCAGGATGCCCCCCTTGCCCGGCTGCAGGCGGGTCGATTCCCACGTGAGCTGGAACGGCAAGTCGGAGAGAACGCTGCCGTTCGAGGGCTCCGCGCTGGTCTGCCAGACCCGGTCGGAGAATCCGACCATCAGCTTGGCGTTCGTCCCGTATCCGAGCTCGGCGATCGCCTTCTTCTTCACTTCCGGCAGCTCGACATCCATCTTCACCTCGCGCAACATCGTGAAGGGGAGCGTGCACACCACCCGATCGGCGGAAATCGTCTCCGAGGTCGCGTCGCGCCGCACCGAGCAGCGGTACGAGCCGTCCGAGGCGCGGGAGATCGATTCGAGCCGGCTGTTCGTCTCCACCCGCTCACCGAGCTTGCCGGCGAGCAGCTTCGGCACCTGGTCGTTGCCGCCGCGGATGTGGAACCGCTCGTCGCTGTCGCCGAAGATGCGGAACGGGTCGGGCGTCTCGTAGTCGATCAGGTAGAGCATGTTCCAGGCCGACTGCTCCGACACCTCGCGGCCGTATTCGGTCAAGTAGGCCACCTCGAGCAGCTTGCGGAACCAGCCGTCGCACTCCGCCTCGTCCAGCCATTTGGCGATCGACAGGTTGTCCACCCGCTCCGCGCCGTTCGGGTTCTTGTAGTCGAAGGAATCGCCGGTTACCTCTTCCCACGACGTCGCCATCTTCTCGGCGATCGGCTTGAACGCCTCGACCACCTCCTCGTCCTTCCTCCGCACGCCGTCGAAGAACCAGAGGTCGCGGGAGAGCTTCGGATCCTCGGAGTCGAAATCGTCGAGCGTGAGCCCCAGCTCGTCGCAAAGACCCCGAAGGTGCTCGTGCCCCGTGTCGACCAATTCCCCGCCGAGCTCGCAGACCTGCTTTTCCGGGAAGTAGTCGGTGAGCGAGAACATCCGCCCTCCCACCCGCTTCTGCCCTTCGATCACCCGCACGGGGATGTTCTGCTGATGCAGCCGGTAGGCGCAGGTAAGCCCGGCGATGCCGCCGCCGAGGATCAGCACCGGCCGGTCCCCCGATTTGCCGCGTCCGGTCAGCTGCGAGATCTTGCCGCACCCCGCCGCGAGGCCGACCGTCGCGGCGCCCGCCGTGGCGAGGAAGCTACGCCGTGAGATCTGCACGCTCTCGCGCCAACGCTCGACCACCTCGGCCGAGGAGGCGCCGGAAGCCTGGGCCGCGCGCGCGAGCCGAGCGGCACGGACGAGATAGCGGAACAGCGGGGTTCTCGACATGGGGAACAACCCTCCTCAGAGACATCCTCGGTTTGGCGGAAATCTATCAGATGGCTTTCGCCCGATTCCTCTCGTTCCGACGGTCCTCGGCCGGAGGTCTCGGCGACGGGCGACCGCGAATTTCCGGCCGCCGATTCGCGGCACCCTCTCGCCTGAGAGTGCGGCCGCTTTGCCCCGCTTCCGACACTTACCTCCTTGAGCGAAGATCGCCGTTCGCTTCCCCGTGGAGGGCCGCCCTTGTACCACCCCGTCCTCGATCCACGAATCCGCGCCGCCCATGCCGGCCTGTCGCCCGCGTCGCTGCGGCTCGTCGAGTCGCTCGATCGCTTCCCGGACCTGTTGCGGGGCGTCGCGTCCCCCCGGGAACGGCCCGACCTGTTCGCCGCCTGGACCTGGGAACAGCTCTACCCCATGCAGCCGTGGCCCGCGCTGGTCGGGGCTGAGCGGATCGCCGAGATCGAAACCGCCCTGGCGGGCATCACCGAGCTCGTCCAAGAAGTTCCGACGCGGATCTTCGACGGCGACGTCGAACGGATCGCACGGTTCTTCCAAGAGCGGCCCGAACGGATGGCGGTCGTGCTCGAGCCGGGGCTGCCGATGCCCGCCATGGTGTCGCGCAGCGACCTCATCATCTCCGAGCGCGGGATCCAGTTCCTCGAGGTGAACCTTTCGGCACGGCTCGGCGGCTGGTCGCTCCGGATCTGGCAGCCGTACTACCGGAACCAACCCGCCCTGGCGGAATTCTTCGCCTCCGAAGGGATCGATCCGCGCTACCGCGATCCCTCGTTCTGCCTGTTTACGACGCTGATCCGGAACGCCCTCGACTTCGAGCTGGCGACCAACGGGGAGGTCAACGTTGTCTTCCTCGTGGCGGCCTCCGAGATCGTCGAGACGAGCCCCGACTGGGTCCAGCTGATGCGCTCGATTTTCAACGAAGCGCTCGCGGCGATCGATCCCGAGCTCCGCGGATCGATCCACATCGGCGCGTTCCCCGACAGCTTCGAGACGCGGCGCGAAAAGCTCTACCTCCGAAACGGCAAGCGGGTCCACGCGCTCTACGAATACGGATCCGCCGGCGTTCCGCTCGACGCTTTCGTCGCGGCGAAGAACGGCCGGCTGCATGTCTACAACGGGCCGCGTCAACGATTCGGCACCGACAAGCGGAGCCTCGCCCTGCTGTCCCAGCATGCCGCGAGCGGTCGGTTCGACGACCGCGAACGACGGCTGATCGAGAGCTATGTCCCGTGGGGGCGCGACCTCGTCGCCGGCCCGGTCGAGTATCGGGGAGAGCGCGAAGACCTCCACCGCCTGCTCCGGGTCGGCCGCGAGCGCTTCGTGATCAAGAAAGGGTGGAGCTACGAGGGCAAGGACGTCCTGGTAGGATCCGCCACCCCGAAAGACGTTTGGGAGCACGGCCTCGAAGAGGCGTTCGCCGCGGGAGGCTGGATGGCCCAGGAGCGGGTCGAGTCGCTGCCCTATCTTTTCCAGCACGGAGACCATGGCGCGGCGCCCCATTCGGTGATCTGGGGTACGTTCCTGATCGGCGGCGAGTTCGCCGGCGGCTTCCTCCGCATGTCGCCGCAAGGCAGCGGCGACGGGGTGATCAACTCGGCACGCGGCGCGACCGAGGGGTATCTCTTCGAGGTGTAGGTCCCGCCGGCAAGAACCGAAAGGCGGCCCGAAGGCCGCCTTTCGAAACGGCTTCGAACTCTCCGTTCTTACGGCACGCAGGCCGAGACCACGACGTCGTCGAGGAACCAGCCGTCGTCGCTTCCGTCGCAATCGGCGACGGCGGAGAACGCGAGACCCAGGCTATGGCCGCCGCAGCCGCGGACGCCGCAGACGCTCGACAGGTCGACCGACGTCGAGACGAACTCCGAGGTGCCGGTCCAAACTGGCAGGTCCGCGCTTCCCGCCGGAGCGCACTGAGAAGAGATCGCTCCGTCGTACCCGCCGGTGAGAATCGCGCCGGCCGGCAGCGGCTCATAGGGCCCGCCATCGACCGAGACCGCGAGGAGGGCGCCGTCACGGCCGCTTTCGAAGGCCCGCCGATGCGAGAAGGTGAGGCGGGGAGCCTCGGAACCGTACGGGATCGCGATCCCCAAGGCGCCACCCGGCTGCGCGAAGGAGAACTGATCGGGTCCGTAACCGTCCGTGCAGTCCGGACCGCCGAAGCGGAAGACGCCCGTGCCGGAGGCCGCCGCGCACGTCTTCACGCCGCGCCAGTCCTTCGCCCCGCCGCCCGGCAAGAGGGAACCGGCCGCCCAACCCGCGAGGCCGGTATCGCTCTCGAAATCGTTCGAATAGAGCACCGCCTTGTGGCAGGGCGGACAAGGCGGCGTCGTGGCGGAGACCGTCGCCGAGTTGGCCGAAACGCAGGTAGGTTCCTTTTCCGCCCGCACGAAGTAGTAGTGCGGCGTATTGCAGATCGTTCCACCGTTGACGAACGTGGTTCCGGTCGTCGTGCCGTAGTCGGTAAACGGTCCGCCGGGCGAAAAGGAGATGAACACCCGGTAACGGACCGCGCCGGCCGCGGGATTCCAAGACAGGTCGATCCGCGTCGGGGAGACCGGTGTGGCGACCAGGCCCGTCGGAACGTCGGGCGGGTTGCAGAGCGGCAGCTGCGGTACGTTCGGAACGACCATCTTGCAGGCCGACGGCTGGCTCGAGCACGCCACGTTACCCGAGGCGTGGGCGACCACCTGGTAGAAGTAAGTCTGGCCGTTGACGACCGTCGCATCCTGGGTGCCGGTGACCGAGTGGTTCACCGAGATCCGGGTGAACGCCGAGTCGCAACCGACGTCGTTGCGATAGACGTCGTAGACGCCCGGCGCAAATCCCGTGACGGTGAGCTTCACCTTCTCGTCGTCGGGCGACGTCGCGATGGTTGGGGTGGGCGGCGGTGTGCAAGCGGCGAACGTCACCGCGGTCCCCGGGTCGGTGATACAGGCCATTCCGTGGCGGTTGAACGCAATGAACAGCGCAGCGCCGTGCGGTGTGCCGTTCGCGAGGTTGCCGTCATCGTCGTCCGCCGCCCGCAGCGCTTTCCAGAGTGATCCGGCGTTGCAGCCGCTCGACGTCCAGGTCGTGCCGGAGGCGTTGCAGGTATAGCTCGATCCGGCCGTCGCGCGGCTCGTGAACCACAGGCGCTCCATCAGGTTCCAGGCCGCCGCCGAGCTGAGGCCCTGATTCGGCAGGTCGCGCTTGACGAAATCCCACACCGCCTCGGAGGGAACGATCGATTCGCAGTGCCCCTCCCGGCCGCAGGGCCCCCGATAGTTCGAGGACGTTGAGCAGTTGGGCTGGACGTAATTGCCGACCGTGTGCGGCGCGTTCGAGGCACGTCGAGCCCAATCGATGTCGCGCACGCCCGTGCATACGGTGCACGGATCGCCGGATCCGGAGCAGAGCGTCGGCCGAAAGCCGTCGCCGATACACGAGTTGTGGAGCATCAGCGCGGCGAAGAGGTCGCCGTTCGACTCGCCGCTCCCTTTGTCTCCGGCCGGGCCGTTGCCATCGTTGTAGTCCAGGCCATGTCCGAGCTCGTGGATCGCAACCCCGGGCAACTCGCCGGAGTTGCCGCAGCCCCCACCCGACTTGAAGAAGTTCAACGTCGAACCGTCCCAATAGGCGTTGCAGGTCTGGTTCAGGTTCACGTTCGTGCGCAGCTTTTGGAACAGCCAGTTGTTCGCCGGCAGCCAGGATCTCGCGACCTCTTTGGCCCGGTTCACCCAGAAGAAGGTCGTGCGCGAGGAGCGGGTGTTGCCGGCCCCGCCCACTCCCGGCGTCGAGCAGTCGGTTCCTGAAGACGAGCTACCGAGTTGCAGGTTGCCCGACGGTCCGCCCGTGTTCGCCGCGATCGCTCCGCACGAATCAACGATACGAACGAACTGTCCGTTGAGCGTGGTCGTAAGCGGGGTACCGCCGAAGGTGAACCGCCCGTTTCCGTTGGTGAAGGAGAGGTTCGAGAGATCGGCCCACGGCAGCGCCTTCACCAGATCGGGCGAGGAGGGCGCGTTCAACACCACGCCGCCCGAGGCGAGCGCGTAACGGTTCTCGTCCTGCAGCTCGAGAAACTGGCCGTTCGTCGCGTCGACCCGAGCGCGGAACGTGCCTGGCTCGCCGGAGCGCCGGAAGACGACGTCCCAGACGAAGGCCAGCTCGTACCCCTTGCCGAAGGCAAACCCTTCGGCGAACCGATCGTCTCGCGCCGCGGTAGGGACGAGATGCAGCGAGCCCGGATCGAGGATGACGTCTCGCCCCTTCTCCAAGCCGCCGACGAAACCCGCCACGCTCCGCCGCGCGTCGTCCGCGGTGACCTTGACCGAAGGAAGCGCCACCCCGCGCGGGGGCACGTTTTCGAGCCCGAGTTGAATCAGATTGCCATGGCTCACGCGGAAGAAGACGCGCGCCCCTTCGATTGGAATCCCCGCCCGCGCCACGCCGAAGTCGACGTACCAGAGCGAATCAGAAGCCGGTCCCGAACGCTGCTCGGAAAGCACCAGATCCCGTTCGTCGATCCCAAGGAGAAGCCCTTCTTTCGCCACGAATTCGCGAGCGATTTTCTCCATCCGTGCAAGGTCGACCGTGCCCATGGCGCTCGCTTCAAGCCGGTTGCCGTACCCTGGAATCCAGGGGATTCCCGCTCCCTCCGCCGATTCGATCCGTCCGCTCCGCGCATCGACGTAGGCCACCCATTCCCCGTGATCCAACTTGAACGCGCTCCACGCCGCACCGATCTCCGGCGCGAGACGCGAGCGCGACGATTCGAGCTCTTCGACCCGCGGGCTCACCTCCAGCCGATCGCTCGAAACCGCGAGCGCCGACAAGCCGCCCCGGTTCGGATCGGGCGCGATTTGCGCTCCCGCGAGCACCGGCACGAACGCCCAAGCCAGGGCCACGGTGAGACCAGAGATCCCAACGAACACACGATCGCCACCTGGAAATCTTCCATTCATGACAGAGCCTCCGAGCCCGCGAGAACGGCCGCCATGGCCACGGCTCGCAGGAGCCGACGTCCCTTCGGGCTCACGTTCGGGAAGGCGGAGATCGCAGGAAAATGGGGCCAGCGCTCCAATGGGGGCAAATGATTCCGAACCAGGAACGATTTTCTATCGAAGGCAGATTTTTCCGCTCGCCACGGGTGCCTGTAAATCGCTGTAAATCTCTGATTCCATGTGTCTCTATTGGCGCTGGCACACCCCCTGCACTTACCAAGGGGCGTGAGGCATATCTCACAATGACCTGGGAGATGAAAGGAAAGATGGTCTTTATCAAAAGATCGCTGGCGGGTCGTACGATCCGCTGGACCTTCGAAGACGGCCCCACGGCCGGGAGGACTTATGAGCACGAGTTTCTCACCGATGGGACGTTGAACCGTCGCTTCGTCGGCGCCTTGGCTGGAGACGGTCCGTCGAGTGCGCTGGACGCGGAAAACTCCGGTATTCCCTATGCTTCCTTCGAGGTCGCGCCGGACGTTCATCTGGTGTCGTTTCTCTCGGAGTCCGGGTACACGCTCACCGTGACCCTGAATTTCGAGACGCTCCACTGTTCCGGTGTCGCCTCGAACGCCGAGGAGTGGTATCCATCGACCGGTTCGGTCGAGGTGATGGCTTAACGGTAAGGTTTTCTCTGCCTCCGAGGCTGATCCATCGAGCCTCGGAGGTTTTTCATACGTAGCATTCAAGCTCGACCGGGGCTCGCCTTAAAGTAGGTGGCCCCGGTTCCGAATCTCCCGTGGCCCGCCGACCTGATTCTTTCCCGGGCGACGAGCCGACTCAGAAGACGAGGAAGTAGAGCGCCGCGAGAAGCGCGACCACGACGATCCAGAACACGGGGCGCCCGATCATCCGTCCCACCGCCCGGCCGGCCGCGGCGGCACCGATCGCTCCGACGTCCAGCACGTCGGGCGCCTGATAAGGGGCGGCGGGCGCGGCTCCAGCGATGATTGCCTCCACTCCGGCGATCACCTCGGTCACCGCGTGGGCCGCCACTGGATGCTCCTCCGCTAGCTCTTCCGCCTTCTCCTCCGAAATTGGCTCTTGCCCTTCGGAAGAGGGCGCGGCGGGCACTTCCAACTGTTGCCGCATCGCGTCGGAGAACTTCTGGAACATCTGGTCTGAGACATCCTGGATCATGCCGCGGCCGAATTGCGCGAGGATGCCGAAGACGTTGACGTCGGAGACCACGGTTACCTCCGTCTCTTCCGCCGAGCGGGCCACGACGCGGCTCTTCATCCGCATGTCGGCGCCCCCCTTACCCTTCGTCTCCTGGCCCGAGCCCGAAAGCTCGGCCTCGCCCGCCGCCTCGTCCAATCGCTCGAAGCGGAGCTTGCCCCGATAGCTCGCGGTGACGGGCCCGACCTTGACGGTCATCGTCCCCTTGTACTCCTGGTCGCTCACCTTCTCCGTGATCGCGGCCCCCGGCAGGCAGCTCGCGACCTTGTACGGATCGACCAAGAAGCTCCAGACCACGGGAGCCGCGGCGCGAAGCGTGAAGCTCTTCTGGATTTCCATGCCCATGATCGGCCTCCCTCTCCCTCGAAACGAACCGGCGTCCCGCCTACAACCGTTTCACCGAAGATACCCCCGCCGACCGGGCGGTTCAATGGCCGGGTGGACCGAGGCAATCCCCTCCCCGTCTTGAGGCGGAGCTTCCGCCGCTCGCGAAGGCCACAGATCCCGTGCGGAGGCGCCTTACGCCGAGCGAGCAAACAAGGTGGATCCCGCCATTCTGGGAACGACGATGAATCCGGTCTGCGCCTCGCCGAGTACTTCGACCTCATTTCGCGCGAAACGGTGGGCCGTCAGTGCGCACAGCGCGGCGTCGATGAAGTCGATGCCCACCGATTCGCCGAAGTCCACCCCCGCCTGGCGTAGAAGCTCGGGGCGGATCGTCTTCTTCTCCTTCGCGGAGACCACGTGTCCCGCGAGCGCGCAGCCGACGGCTTGAGGGAACGTCTCGAAACACCACCGGCCGTCACGTTCCGAATCGATGCCGTAGAGAGGATGCGACCTTCGGAGGCACCGGAAGAGCTCCTCCCCGTTTCGCATCCAGCCATAGAAACCGTGATCCGATCGCTCGAAGGGCGGCGTGTAGAAACACTGGATCTTTGCCCGGATCAGGTCCCGCTCCGCTTTGCGCTTTTCCTCTCCGATTCGCCAGGAGCAGGGAGCATCGACCCCGATGCAACGAGCGTCAAGACCGACGCACCATGCAGCGATCTCGGCGGCGTCCTTCGACTCCGTTCGATCCTGAACCTTTCCATCCGCGAGAGCAACGGCATGGAATCCTTTCTTCGTGCCGCCCACGTCGATCCCTACGACTACGACCGGCTTTTCGGGCATGCACTTCTCCGTCAGCGCCCTGCGAGAGCCCAAATCGGGCGGCGCCTGCGAGAGCTCAGAATAGCGAGAGTTGCCGTAAGGCGCCTTTGGCGCTCATCTCCGTGGTATTGGTTCGGACAACCTCGGGTTACGAAACGGCGAGCGGGCCGCCCGAGCGCTTTCTGCCCGCCGAAAAGGACCTCGCGTACAAACAGGCGAGAACCGTCCTCGCAGGCTAAACTCCACGCAGAGGCCCGTCGCATGTTGGTTTCCCCGATCTCGATGGCCGTGCGCTCGTTCGCGCACCCGAATCGAATTTTAACGAAGAAGGATCGTGACCTCTCCAGGAGCCCGCCGATGCCGAAGATGCTGAAGCCGCTGGCCGTAGTCGCCGCGCTGTTCGCCCTCGGATCCTCGTCCGCCCGAGGCGGACTTCCGAGCGCCGACCTTTCGATCACCAAGACCGACGGGGCGCTCACCTCGACGCCCGGCGGCACGGTGACCTACACGATCGTCGCGAGCAACGCCGGACCGGCCGGCGTCACGGGCGCCGGGTTCGGCGACCTGTTCACCGACCCGCTCCAGAACTGCACCTGGACCTGCGTCGGGCAGCTCGGCGGCGTCTGCTCGGTGCCCGCGGGAGGCGAGCCGAGCGCGAACCAGAACGTGGATCTTCCGGTCGGCGGCCAGGTGGTCGTGACGGTGACCTGCGACATCGCCTCGAACGCGACCCTGTCGTTTTTCAACACCGCGACGATCACTCAGCCGGCGGGCATCGACGACCCGGTCGGGGTGAACAATTCCTCGACCGACGTCAACGGCCTCGACCCGATCGCCGACTTGACGATCACCAAGTCCGACGGCACGTCGACCTTCACCCCCGGCGGCAACACGACCTACACGATCGTGGCGTCGAACGCCGGCCCCTCCGACGCGCCGGGCGCGACGGTGGTGGACAACTTTCCAGCCGGGCTCACCTGCAATTGGACCTGCGCCGGCAGCGGCGGCGGTACCTGCTCGCCGGCCGGTGCGGGCAATATCAACGACGGGGTGAACCTGCCGGCGGGCGCCAACGTCACCTATTCCGCGATCTGCTCGATCGCCCTGGGGACGCCCGAGCCGTTGGTCAACACGGCGAGCGTCGCCTCCCCGCAGACCATCCCCGATCCGACCCCGGGGAACAACTCGGCCGCCGACTCGAACGTCCTCGCGACGGTCATTCCGACCCTCGGCGATTTCGGCCTCGCCGCGCTCGCGACCAGCCTCGGGCTGTTGGCGGCCCGGCGCCTTCGCCGCCGCCCGGCGCGATAGAGCGCGCGGCCTAGCCGCCGCCCGACGGAACACAACTTCGACCGGTGGAGCCCGCGGATCAGGGCTCCACCGGCCGAGCGCTGCAACCTTCCCGTCCCTCCTGCGTTCTTGAAGGTTGGTTCCTTTCGCCTAGCCCGCCGCCCTCGGCTGCGCCTCTCGAGGCGCCGAGGGGCGGCGGACCGATCCGAAGGGATCCGTGTGCCCCTTACGAAACTCTCCCCGCGCGCGCCGACGGGCGGCCGCCACCTTCGGAGGAATCGGCCATGGAAAGCTTTGGCACCGATCTGCGTTTCGCCTGGCGGAGCTTGTGGAAGCATCCGAGCCTGACGGTGATCGCGGTTTCCACCCTGGCGCTCGGGATCGGCGCCAACACGGCGATCTTTTCCGTCGTCCGCGGGGTTCTCCTGAAGCCGCTGCCGTTTCCTGAGCCGGATCGGGTGATCCGAATGCGCGACGTGGGACCGCAGGGCATCCGCGCCGGGGCGACCTCGCCGCCGGACTACGCCGACTGGCGCGCCCAGAACCGCTCGTTCTCGCACATGGCGGCGATGGACACCTCGTACGTCAACCTGACCGGCGAAGGCGAACCGGAGCGGTTGTACGCCGGACGGGTCGCGGGCGATTTCTTCCCGCTCCTCGGCGGGAAACCCCTGCTCGGCCGGCCTCTCCTCCCGGCCGAGGACGCGATCGGCGGGCCGAAAGTCGCCGTGATCTCCGCCAAGCTTTGGAAGCGTCGCTTCGGAGGCGATCCGCGCATCGTCGGCCGACGCCTGACGTTGAACGGCGAGTCGACGCAGATCGTCGGCGTGTTCCCCTCCGACCTCGACCTGCCGAAAGGGGCGGAGCTCTGGCTGCCGCTTCGCCTCGAAGTGAAAGAAGGACAGCGCGGGGGTCACTACCTGCGGGTGATCGGGCGCCTCCGTCCAGGCGTCTCTATCGAACAGGCGCAGGCCGAGATGACCGGCATCGCCGACCGTCTGGCGATCGCCTATCCGGACACCAACACCCAGTGGGGGGTGCGTCTGTCGCCGCTCAAGGAGACGATGGTCGAGAACGTCCGGCCGGCGCTGTTGGTGTTGCTCGGCGCGGTCGGCCTGGTTCTCCTGATCGCCTGCGCGAACGTGGCGAACCTGCTGCTGTCGCGCCTCGCGGCCCGCGAGCGCGAGGTGGCCGTCCGCACCGCGCTCGGCGCCGGTCGAGGCCGCCTGGTGCGGCAGTTCCTGACCGAGAGCACCCTCCTCTCGGTCGTCGGCGGCGGGCTCGGCGCGCTGCTCGCGAGAGTCGGCACGCCGCTGCTCCTCGCACTGTTCGGCGACCGGATTCCGCGGGCCGAGGAGATCGGCGTCGACGGCCTGGTCCTCGGCTTTTCGCTCGCCCTGTCGGTAGGCACCGGCCTCCTGTTCGGATTGCTCCCCGCCCTCCACGCGTCGAGCCCGGAGATCCAGACGACGCTGCGCGACGGCTCGAAGGGCGCGGGCGACCGGCGCGGCCGGCGCACCCGGACGTCGCTCGTCTTCGCCGAGGTGGCGCTCGCGATCGTCCTCCTGGTCTCGGCGGGGCTGCTGATCCGCAGCCTGCGCGAGCTCGAGCGGGTCGAGCCGGGGTTCCGTTCCGAACATGCGCTCTCGGTCCAGGTCGCGCTCCCCGAGCCGGCTTACACGGACGAAGCCAAACAGGTCGCGTTCTACCGCGACCTCCTGCCCCGGCTCGCCGCGATTCCGGGAGTCCAGAAGGCCGCGGCCGGTTTTCCGCTCCCCCTCTCGGGCAGCCAATACCGGCTGGCGTTTCAGGCCGAGGGACGGCCGGCGGAGGTCAGCGACCTACCGCGGGCGAACATGGCGTTCGTCACCCCCGACTACTTCGGAGCGCTCGGCATTCCGCTGATTCGCGGTCGAAGCTTCGACGGCCACGACGTCCAGGGTGGCGAGGCGGTCGCGGTGATCAATCGGACGCTCGCCGAGACCGTCCTCCAAGGCAAGAACCCGCTCGGCGCGCGCATCACCTTCGACGTGCCGGTGAGCAAGGACTCGCAGTGGATTCGCATCGTCGGGGTCGTCGGAGACGTCCGCCACCTGGGACTCGACGTGGACTCGGGCAATCAGGCGTATCTGCCGCTGCTCCAATCTCCGATCTCGGAAGCCGGCCTCGTGGTCCGCACGGCGGCCGCCCCAACGGGCCTCGCCGCGGCGATCGCCCGCGCCGTCGGCGAGGTCGACCCGTCGCTCCCGGTGGCCGACGTCAAGACGCTCGACGCCCTGGTCTCGGAATCGGTCGCCGAGCCACGCGCCAACGCTTTCCTCCTGTCGTTGCTCGCGACGCTCGCGCTGGTCCTATCCGCGGTGGGGGTCTACGGCGTCCTTTCCTACTCCGTCGCCCAACGGACCCGCGAGATCGGCCTGCGCATGGCGCTCGGCGCGGGATCCTCGGAGATCCTCCGCCAGCTCCTCCTCGAAGGGCTCGCCGTGGTCGGTTCCGGCATCGCCGCGGGTCTGCTCGGCGCCTTCTTCCTCGCTCGGGTGCTCGCGAGCCTGCTCTACGGCGTCACCCCGCGCGATCCGATCACCTTCGTGGGAGTGCCTCTCCTCCTCCTAGCGATCGCCCTGATCGCCACCTGGATCCCCGCGCGAAGGGCGACCCGCGTGGAGCCGGTGGTGGCGCTGCGGTATGAGTGAGGGTTAAGGCCGGGCGCTCCGCCTACGAAGCGGTTCCCGTCGGCGGCCAGCGGCTCACGTTGAGGAGTCCGCTCGTCAAGAGGAGGTCCATGTCGCCATCTCGGGCGAGCAAGGCGCAGCCGTGCTCGTCAGCCAGAACCGCGATCAGGCAGTCGATCGTCGAGCGAATCGTCTTGCCGACCTGACGCAAAGCACGGTAAAGGTCCGCGGCCCTGAGATAGAAATCAATCCCCACCGGCTCGAGATAGGTCAGATCGCGGAATCTCAATTGAAGCCGGGAAAGACCCTCCTCCCTCCGCAGACCTTGGAAGACCTCCGCCACGACAACTCCGCAGGTGCAGATCTCATGGTCGCTGGCGACCAAACTTGCCAACGCATGTCGCTCGGCCGACGCATAGCCGTTCAAGAAGTCGACCCAAACGGAGGTATCGACCAAGACCTTCACGCCGCGCGGCCCCGGCCGCGCAGCTCATCCAGGTTTCCCTCCCAATGCATCTTGCCCTCGAACTCCAGAAGCTCTTGAAGGCGTCGACGACGGGCAAATTCACGCAAGGCTTCGTTGATTACGTCGGTCCTGGTTCTCCCTGGGGCCGCTTCCAAAGCTTTGGCGAGAGCCTCATCGTCGAGGTTGAGCGTGGTCCTCATGGCTTCTATCTCCATGCAGACGATAGAGGACGAGCATCTGCATGGCAAGGCCTGGGGGCGATCATTCGGAATGCCTTTCGAGTCCTCTCGCACTTCCGAGATCCTCGTTTCCCTTAGACTCACGGGGTAGCAGCATGCCCATCCGCGCGCTGTCGCGAAGGCGTGATCTCCGGCCCTACTTCCACTTGAAGATCTTGAGCGCGACGACGAAGCTCAAGACGCCCCAGGTGGCGACGATAGCGAGCCGGGGCCAGATCACGGCGAGGCCGTGGCCTTCGTTGATGATGATGCGGAGCGCCTGGTTGAGCGCCGTGAGCGGCAGGGCGTTGACCACCGGCTGGATCGCGTCGGGGAAGCGCTCGGAGGAGAAGAAAGTTCCCGAAAGCAGCCACATCGGCAGGAGGATCAGGTTCGCGAGGCCGCTCGCCCCTTCGATCGTTTTGACCCGGGCGGCGACCAGGAGGCCGAGACCGCAGAACGACATCGCGCCCAGAAGCGAGGTCGCGAGCAGCAACAGGATCGAGCCGCGGACGGCAACGCCGAAGGCGATCCAGCCGAAGCCGACGAGGATCAGGATCTCCGGGACGAGGAAGATCATCCGCCCGAGGATCTGGGCGAGCAGGTAATCGGCCTTGCGCATCGGCGTCGCGATCAGGCGCTTCAAGACGCGTCGGCTGCGCGCCACGGCGACGGAGAAGGCGATGCTCCAGATCCCCGTACCCATCAGGTTCAGCCCGAGGAGACCGGGGATCAGGAAGTCGATGTAGCGCGCCCCCGGCTCGGTGACCTTTTCGGTTCCGACCGCGAGCGGATCGCGCCGGCCGGCCGCCCGCTGGAGCGCGTCCTCCGCTTCCAGTCGCGCGGTGCGGGCGTCCGGACGGGTCTCGTCCAGCGCGAGCCGAGGCGGGTGCCCGGCGCCCGAGCCGGGAATCACCAGGAGCGAGATCTTGCCGGTGCGCAGCGCCTCGCGCCCTTCGGTCTCCGGATAGGTCCGCGCCGTGAGTTGCGGCGAGCGGCCGAGAGCCGAGGCCGCCGCGTCCGCGCCCGGACCGGCGACCACGCCGACGGGGATCTTGTCCGGCCCTTTTTCCCGGAAGGCGAGCCCGAGGGCCACGGCGAGGAGGATCGGGAAGACGAACACCCAGAACACCGCCTCGGGCTCGCGCAGGAACTCTTTCGCCCGGCAGGTGGTGAGCTCGACGAGCGATCCGAGGCGCCGTTTCGCGGTCGATCGGTCACTCATCGCGGAGCGCCCTCCCGGTCAGCGCGACGAACAGGTCCTCGAGGGTCGCGCGGTGGGTCGACAGGTGAAGGAGCTTCGCCCCCTCCCGGTCGACCGCGGCGAGCAGCTCGGGGACGGCCTCGGTGAGCGAGGTGACCGCGAGCGACCAGACCTCGCCGAAGCGGCGCGCTTCCTCGACGCCGGCGATGGCGCGCCAGCGCTCGGCGCTCCAGTTCGGCTCGGTGTCGATCTCGACCACGTACGCCGAGGGGAGGCGCGAGATCAGCTCGCGCGGCGTGCCGAGCGCGATGACCTTGCCCTTGTCCACGATCGCGATCCGGTCGCACAGCTTCTCCGCCTCGTCCATGTAGTGGGTGGTGAGGAGGAGCGTCCCGCCGGTCGCGCGGAACCGCGAGATCTGGTCCCACAGCTCGCGGCGGCTCTGCGGGTCGAGCCCCGTCGTCGGCTCGTCGAGGAACAGGATCGCCGGGCTGCCGACGAGGGCGCAGGCGACGGCTAGGCGCTGCTTCTGGCCGCCCGAGAGCTTGCCCACCCGGGCGTCCCGCTTCTCGGTGAGCGACAGCTCGGAAAGAACCGCCTCCGGGTCGCGCGCCTCGGCGTAGAACGAGGCGAACAGGCGGACGGTCTCGCCCACGGTGAGCTTCTCGTTGAGCTGCGTTTCCTGCAGAGAGATGCCGAGCCGCTCGCGCAGCTCGCGCTCGGACTCCTTCCAGCGCAGCCCGAGCACCTCGACCTCCCCCGCGTCCGGCTCGGTGAGCCCTTCGAGGATCTCGATCGTGGTCGTCTTGCCCGCGCCGTTCGGCCCGAGCAAGCCGAAGCATTCGCCCGGCTGGACCGCGAGGTCGAGCCCGTCGACCGCGGTCACGTCGGCATAGCGCTTGACCAGGCCGCGGCAGTGAATGGCGGGGCGTTCCGAGGCGGTAGACATCGCCGCCGGAAGCTAGCACAGGCGAGCGCGCTCCTCGGCCGCCATGGGACGGACGGCACGGAGCGCCACGAAGGAGCAGGCTGTCGAAAAACTCTCCCCACGTCGCGGAGTTCCCGAGGACGACCCCGAGTCTGTCCGAGCGAAGCGAGTTACGAGGGGCTCCCTCAGGGAATCTCCTGCGACGAAAGAGTTTTTCGGCAGCCTGCTACGGCACGGACGAGGTGAGCTCGGCCGAGGCGTCGCTTTCGGTGGCGCGCCCCGCGGCCAGCTCGCGCGCGGCGAGCTCGACCTTCTTCTGGAGCGCCGGGTAGCCCGGCAGCGACCGGACCGCCGCGAGGTCGGGGTCGCGCGCCAGGAGATCGGGTCGATGGAAGCTCGGTCCACCCGGGGCGACCAGCTTTTCCAGCTCGGCGAGCGCCGCGGGGGCTTCGCCCCGGGTCGCGTGGAGACAGGCCATGTTGTAGCCCGGAACCCAGCTGTCGGGACGCAGGCGGCCGGCCTTGCGGAAGAAGGTCAACGCCTCGCCGGGGCGGTTGAGACGCCGGGCGGAGTTGCCGGCCTGGACCAGCGCCGCGAAGTCGGACGGCGCCGCTTTGATCACCCGGCGGTAATTGGCGAGCGCGCGCCCCCACTCCCCCTGCTCGTAGGCCAGGTCGGCCAGCCGGCGCGCGGCGCGGGGAAAGCTCGGATCGAGCGCGAGCGCTTTTTCGTTCAGCTCTTTCGCCTTGGCGCGGTCGCCGCGGAGGGCGGCGAGCATGCCGAGGTTCGACAGCGCCTCGACGAATCCGGGCGACTGTTCGAGCGCGATCTTGAACTCCTTCTCCGCACCGTCGACGTTGCCTTCGAGCATGGCGATGGTGCCGAGCATCGAGTGGACGCGCGCCTGGTCCGGAGAGATCGCGAGCGAGCGGTAATAGGCGTCGCGCGCTCCGTCGGCGTCCCCCTGGCGCAGCCGCGAAAGCGCCAGGATGTTCCAGCAGGTGACGTTCCTCGGGGTAGTCTTCAGGATGTCGCGGATCTTCGTCTCCGCGCCCGCCCAGTCGCCGGTCTGCGCCTGGTGGCGGGCGTCCTCCAGCTCCTGATAGAGGGCCATCCCGTCCTTCGGATCGATCCCGGACATCGCCTCCCGCTCGCCGCGCGGCGCGAGATAACCGAGGGCGCGCAGGGTCTCTTCGGTCTCCTTGTCCATCGGGTTCTGCTGGGCGGCGATCTCGCGCCGGCGGCTGTCGTCGAGGATCTTCTCGAGCTCGCCGTCCAGGATCGAACCGCGCCGGGCCTGGGTGGACATGAGATTCGCGAGCTCTTTCGGGTCGCGCGTGAGGTCGTAGACCTCCGGCCGCGGGGCGCGGATGTATTTCCACCCTCCCTTGCGGATGCCGTAGAGCGGCGCCATTCCGAAGCCGACCTCGGAGGTGAGGGATTCCGAATACTGGGCGAGCTCGGGCGGCTTCACCTCGCCGCGCATCGCCGGCAGCAGGTCGATTCCCTGCATCTCCTTGCCGCCGGGGAGCGCCAGGGCGGCGAGCACCGTGGGTGCCACGTCCTCGCTGCGGACCGGAGCGGTATACACCTTCCCCGCCGGGACCGCGCCGGGAGCCCGCAGGATGAGCGGCACGCGCACCGTGGCGTCATAGATGAAGACCGCATGGGTTTTCTCGCCATGCTCGCCCAGGCTTTCGCCGTGGTCGGCGGTGAGCACCACGAGCGTCCGGTCGAGGGCACCGATCTTTTCGAGCTCGGCCAACAGCATCCCCACGCCCTGATCGGCGACCGCGATCTCTGCGTCGTACGGCGTGGGCGATTTGACCCGCTCGGCCATTGGCGGGTTGTTCGGCTGGTGGGGATCGAAGAAGTGCACCCACATGAAGAACGGCTTGTCCTTCTCCTTCCGCTCCCGCTGCCGGTGCCACGCCTCGAGCCAGCGCACCGCCCGTTCCGCCGTCTTCGGCGCCGAGCGGGAGCGGATCATGAACAGCGGCGGCTCGTCCTCCGCCCACAGGTCGTCGTCGTAGCCGTCGAATCCTTGGCTCAGGTTGTAACGGCGGTTGAGCACCAGGGCGGAGACGAACGCCTGGGTCTCGTATCCGGCCGCCTTGAACCGCTCGGCGAGCGTGGTGGCGCCGTCGCCCAAGGCGTAGGAGCCGTTGTCCCGCACCCCGTGCGCGGGCGGTAACAGACCGGTGAAAATCGTAGAATGGGAAGGTAGGGTGATCGGCGCCGCGGAGATCGCGTCGTCGAAGCGCGTCCCCTCACGGGCCAGGCGGTCGATGTTGGGCGTCCGAGCGAGGGTGAAGCCGTAGGCGCCCAGTCGGTCGGCTCGCGTGGTGTCGAGCGTCACGATCAGGACGTTTTCGATCTTGGGCCGCGCGCACCCCGCCGCCCAACCGGTGAAAAAGGCCAGTCCGACGAGGCCGACGACCATCCGGAGCCACCCCACGCCCCCGTTTCGAAAGGCCGCCTCCGGCGAGATCGCGAAAGTGCAACGCCGATTCAGGAATGTACGCCGGCCACCACCGGCTCGGTTCACATTTCGCGCTCGATTTCGATAAGATCCCTGTCCCGCTCCGGCCACTCTCGCTGCACCTTTCTTTGACGACCACACCTCAGCATCCTACCAGCCTCATCGGTTGAACCCAGGAGGGAACTTCATGAAGCGCGCAGTTGCAATCCTTTCCGGCCTGCTCATCGCAGGTGCCGCATTCGCGGACGTCTCGGTGCTCGAGCGTCAGGGTCTGAACCGCCGCGGTCAGGCTCGGAAAATCGATCCCAGGAAGGCGGAACATCGCGGCACCTCGAAGGCGGCGGTTCGGTTCGGCGATCAGCCGCTCATCGACGCGTCCGGCCTCGAGTACTTCATCAACTCGAACATCACGCTGCTGACCACCAGCAGCGCTTCGGGCGCCGCTTCCGAGGCCAGCTACACCGGCCCGGTCAATGCCGACACCTCCGGCGGCGGCACGGTGAGCACGACCCTCTCCGACGCCTTCGACGGCTACGGCGCGATCTGCATCAGCACCAACGGCGATACGGGGCCCTGCTCGACGGCCAACACCAACGTCACGATCTACAACCAGAACGGCCCGGGCACGCTCGACGCCACCTGCGGCAACCGGCAAGTGGTTTTGAACCCGCAGACGATCGGCTCGCTCTCCGTCCAGCGCAAGATCCTGGTGCCGAGCAACGACGAGTTCGCGCGTTTCCTGAACATCGTCACGAACAACAGCGGAAGCACCCAGACCGTGACCCTGATCACGTCGAACAACCTGGGCTCGGACGGCAACACCTCGATCGTCGCGACCTCGAACGGCAACACCACCGCCGAGGTCACGGACTTCTGGGTCACGACGTTCCAGGCGTTCTCCGGCACCACGTCGTCCGACGTGCGGCTCGGCCACGTCCTCCAGGGCGCGGGCGCGCGCACCCCGGTCGGTACGGTCAGCTTCGCCGACGGTAGCGACCTTCCCTTCTGGTCCTACACCTTCACGCTCGCTCCGGGCGAGACCAAGGCGATCATGAACTTCGTCACCGGTCAGCCGACCCGGGCCGAGGCGGCCGCCAAGGCGACGGAGCTCACCACGCTTCCGAACAACGCGTTGCAGTGCCTGACCCCGGCGGAGCGCTCGAACATCGTCAACTTCGAGGCCCGCGGCGTCACCGAGATCCCGACCGTTTCGGGCGTCGGTCTCGCGGCGCTCGCGCTGCTGCTCGCCGGTGCGTCGTTCTTCGCCCTGCGTCGCAAAACGGCCTAAGCCCAAGGCGTAGAGCCGAGATTCAAGAGTCCGGGCCGTGCGGAGCCATGCTCCGCACGGCCCTTTTTGTCCCGCCTTCCCCTCGCTTCTCTTCCTGGTGTAGGATTTGGTGAAAGTTTCTAATATTCGCTATCCACTTAGGGAGGAAGACGATGAAGCGCGTGGTTCTCGGCCTCGCTGGCCTGCTAGTGGCATCCGCAGTTTTCGCAGACGTCGCCGTTCTCGAACGGCAGGCTCTTCCCGGGGCCAAAGGCCCTGCCAAAGCGAAGAGCGTCAAGCGGAACAACGTGCGGGCGACCGGCTCTCAGCAGCTGATCGATTCGTCGAACTTCGAGTACTTCATCAACACGAACATCACCTTCTCCACCTCGAGCAGCGCGTCCGGCGCGGCGTCCGAGGCGAGCTATACGGGCTCGGTCCAGGCTACGACCTCCGGCGGCGGAACGGTGAGCTCGACGCTCAACGACGCGTTCGACGGCTACCAGTCGCTCTGCCTAAGCTTCGACGGTGGGACCGGACCGTGCCAGAGCGGAGGCGGGGGAGCCGGACGCGGCGGCAAGATCGCCGGTACCGCGTCCTACTTGATGTACAACCAGAACGGCCCGGCGACGCTCGACGGCACCTGCGCCAACCGCCAGGTGATCCTTCCCGTTGAGGCGTTCGGCTCGGTCAACGTCCAGCGAAAGGTGTTCGTACCGACGAATGATGCCTTCATTCGCTGGGTCGACATCTTCACCAACACCGGCGGCACGACGCAGAGCTTCAACGCGATCACGAGCAACAACCTGGGGTCGGACGCGAACACGGTTCTCGTCGCCACCTCGAGCGGCGACGCGTCGGCGACCACCGCGGATACCTGGGCGACGTCCTTCCAAAATTACTCGGGAACCACGTCGTCGGACCCTCGGCTCGGCCACGTCTTCTGGGGGCTGGGCGCACCGGTACCTCTCAGCGGGATCACCTTCAC
This sequence comes from Thermoanaerobaculia bacterium, assembly GCA_044226625.1. Taxonomy (GTDB): domain Bacteria; phylum Acidobacteriota; class Thermoanaerobaculia; order Multivoradales; family UBA5704; genus DASYKS01. Next base: position 104,850 of record JBGAGQ010000004.1, read on the forward strand.
GGACCAGAACCCGTACTGGCATTACAACCTGACCCTAGCGCCGGGTCAGACGCAGATCATCATGAACTTCGCGACCGGCCAGCCTTCCAAGGCCGCCGCGGCCGCGAAGGCCGCCGAGCTCGCTGGACTGCCGGACAATACCCTTCAGTGCTTGTCCACCACCGAGCGCCAGCAGGTGGCGAACTTCGTGGCCCAGCGGGTGCCGGTGATCGAGGTTCCAACCGTCTCGGGCTTCGGTCTCGCGGCGCTTGCTCTGCTCCTGGGAGCGGCTTCGTTCATGCTGCTCCGGCGTCGCGCCATCACCTAAGTTGCTGATCCCGGGAAACGAGGGCGGCCCCTCCTAGGGCCGCCCTTTTCGTCATCAGAAGACTCCGTCCCAATCTCCTGCGACCGGTTTCCCTCCGTTCACACCGAACGTGAAGATCCAGTCGGCCGGCCCCGGCGTGTTCATATTCCGCAACTCGTGCACGAAGGTCACAGGGTTGTAGACGCCGATCGAATCCCAGCCATCGCCATCCCAGTCCCCCGCATTCGGAAGCAGACCGACTCCCTGAGTACCGAAGCTGAAGGTCAGATCCGCTCCACCGGACGTGTTCAAGTTACGCAAGTGGAACGTGCTGGTGGTCGGGTCGTAGAGACCTACCGACGTGATCCCATCGCCGTTCCAGTCTCCCGCAATCGGCAACCAGGAACTCGCAGCACCGGTCCAGGTGAAGGTCAGATCCGCCCCACCCGAGCTGTTCGAGTTTCGCAGCCTGAATATTCCGGTGGACGGATCATAAAGGCCAACGGAATCCGAGCCATTGCCGTCCCAATCGCCAGAGATCGGCAGAAGGACGCCCGTGACGCTCGAGAAAGTGAAATTCCAAGGCGTAGCGGAGCTCGTGTTTGCATTCTTCATGTTGAATGTCGAGGTCGCCGAATCGTAATAGCCCACGGTGTCGATTCCATCGCCGTTCCAGTCCCCGGTGAAGGGCAGGCCTGACGTCAGGTTCCCGACAAAAGAGACGTTCAGCGGACTACCGCTGCCCGTGGCGTGATAGAGGCGAAGCTTGAAATCCTGGCCATCCTTCGCATAGCCCACGGTGGATGCCGGCGAGGCCGAACCTACATGCACGATCTGGGACGTCGAGGCGCTCTGTCCCAGGGCATCTCGAACTGCCAATTGAATCGTATAGTTACCCAACTGTCGGTAGGTATTGGTCTGGATCGGGTTGGAGGTGAAGCTGCCTCCCGGCGAGTCCGACCAACCGACGCTGTACGTCACGGGTCCGCGATCGACTGCCGAGGACGATGCATCGAGCTGGCAGAACAGGCCGGAACAAGTGATCGTGAAACTGGCGACAGGTGGCAGACCGACACGCGCCAGGTGCTCGGCGAAGGACGCGCCACCTGCTCCCTGCACCGTCAGCCGAACGGTGAAATCGGCGCTCGAAGAATACGTATGGACGACGTTCACACCGCTTCCCGAAGTGTTGTCGCCGAAGGACCACGTCCAAGTGTTTGCCCCGGTCGACCCCGAGCCGTCGAACGTACAAGTCCGGCCCGAACAATAGAAGGAGAAGGCGGCGGTGGGCGGAGGAGGACCTCCCATCGATCCAAGCGCGGCGCGGAGATTTGGAATCGGGCCAATCAGCCGGGCATCCGGCGCCTGGGGCGTGCCGGTTTCGCGGAGGAGCTGGCGCATCGCGAGCGGCGAAATAAGCGGCGACCCAGCAGCGAGCGCCACCCCTTGGACCGAGGCGGCCGCACCTGCGACCATCGGGCTGGCGCCCGAAGTGTTGGCAAAGTTCGAGGTGTAGATTTGGTTGGGATCTCCACCCCCATCAAAGATGTTGTCCTCGAAACGCGCTTGCCCCAGGGTCGTGATGAATTTCCCCCAACCATGCACGTCGATTCGCGAACCATAGTTCGAGGTGCAGATAGGTACACCGCCGGGTCCGTTGCTGGCGGCGACCAAAATCGCACCCGAGTCCCTGACATTTCGATCGAAATAACCGAAGTAGTGGGGCGGGTCTAAGCTGTTCGAGCCGTTGGCCGCTGCTTCGACCACGATCGTTCCTCCCGCGGTGACCATCCGGATCGCATCGAACACGTCGGTCCGAAATTCCGCCGGCACGAGCTCTCTCCTACAGGTGCCATTGAGTGCCGCGCATGGACAAAAGGAATCGTAAATCCCGGCAGAAGTCTGGAGCTCGACCAAGACCACGCCGCCAACGCCCACCTGTTGAGCCGCCCTCAGAATTGCGTCCCCCCAAGGAACGAAGCTCGCTCCCTGAAGGCCTACCGAAGCCTGATTCGCGATTCCCGTAACACCATATCCGTTGTCGGGGGCCGCAAGGATACCGATGACCGAGGCTCCATGATCCGAAGTTCCGCTAGACGGATTGTTCCCTTGCGCATAGAAGACCGCGGGAAAGTCTTCGTGCGTGGTACGCCAAGCGAACTCGATATCCACGATCGAAATACCTTGACCCCGTCCTCCTGGGATCGTCCAGGCATATCTGGCGTCGATACCGCCGGACGAAGCCGAGTCCAGGTACCCCTGGTATCCCTGCTCGTCGAAATTGGGCGTTGGGGGGGCGATATCCGAAGGTGTGCTCATAGCACCGTTGGCCTGAGCGATCTCGACGCTCCCGAGCGAGTTCAGGGTGCTCAACAGGTTCGCCACCGAAGTCAACGCCGAGCCGCCGACGACAGGAATTCGATAATAAAGGTCGAGGTCTGCCAACTCGAGGCTGGATCGGCTTTCAGCCGAAGCTCGCCAAGCGGACAAGGTCGATTCGCTCTGCGAGAACATCCGCTCGACCCCCAGCGCTGCCGGAGTCGATGCGACCGCATCTGCTACGGTCGAGAGGTCGGCTTCGATCGATTTGCTCGAAAGGCCGAAACTGGATTGACGCTCACTTTCACGACTGTCCGGCTCCAGGGCAACGAGTTGACCGTCGCGAAGCCGTACATGGGTTCCCTCTTGGAATTTGAGGGTGATGCTCTCAACAATTTGCGATTCATCGAGCTGGTTTCCTGCCGCCTTGTCGAAGGGCGTTCTCGGCACCAGGGCGCAAACCGGCCCAGCGAGTAGTGCAACGATTCCGGCGAAAGCCCACTTAGATTTCCACATCTCGACAGTCTCTCCGACGCGATTCAGGAGGGAGGATCCCTACCTGTGCCAACGCGAGGAATGACCCGGTGGAGCACTCCAGGTGTTACTTGCACCGTCCCATAGTCCTCGAGGTCTTGATCCAGGGGCGTCGACCTCAACGCTTCAGTGGCCTCGGCGCCGCCGCTTTTCTACAGCCATCGCGATAGCGATCGCACCCATCCCGATCCCGACATAGATCGCTCGAATTCCCACGCCCAGATCGCCGCCGAACAGGCTGCAGAAATCGGCGTTCGGAACCCGGTTGAGCGCGGCGTACCAGATCGCGAGGTAGAGCCCGACGAAAAGCTTGCCGCCGCCGGACAGACTACCGAACGCCACAGCGAGCGCGGTGACGAAGAAGAGCCCGGAGAGGGCCGCGAATCCGCGGGCCGGCGAATCGACGAGCGCCCGAAGAAGGAAGGGCAAGGCCACGACGCCGACGAACAGGGAGACCGAGCCGAGCTTCCACAGGACGCCCGAGCGCGGCACGCCGGGTTGGGAAAAGACGAGCGGCCCGGCACCGGCCAGCGCCTCACGGCAGGAGGCTTCGGAGATCGTCGTCCCGAGGAGCAGCAGGAAAGCCGCTCCCACCAGCGGCGCCGCCGCGCCGGGCAGGACGGCGGTGAGGATCGAAAGGAGCACTACCACGAAGCGGAGGATCGAGCCGGTCTGCCAGAGCAGCAGCGCGTCGGCCGACACCGCGGAGAAGGCGGAGGGGCGTGCCACGACCCCGGCGAGGGCGCCGAAATCCGGCAGCGGCACGGCCACCTCGGTCGCGGCCGAGAGGATCGGCACGGACGGCTCCCCCGCCGAGGCCGCTTGCAAAGCGGGCGCCTTCGCCCGGCGGGACGATCGCCGCCGCGCCGGATCGAAACGATCGAACAGCAGGAGCGAAAGCAGCAGCGGCGGGATCGCCCAGAGCGCTCCAAGCAGGCGAACCGCGACGAAATCAGGGTGGAGCGGCAGACCTTTCCACGGCACCGCCGGCACCACCCGATCCCGGTAGATCAGTCCGGTCGAGATCGTTCCCGGCACGACCCCGGGCAGCGAGCGGACGATCAACACGCTCACCGTGCTCCCCCCCATCGGATCGAAGATCGGCAGCCGATCGCTCTTGCCGGTCGTCGGATCCTTCGCGAGGGCCATCGGCACGGCCGCCACGACGAGCGCGAGAAGGAAGAACCAGGCGATCCAGCCCAACCGGCCGGACAGGAAGGGCACGACGTCGAACAACACCGCCATCGCCGCGACGAAGGCGATGCCCGGCAGCGTGAGCAGGACGAGCGGACCGAGGAACGCGACTGAATCGAACGGCCCGACGCCGAAGCGCAGGAAGTGATAGAGGCCGACCGGCACCACGAGGCTCACCACGAGGCCGAGATAGGTGACGTGAGAAAGGAACTTCCCCGCGAGATAGGCCCCGTTCGGCAACGGGGTTGCCGCGAGGATCGCGCCGATGCGGCGCTCGCGGTCGCGCCGGATCGATCCGGCGACCAGGTAAAACCCGACGAAAACCGCGAGGAAGGCGCCGAGGAACGACATCGCGGCGCCGATGTAGGCGGCGTTGTGAACGCTGGTCTGCAGCCGGCCGTCGGCGAGCTGCCAGGAGACCGAGGTCGCCTTGCCCCCCGGTTTCGGGATCCAGAAGTACGAGCCGAGCAGGATCGTCGCCAGCGCGACGAAGGTGCCCGCCGATCGCAGGCGGGTGCGGACCTCCGCCCCGACCTGGGCACCGATTGCGCTCCAAGCCGCGCTCACGACGCCCCTCCGTCGAGCTGCGCGAGCAGATAGGCGTCTTCGAGCGACGGCTCGACCGGCTCGGACCCGAGCGGTAGCGCGCGGCCGCCCCCGGCGCCGGCCGGATCGACGAACCGGACGTGGACCCCGTCGGCCCGCCGGGCGAGGTTCGCGACCGGAAGGCCCGCCTGGAGCGCCGCCAGCCGATCGCTCGGAACGATCGCGCGAAACACCTTCCCTGTCGCGCGGCGCAGCAGCTCTTCCGGCGTCGCATGAACGAGCAGTCGGCCCGACCGGACGACGGCGATCGACGACGCCACCGCCTCGACGTCGGACACGATGTGCGTCGAGAGGATGACCACCCGTCCGTGGGCCACCTCGGCGAGCAGGTTGCGGAAGCGCACCCGCTCCTCCGGATCGAGCCCGACCGTCGGCTCGTCGACGATCAAGAGCTTGGGATCTCCGAGCAGCGCCTGGGCGATTCCTACCCGCTGGCGCATGCCGCCGGAATAGCCGCCGAGGCGGCGGTCGGCCGCGCCGTGCAGGTTCACCAACGCGAGCATGTCGCCGATCCGCCGCTTGAGGTCGCTTCCTGAAAGGCCTTTCAACCGGCCGAGATAGGTCAGGAACTCCCGCGCGGTGAGCTTGTCGTAGACCCCGAAGTCCTGGGGCAGAAAGCCGAGCGCGCGGCGGACGACGAGCGGATTCACCACCCCGTCCGAACCCTCCCAAAGAAACGTGCCCGCCGTGGGGCGGGTCACCGTGGCGAGGATCGACATCAACGTCGACTTGCCCGCGCCGTTCGGTCCCAATAGGCCGAGCACCCCTTCACTCACCGACAACGAAAAATCCGCAAGAGCGGTCGTGCCGCTCGGGTATCGCTTGGACAATCCCTTGATTTCAAGCATGAGATCGAAACTCCTCCCGCGTGGCTGTACGGCGGGCCACGGGGATTGTTTCCCGGCGCGAGCCGCTCGGCGCCGCCCGGCCTCCGGAGCCCCCTCACCTTTTGTGGCCCCTATTTGAGATGACCTTGTACCACCTCTAATACCTGTCTCGCGCTCCGCCGTCAGGGCTCTCCAGAACCTCGGCCAGAGCCCGCGCGCCGCCGACCCGTTCGTCTGCCCGTGGCCCCTCGAGCCTCCCCAGGAGAACCCATGAAGCTTCGCGGAATGATCTGTCTCTTGCTGTCGACCGCCTCCTTCGCCTCCTCGCCTTTGCTCGGCGTCGAGCCGCCGCGTATCTGGATGCCCTTGCAGGGCGTCGGCCCCGAATGGCACGGCGTCATGCTCCAGCCGCTCGCCGACGGCAACCTCGATCCCCTCGAGTACGCCAACGGCATCAAGGTCGACCTGAACGATTTCTCGGCCAGCGTGCCGAAAGGCAACGGCCGGCTGTTCGTCGGCCTGTCGGACAACACGGCCGGATTCACCAGCCTCAATTGCAAGAAGCCGGACGGGCACGGCTGCCTCGGCGGAACGCTGTTCCTCGGCCTGGACGTCCACGCCCAATCGAGCATGATCGGCGACGAGGCCGGATCGGTCGTGGTCTTCCTCGACGCCCGGCGACAGAAGACGCTCGACAACCAGAGCTGCGTCGACTCGAACAACCAGCCGACGAGAAAGCCGGCGTCGGACGACCGGAAGATCCTCGTCTCCTACACGGCCAGCCGGGGCCAGGCGACGCCGACGCTCACCGTCCGCGAGTTCAAGGGCAACTGCTTCGAATGGGTCGAGATCACCCCGCCGGGCCTCGATCCCGCGCAGGAAGCCTGGACGGTCAAAGCCGCGGCGCGCGAGACGCTCGGCGCGAACGGATTGCCCAACTTCCTTCACTTCGAGCTGGCGGTCACCGCGCAGCCGCGCGGCAACACGCCCCTCACCAGCGCGATCGTCAACGACCGGCTGTTCGGCCTGGGCGTTCGCCACATGGCGTCGACCGCGGTCGCGGTCACCTCGTTTGGTTGGTTCCCTAGCCTGGCGATCCAACCGCCGACCGAATTCGACACCAAGAGCTGGGCGACGATGGACCTGCACCAGCCGCCGCGGATCGACCTCTCGATGACCGCCTACAACGTCGGCCAGTTGCAGATCGTGGGCGACGGTGGGCAGGGTGAGGCGAAGGATTTCGCCAAGCTCACCTACCGCAACGACATCATCTGCCTGACCGAGGAGATGATCAACTCCGAGCGCGACGAAACCGTGAAGCGGATCAACGACATGCGCGCGGCCGACGGACTCGATCCGATGACCCCCGTCTACCCCGGCGAGGGAGACCCGCCGAACAACATCCTGATGGTCACGGGACCGATCATCGACTCCGATTTCATCGAGTTCGGCCAGCTGCCCGAGGTCCAGACCTACTGCGCGGGCGAGTTCGACTTCCTGCCGATCTCGGCCGGCGACTGCAGCGGCGCGGGCGCGGGGCACAAAGGGATCGTCTGGGCTCGGGTGGGGGTCAAGAAATCGACCGCCGCCCCGAAAGGAGGCAAGACGCAGAATTGGTTCTCGGATCAATTCGTCGACGTCTTCTGCGCTCACACGCAGGCAGACTACGAATCGGACGGGGAATTCGCGCGCGACCAATGGTGCAGCGATCCCGTCGGCACGCCGGCCGCCAACTTCAAAGATTGCACGAAGGGAGATTTCGGTCCGCCGGGAGATCCGTGGCTGACCAACGTCCGCCTGGAGCAGTGGCGAGGCATCAAGGCCTGGGCGCACAAGAAGCGCGCGGGGGGCAACGGCTCGCCGAACGGCCTCGACCGGCCGGCGTTCCTGCTCGGCGACTTCAACCAGATCGGCCCGAAGAACGTCTCCGCCTCCCATCCGAACGAGGACGTGGAGGATTGGATCGCCGCCACCTCCAACCACGCGGGATTCGGCAAAGAGTACTCGGACATGCGCGCCGCCCTCGGCACGCTGCCGATCTCGGCGTTCGACCAGGCGAACGGCTGGGCGTGGGACTCCTACGATCTGATGGCGCGCGATCCGCGCGGCAGCTGGATCGGCGCGTCGACCGAGAGCGCGATTCCAGCGACCCGGGCGGACGAGTGCATGACCCAGGGGCAGTTCACGGGCTACGACACGGTGAGCGAGCTGCCGAAGGAGGCGCAGCTCGACTACATCCTGGTCCTGCCCGCCGAGTCCGGTTTCCCCTTCTACAGCCTCACCGGGCCGACCTCGCAGCCGCAGGAGCCGATCGTCGAGATCTCGGCCAACCCGGGCTCCTGGGAAGACGGCCTCGGCTGCGCCTCGGATCACGCGCAGGTCTCGGCCACGGTCGGCCTAGTCCAGACGGGCACCTCGGCGCACTACAACCCGAACAAATCGCACCGCGTCACCTACCGGGTCACCCACCTGTGGGACTTCGCCAACGCCGATTCGGGCAACACCGATTGGTACGTCGACAACAAGGACTTCGAGGTCCGGCAGCTGAATTCCGCGAGCTCGACGATCCAGACTCACGGACAGGACTTCCCCGACAGCGTGGTGCCGGACGGCATCGCGGTTCCCGTCAACTGGCACGACTCGTTCGACCTGTTCGGCGGCGACAAGTTCCGAGCCGGCGTCTATGTCAAGGATCACGACGTCGGCCCGAACGACCTCTATGACATGACCGATCTGGGCACCGGGTTCCGCGGCCCGCACTTCGAGTTCGACCATGCCTATCCTGGGACGTTCCGCCTGATCGGAAACTTCATGGATGCGCCGGGCACCGGACGGCTGTTGGGCACCGCGGACGCGAGCAGCGTCGATCCGGACGCCTCCTGCGCGCTCGGCTGCTTGGGTATCGAGACTCGGGGGGACGGTGACGAACCGGGTTACGACGGCCAGGTCACGCAGAACATCCTGATCGAAGAGATCCCCTAGCCGATCCTCAACCCTCGGACCTCACCCCATCCCCTCTCCCTCCGCGGGAGAGGGGCCGGGGTGATGGCGTTCTAGCGCTCGGCGCGAACCGCGAGATTCGAGAAGCGCCAGCCGATCGGCGGATAGTAGGCGTGATCGGCGACGCCGGGCAGGCCGAAAGCGAGCAGGACCGGCGCGTCGCGATCGGCCAGGTCGTAGTTGAAGATGCCGCACTCGAACGCCATGATCGTCCGCCGCTGCCCTTCCGTCTCGGAGACGATCCAGCGCATTCGCGCCCCTTCGGTGTCATAGAAGATCCGGACGTGGTAGTTCGTCTGCGGCGTCCAGTCGCTCGCCCTCTGGATCGCCGCCTCGATCACCGGAATTCCCTGGTCCAGGATGCTCCGATCGCGCAGGCCGCGCGCGAACGAGCCGAAGTAGAGCGTTTTGTTGAAGCGCGGCCCGCCGAAGTGGTACATCCCGAGAAGGCCGGTGAAGATCGGCGAGTAGTCGCCGACGAAAAGGTCGTAGTCGATCGTCATCCGCCGGTAAGCCACTCCGGGCACGAGCGGAATCGGGATCTCCAGATAAGACGCGCCTTCGACCGGCAGGAAGAAGTTCCCCGGCTGGTCGAACGTCACCGTCTCGACGACGGGATCCGGCGCGTGGTCGAGCGGGAAGAGCAACCGGGTTTTGAGGGGGTCCGTGCCGACCACCGTGCCGAGCGCCCAGAACGGCTGGGTGCAGGTCACCCGCGCCGTGATCGGCGCGCCGTCCGCGAGCCCCAAGCCGGAGGTCACGTTCTTGACCGTCGCGTGCGAAAGAGGGTTCAGGTGGGCGACCAGGTTGGACCGCTGCGTGCCGTTCGCGTCGAAACGGGCGACGGTGCAGGTCGCGGCCTGGCTCGCGAAGTTGATCAGCTCGAGGTTCGGCTTGAACATTCCCGCGGCGGTCGCGGCGAGATCGGAAAGGAAGGCGGTCTCGGTCTTCTCGAAGCGGTTGTTAGGGTCGAGCAACGGCAGCGACCAGGTGATGTTCTGGCTCCCCACCTTCAGGTCCCAGGTGGCCACCGTCGCGTCGAGCACGTCGTTGCCCGAGACCTCGACCATTCCGACGCCGCGCATCGCCTCAGCGATCGACAGGGAGAAGGTCGCCCCCGCGGGGATCGTGTAGCGCTTGACCGGCAAGTTCGCCGTGCCGTTCGCGCCGCGCGGGATGAATTTCACTTTGAGCGGGCGCGACACGTTGTCGCGGTTCTGGATCAGCAGGCGGGACGCCGGGGAGCCTTTGCCGTTCGTGTCGGGATTCGGCAGGTAGAACGTCTCGGCCACGGCGGGGAGCGCCACGCCAAGCAGAACCAGAGAGCCGAGCAGGGCAGGGCGGATGGGGCGGAAGCGTCGGATCATGGTGGGGGCTCCTCGCGTCAATCGGTTCCGATCCAGGGGTCGCAGCCGTCTTCCAGCCTATGGTACCGCCCGTGCGCCCATCCGTAAAACTCGCTCCGGGGCCGTAGCGCCGCCCCCTCGACCCGAACCACGACGCTGGCCTCGATTCCGTTCGACGGTCACTCTGCCTCAGGGGCCGGTTGGAAGAAGATCTCGCGCACCTCGAACGGCATGCGGCACGCCTTGGCTCCTCGGAGCGCCCACGCCATCGCCTCTTCGAGATTTTCGGTCTCGACGATGGTAATCCCGCCCACCAGCTCCTTGGTTTCGAGATACGGACCGTCGGTGACGAGCGTCTCGCCGTCGGTCTGCGGCCGCACCGTGCGGGTCGGCCCGAGGCCCCCGGCGAATCGCCGGACTCCTGCGGCGACCATCTCCCGATTGAGCGCGTGGATGTCTTCCACCATTTTCTCGTCCACCGTGGCGGGATCGAAGTCGACGGGCAGGTATCCGGCAAACAGGTAGTGGGGCATGGCGTCTCCTCGAGGATTGTCAGGCGGGCTCTCGTGCCGGCCTCTATTCCATACGTCGAACGAAGAGGTCCGAATTCGACAAGGTGGCCCCAAAAAGTTACGTCTCCGCGGTCGCTGCCGACGGTTCGCGCACTCCGCGACCCGACGTGCATGACACCGTGCTACGCCTCGGCCGTCTCGGTCCGCGGCGGCCACGCTCCGATCATCTGCCGCAACATCACGATCTTGCCGAGGTGATAGGCGTTGTGCACCGCGAGGCTTTGCAGCTCCTCGGCCATCGTCACTCCCGGCTCGACCTCCTGCGCCAACCGATCCGGCGATTCCGTCCAAGCGATCGCTGCCCGGCAGCCGTCGAGGAACAGGCGCACCACGTCGTGCCACTGCTGCTCGTTCTCCGGCCCCGCGCTCGGGTAATAGTCGCCGGAGACTGGCTTTTCGCGCTCGACCACCGTTCGCTGCCACATCGCTGTATGCCAGAGCTCGTCGTAGATCGAATGCACCACGCCACCCGGCCGCTGCGTCACCTGTTCGAAGGTCAGCCCCGAAAGGAGGTCCGCGCGCTCGCGGAACTCGCCGGTGAGGAAGAGATGTTTCCAGGTGCTCATCGGTTTTGCTCCCGGCACCGAGCGTGCGAGCTCTCCGTCCCTCCTCGAGCTCCCTCGCGAGGCTCGGCCGTCAGAACTTCTCCAGCAACGCCAGACCCCAAGTCGTGAACCAGAACGCGATGCCCAGGGAGCTCAAGACAATGCCGAAGACCGCCGCTCTCCGGAACATCCACGGTTGGGCACGAAGGATAGAGAGCGCGCGGAAGCCGAAGACGGCGGCGATCAGGGAGCCCAGCCCGCCGAACCAGAGAATCGACCAGACCATGGAAAGGCGCGAGAGCCGCCGGGCTTTTTCCATCTCCTCGGGCCGAAGAGTGGCCAGCTCCGTGTCCGCCTGAATCCCCGTCGGCACTTCTTCCTCGCGAGCAGCCTCGATCAGGTCGCGCAGGACCTCCCTCGCATCCTCCAGACGATCCGAAGGCACCTGAATCTCGACTCCGCCTGTCGCGACGTTGAAGCCGCCGATCTCCCCCGCGCCGATCAAGGCCTGAACGCCCCCGTTTTTCGCGAAATAGGGGATCTCCGCCTCGGCGAGACAAGACTCTGCGATCGATTGATCCACGGGATCGCCGGGCAGATAGACGGTCACGAATTCTGAAGGATGTGTAGGCATCGAGCTACCTCGACTCTTCCGCCCAAAAGGGCAGGAGCGCTGCGTCATTCACCAGAAGGCTTCAGCGCCAGTTTACACGCGAAGGAACGAGAGCCGAGCACAGGTCACCGCCCTTGAAGGCTCGGCGGCCGATGTGCTGCAATCCTCCGCCAATGACCCGCGAGGAATACAACCAGCGAAGGCGGCAGATCGAGGAGCGTCACCGGGCGACGATCGAGCTGATCGAGGCCGGCCGACTGGCGCAGCTGCGGGCGCTCGATCACGTCTGGCTGACCGCCGCGGAAGGACGGGAGCCGATTCCGCCCAGCGCCGAGGAGCCAGCGCAGAGCTCGTCGCCGGGACGGAACGCGACGGATTCTTCGAAGGCTTCGCTCATGGCGCCCGCGGCTGATCCCGCTCCCACGAAGCGTCGCCGCGCGTACGAGTTGCTCGAACAGATCGAGGCCGCCTTGCCCTCGCTGCCCAACCCGTTCGACTATCACGACCTCCGCCGCGTTCTCGGCATCGAGCTGGATCGTGGCGCGGTCCGGCGCAACCTCGAACTGCTGGTCGAAGAGGAAATCTTGGGCAAGGAATCCCCTTCGAACGGCCGGTTTCGCCTTCTCTACAGGAAGTTGGTCCCCAGAGCGTCCCCGGAAACCGATTGATGCGCGCGAAGATTCGCTCTCGCCTATCGGAAATGCGCGCGAGCGAACCGTTCAGGCGGTGAAGCCACGCAAAAATTCGCTCAAGTCCCTCAGAAATTCGCATTTTTCGGGGACTCCAGCGATTTCCTGGAGGACTTCAGCGTTTTTCTGCGGGACTTCACCGAATTATTGGGGACCTCAGCGATTTTCTGGAGGACTTCGGCCTATTTCTAGGGGACTTCAGCCAATTTCTGGGGGACTTCGGCGAATTTCTGGGAGGCTTCAGCCCTTTCTCGAGGGACTTCACCAAATTCGCGGGGGACCTCAGTGAATTTCTCGGGGACTTCGGCGCAATTCTGGAGGACTTCCGTCCATTCGCGGGAGACTCCAGCGAATTTCCCCAGCGACTCAAGCGCGTGATTGGGAGAGCACAGCGGTCGCCCCGGAAACCTCCGTGGCCTTCTAGGGAAGCTCCCCTCAATCGCGAGCGCCCCATCTCCTTGCGCCAGGGACCCGCACGCCCGGACGCGCGCAGAAACGGAACGCCTGGGCGAGGTCAGTCAAGTTGCGGATGCGCTGAAGGAATTTCCCAGCGCCTCGGACTCGTCTCGCGGAGATTCAGCGTTCAACTACCGACCGCGGCATCTTAGCGACCTGCATACGTCGTGCTTAAGGGCGGCGCGCTACCCTTTGCCGCGAGCCGCCAATACCTCCGATCGCAGAAGCCGCTCGCTGCGCATGACGTAGAGGATGTAAACGCGATCCTGGTCCTGCCGATAGAAGATCCGGCACGGTGGCTCGACGAGCTGCCGGTATCGCCACCCCTTGAGCTCGGGCGGCTTTGGACCCAATCTTGGATGGTCCGCCAGCAGCTCGACGTGCTTGAACACTCGCTGGACCAGCTCCCGCGCCGCCTCAGGATTGTCGAGCGCGATGTAGTCCGCGATGGCATCCAGGTCGCTGAGCGCGGGCTCGGTCCAAACTACTTCAGCCATCGTGCCATGCGCTGTTTGGCCTGGCCGTGCGTCAGGGTACGTCCGTCTTCGACGGCCTTCTCACCTCGAGCAATTCCCTCGAGGAGGGCCATCCTCTTCTGCAGAGCCTCAAAGGTCCCGACGTCCACGAGGTATGCACTCGGGAGACCGTGCTGCGTGATGAGGATCGGTTCCTTGTCCCGCTCCAGCTCCGCAAGGAGCTCGGTCGCTTGACGCTTCAGGGTGGTCACGATCTCGGTGCGCATGGAGTGATACTAGAGTGTCACTTGCCTTCGGCGCAACCGATCCGCCAAGACCCTCTCTCAGGGCATGTTGAGCCGAATTCCAGGATGCAGCGTCAGGCCGTGGCCCGCCAAGCCATCCACCACGCCGGGATGTGAAGGATGGCGACGGTCGCGGTCGTGATAACCGATATGACGTAGTCGGCTGGTGTGGCGATTCCGCGTTCGGTCGAGATCCGGCGATACTCCTCGAGCCCGCGGGCGCTCATCCACACAGCCGAAGATAGGGCGACGCAACCGATCGTCGCGTGCAGACCTTTGAACGATGCCCCGGCAGGCCAAGAGCCCATGCCTAGGCCAACGCAACACGCCGCAAACGTCCCCACCACTGCATCGACGACGATCTTCCAACCGGGTACTCGCTCCTCGAAGTCATCCCACGAAGCGGCAACCGTGAAGCCCACGAGAGCTGCGATCCAGAGCCACGCCCACCACTTCATCGTCGCCCCTTCCTCTTTCACTTCTACCCATTGCTGTTCGCCCCGGACCATCGACAGCCACCGCTGGAATGGATGCAGGCCGGACGTGTGCAGAGATCGAAATGCCTGGCCGAGGTTGCCCCACCGGCGGACGCACTAGAGGGACTCTCTCGCAGCCCTGGACCTTTCCCGGGGAGATTGGGCGGCTCAGCCGTCGACCGTGGTGCCTAAAGCGGCGCGACTCGGGAACTTCTTTCGAATGGGCGCGTCGGGGCGACCTGGTCCAAACTATCTCAACCATGGCGCCATGCGATACTCGGCCTGACCATGGGTCTCGGCCGACAATGGCTTGTTCGTCGCTGGCTATGCGACCTGACGGCGTTGAGTCACGCGAACGGACACGCAAGCACCGGCATGACCGAGCATCTCGATCAAGCCGTCGACGTTAAAGTCGTCGATCTTCCCGCGCATCAGATCGCTTACCCGTGACTGAGTCACTCCGAGAAGTTTCGCGGCGGCAGGTTGGGTAAGTCCCTCGACCTCGATCAACTTCGTTAGCTCAATCATCAAATCGGCTCGGATCTTGAGGTTCTCGGCCTCGTCTTCGCCGAATCCGAGATCGCCGAATACATTTCCGGTTGAGCGTCGAACCCGAACCGTCATTTCCTTCTCCCTTCCTCGCGGCGGAGGGCTTCAACCTGCTTGAGGCGCTCACGTGCCAGGGTCAGATCTACATCGCGAGTCTGCCGGCTTCTTTTCTCGAAAGCGTGCAGGACGTAGACCGCCTCCTCGAACTTCGCCACGTATATCACCCTGTGTTCTACGTGAGTGTGGATCCGAATCTCGTTGACACCTGCTCCAATGCTCGGCATTGGCTTCCAGTCAGTGGGCATCAAACCACGCTGGACTCGGCGCAGTTGGTAGCCGGCGATTCTCCGAGCCTCCGGTGGGAAGTCCAGCAGATCCTCGAAGGAGGCCCCAACCCACGAGACCATCTTTTCAGGCATGGAGCCAGTATACAAGCGGATGAATTGCCGGAGGGGGTCGGTTATGTAGAACGCGAGGCAGATTCGTTGGGCCCCGACCTAAGCTATCTGGAAGGCACCCAGTCTCGGGAGCTGGCCGAATGTCGTCTGTGACGCCTAGGGATCGCGAAGTGCGGGAAAAATCACGAGCGCCGCTCGTTTACCCTCGCATCCCAGCCCTCATGAAACAGCGCAACAACATCTTCAACAAGATTCCCTTTCCGCTTTGAGGATGTGGTCTTTCCTGCGCTCTTGCGAGACATATTCCTACCTGTCAACCAAAGGGAGCGAAGCAAGAGATGCCTGCACCTTAGATACGAAGGTGCTCCAGATGCTGATCGAGCGACACGAAGCGATGGGCCACTTCCTTCAGTTCCTTCGCGGCATGGTTCCAGAACACTACTTCCACCTTATAGCCGTCTTCCTGGAGTTCCTTGATGGTAGGCACATAGTCGGAGTCGCCTGCCACAAGGACGAAGAGATCCTCCCGGGCATCCCCTCGCTTGTACGCGTCCTTAGTGATCAGCGTGGCAATGCCTGTGTCGATCTTCTTCTCCTTGTTCCGCACGTTACGGTCTTCAAGGTGAAGCTCGAATCCGGCGCGTTCTGCATGGCGCCAGATGGAATCATTTGGCGGCGGACGGGAACCGAAGAGGGCTACGCGCTTGATCTTAGAAAGATCACTTCCCGCAAGGAATTCATGGAGCTTTCCAAAGCTAATAGTGTAGCCATAATCAAAAATTCCCTCTCGCATTGCCTCGACAATGTCCGCCGCGAGGCCCTGTTCTACAGTGCTTACTCTACGACCTTCGATGTAAAGATTTGAGTTGTCGACGTAAATGTAGTCAGCCAAGATTGAAGCTCTTCGGGGTCGAAATACCTGCCAGTGATTCTGGCACCCAACTATGGGTTTTTCTTTCCTGCGACAGCTCGCTGACCCTTGCTAATTTATAGCATTTCCCTTCCTGTTTCGGCTCCGGCCGTCCGCCGGTCCCGCCACGAAAGAAACGCGGGCAGCAACGTGATCGTGATCAGGCAGGTCGAGAGCGCCCCGAGGATCGCCACGAATCCGACGGTCTTCAAGCCCGGATAATGGGAAAAGCCGATCGAGCCGAAGCCCACGATGGTCGACAACGCGGCCACCGCCACGGCTCCTCCGGTTTCGGTGATGCCGCGCTCGCGCTCGTCCCAGGGCTCGGCGTGAGATTCCCGATAGCGGTGGATGACGTAAAGCCCGTAATCCACGCCGATGCCGATGATCATGGTGGTGACGAAAATGTTGATGAAGTTCATCTGGATTCCGAAGAAGCCCATGCCACCCACCATCCAGACGATGCCGATCGACAGCGGCACGAGCGCGAGGATCGCGTAGCGCACGCTGCGGAAATCGGCCCAGACGATCAGCCCTACCACCACGTAACCGAGGATCCCGGCGACCCAGGCATCGGCGAGCACCATGGTGCGGACGCGCTGGTTGATCACGTTGACTCCCGTGAGCGTCGCCTTCGGGCCGAGCTGCGCCATGGCCGCGACGACGTCGGGCGGCGCCTCGCGGCGCCATTTGTTCTGCGGCGGGAAGAGGTAGACCGCGCTCACCCAGCCATCGCCTTTCCGGGACCCGTCGCGGGCGAGGAAGCGGTCGAGGATCAGCTCGGTTTGGTGCGAGCCGCGAAAATCGTCGACTCCGATCGGTCCGGAGAGCGAGATCGCCTGGTCGAGCAGCTCGAAGCCCCGTTCGAACGACTCGGGCCTTAGCCCCGCGCCGCGCGCCGCCGCTCCGAAGCTCGCGCGGATCCGCTCGAGGTCGAGCGTGCCGGATCGGCCGTCGGCGAGCCAAGCGAGCGTTCGACGCTGGCGGTCGAGCGGCGGGATCAGCGAGCCGACGCCGCTCGCGCTGTTGAGCACCCCGCGCTCGACGAGCCCCTGGGCGACCCGGCTCGCCCGGTCGGCGAGCGCGAGCGTCTCCTCCAGGGTGTCACCGTGGAGGATCACGCTCATCGAATCGAACCCGGAACCGAACCGCTTGCCGATCTCTTCGGTCGTCGCGGTCCCCGGATTGCCGCGCGGCCGCATCGTCTTCATGCTCTCGTCGAACGTCACCGAGCGGGCGCTCCAGGCGGCGAGCGCCGTGATCACGGCGCCCACGGCCAGGACGGTGCGTGGATGGCGCATCGAGGCCGCCATGAGATGGCGGGTGCCGAAGCTCTGGATGTAGAGGTTTGGCTCCGTCGCGCGCCGCGCGTGTCGATCCTCGCGCCAGGCGAGCAGCGCGGGGAGCAGCCAGAGCACCGAGGTGACACAGAGGAGGATGCCGGTGCCGGTGAGCAGCCCCATCTGGCGCAGGCCGCCGAACTCCGTCGTGGTGAAGGCGTAGAACGTGGCGGCCGTGGTCACCGCGCCGGTGAGGACCGCCCGGCCGGAGAGCGCGTTCATGGCGCCCAGGGCCTCTTCGAGCGTGGCGCCGCGGCGCCGCTCCTCGACGAAGCGGCCGTAGTTGACGATCACGAAATCGATCCCGAGACCGATCAAAAGGGCCGCCACCACGCTGGTCGCCGAGGAGAGCGAGCCGATCGCGATCTTCGCGAAGCCGAAGGTGAGGATCAGGCCCGTGAGCAGCGGCACGAAGGCGTAGAGCAGCGCGCTCGGCCGCCGGAACGCGAACAGGAAGAGCAGCAGGACACCGAGCGCCGAGGTCGCGATGTTCACCATCATGTCGAAGGCGATCAGTCCGGCGTCGCCCACGGTGGTGAGGTATGGCCCGCCGAGCGCCGTCTCGGGAACCGGCGGGACCTTGAGATCGGACCCCGCCCCGCCGCCGGCGATCTCCGGCCACGCGGCCTTGGCCGCCTCGATCCGCCGCTTCACGCTCGCGACCATCGCTTGGCTGAACTTGACGTCCTGCGGCGGGTTCTTCGGCTCGGCGAGCAGGAGGAGCAGCCGGTGGTCTTTCGACAGGTAGTAGCCGCTCGTCCAGTCGACGTTGAGCGCCCCGCGCGAGCTCTCCATCCGGCCGAGGAAGACGTCGGCGAGGCCGAGCGGATCGAGCCGGAACAGCTCCTTCATCGCCGCCCCTTGCGGCGTGCCGAGCCGGCGCCGAAGCTCGACCGCGCGGTCGGCGATCGCCGCGTCGGAGAGCTTCGCCTCGAGCGCCTTGCGCCCCCCCTCGTCGAGGAAGAGCACGGCCTTCGGGAAGAAGGTGGCCAGCAGCTCCTCCGGATTGCCCAGCTTGAACTCGACCCGCCGGATCTCGGGCGCCTTGGCCAGCTCGCCGGCGAGAGTGTCGGCGTAGCTCAGATAGGGGTCGAGAACGGCCCCCTCGGGGATCTTGACCGCGACCAGCAGGAGGGAGCCGGTGCCGAACTGCTCGAGCGCGTCGACGTAGGCCGAGATCGCCGGATCCTTGCGCGGCAACAGGCGCAGCATGTCGGTGTCGAAATGAAGCGTCGCGGCGAGCACGATCGAGGTGACGACGAGCAAGCCGAACACCGCGAACACCCGGCCATACCGCCGCCGGGCGATCCCGGCGATGGTCTGCAGGAAGTTCCGGTCCTTGGACAGTTTGGTAGCGGGCGAAGGCGCGGGCGTCTCGGTCATGGCGTCCCCGGAGGGCCTTCGCTCTGAAGCAGGCGGCGGCCGAATTGCACGAAGTAGTCCACACCGGACCAAGCGGTCACGAGCATCGCCGCCCAAAGCGAGATCGGGGCGAGATGGCGGAACTCTCCGAGCTCGTTGTAGACGATCAGTAGGGAGATGGCGACGATCTGGAGCGTGGTCTTGAGCTTGCCCGAGGCGGCGGCCGGAATGACGATCCGTTCGGCCGCGGCGAAGCTGCGCAACGAGGTCACCGCGAACTCGCGGGCGATGATGACGACCACGATCCAGGCCGGAACCACCCGCGGATTCAGCTCGACCAGAGAGATGAAGGCGGCCGAAGTGAGGATCTTGTCCGCCGCCGGATCCAGGATCTGGCCAAGACGGGTGATCTGCTTGCGCCGTCGAGCGAGGAATCCGTCGAGGAAATCGGTCAACGAGGCGAGCAGGAACAACCCGAGGCCGATCCACTCCTGGCCGAAATATTTGGGCTTCGTAAACAGCACGACCACCATGAGCGGTACGAGCAGGATGCGAAACAGGCTCAGGAGGTTCGGGACGTTCAGCATGGCAGCCGGTCGAGCCGGAGAATTGTATGTCATGGTCCGGAGGTCTCGGGACCCCGCCCGGCCAGCCCTTGGCTCGCTCGGGCGGACGGGCGAAGCGGAGTACCGATTCAGGCGCCCTCTTCGAATCGAGCGACGATCCGTTCGAACGTGAGCCCGCTCACCGTGGGCACCACCCGCTCCGCCAAGCGAAGCTCGCCCGCCGGATAGGTCTGCGCGACGCCGAGCGTCCGCAGCCCGGCTTCGGTCGCGGCGGAGAGCCCCGCCGGGCTGTCCTCGATCGCCAGCACCTCATGGGGATGGAACAGCCGGGACGGTAGGGGCGGCTCGGAGTTGAGGACGTCGAGCGCCTTGCGGTACCCCTCCGGATCGGGCTTCCCCTCGGCGACCCCCTCCGCGGCGACGATGACCTTGAAGAGATCGAAACAACCCGCCTGCCGGAGAGCCCCCTCGATCTCCTCCTGCAACGCCCCGGAGACCACCCCCAGCACGCAGCCCGCGGCGGAGGCCGACCGGATCAGCTCGACCGCACCGGGAAAAAGGGGATAACCCGACGCCCGCACCCGCTCCTGGTAGTAGCGCGCTTTCCGCGCGATGAGGCGCATCAGGCGGGTGTCCGTCGCCTCCTCCCCCGCCTCGGCGAGGACGGCCCCGAAACATCCGCGATCGTCGAAGCCGAGGAACCTCTGGTAGTAGTCCTCCGTCGTGAGCTCGATCCCCTCTTCGCCGAGAACCTTGGCGAACATCTCGAAATGGAGCGGCTCGTCGTCGACCAATACCCCGTTGAAATCGAAAAGGATGGCTCGAAACACGGCGCGATCATAACGCGCAGGGCTCCGGGTTCGGTGTCGCGGAATTTCGTCCGGAGGACACCACCAAGAGTGGGAAGAGATCCCGGCCGGGTGCTGTTCTCGCCCGTGACGCCGGCCACCGAGCCTCGGGGAGACCGGCGTCGGAGACCCGAGGGAGGCCGGCCCGCTTGCCAAGCGCGCGGCGCCTCCCGCAGAATCGTCGACCAGTTTGCGCGAGGCGCGCCCGAGGAGCACGACATGGAAACGACCCCAGCGACCTCAGAAAGTTCCGCCACGGCCTCCCTCCCGGCCACCGATCCGGACGTTCCCGTGACGTTGACCAAGAAGGCCGCGGACATGATCCGCATCACGCGTGAACAGGAAGGTCTCGACCCGGCGAGCGGCCTGCGCATCGCGGTCCGCGGCGGCGGCTGTAGCGGCTTCGAGTATGCCCTCGACTTCGAGATGGAATCGCGGGCGAACGATTACGTCTACGAGCAGCACGGAATCACCCTGTTCGTCGACTCCCTTTCGGGGCGTTATCTGGTGGGAACGAACATCGACTACGTGCTCGGCGCGACCGGGGCGGGGTTCAAGTTCAACAACCCCAACGCCAAGGGGAGCTGCGGCTGCGGTTCCTCGTTCGCGGTCTGAGGACGCCGCCCGAGTCAGTCCGTCGTTACGGGCTGGCGAGCGGCCGGGGCCTCGAAGGTCGCCTCCGCCGCTGGTAGATCAAAGAAACGGCAGGTCCACCACTTCGGCCGCGGAACCGTCCGGCAGCGAGAGCCGGGTCCCCGCGGCCGACGCCCTTTTGTGGACCATCGCGAGGCCGATCGAACCGCACCGGGGCGATCTCGTCGTGCTGCCCACCCGCCCGGCCTCCCGCCCTTCGTGTTCCAGAACCGCGCCGCTCGGAGGAATATCCCGTTCGAACCGGACACCGCGGAGCGAGCGCTGCACGCCCCCTCGATAGTGGATGCGGGCGACGACTTCCTGGCCGAGGTAGCAGCCCTTGGTGTAGGAGACGGCCGCCTCCTCCTGCCCGGTCTCTTGGGGAAAGTTGTCCGCCCCGAAATCGACGCCGAACCGCGGGATGCCCGCCTCGACCCGGAGCGCCTCCAGGTCCTCGCCGTCGATCGGTCGGGCACCCCGCGCGATCCACGCTCCCCGCAGCCGTTCGGCCGAGGCGGTCTCGACCCAGGCGACGGCGGCGGGCGCGCCCAGCCGCGGATGGCGACCGAGCTCGACCGTCACCCCCTCGACCTCCACCTCGCCGTGGCCCCAATCCGACGCGGGCAACGCGCCGAGCTCCGGCAGGATCGAATCGAGGCCGGCATCGAGCCTGGAACCGAGGAGTGCGATCGCCGTGCGATCGGGCACCGACCGGATCTCGACCCGATCGGCGATCACGTACTTCTGCAGGTGAGCCGCCATCTCCGCGCCCAAGCCCGCCGGCAGGTCGAGGTGTAAGCGGTCCGCCGAGGCGAGGAGGACGAAATCGCAGAGCACTTTCCCCTGGCCCGAGGTGAAGAACCCGTAGCGTCCGTCCCCCGCCGCGAGCCCTTTGACGTCGCAGGTGACCAGACCGTGCAGGAAGCGCTGGCGGTCGGCGCCGACGAGCTCGAGTAGGTCTCGGTCGAGCGCGACGAGGGCGACCCCGGTCTTCGGGGCCCCATCGTTCGGGTGGACCGCTTCCAGCGAGGGGCTCATGACGCTCCGGCCGCGCCGTCTAGCGCGTACGGCACGCATTCCTGCCGGGGATAGAGGTGGCGCCCCTGCTCGGCGAAGCCGCCGAGCGCTTCGTGCCAACGGAGCTGGGAGACGACGATCTTCCGATCGTCGAAGCTGATCCAATTGCAGGTGTTCTTCTCGCGCTCGGCGGCACGGCCGCGGCTCGAGGTCGTGGTCCCGGTATGGACGATCAGCACCGGAGGGCGCCCCTCGGAGTAAAACTCCTCGGAGCTCGCGATGAACGATTGGTGCTGGTGGCCGGAAAGGACCAGATCGACGCCGGCGCGGGAGAACAGATCGATCGCCTCGAAGGCGTTCGCGAGCACCCGCTGGCTGCCGAAGTTCGGGGGCGGCACCAGGTGATGATGCACGGTCACCACTTTAAAGACGCTCTCCGGAGTCGCGGCGAACAGGTCCCGGACCTCCAGAAGGCGCCGCAAGCGGATCCGGCCGTCTTTCCGGGTCCAGTTGAACGCGGAGTTGATCCCCACCACCAGGAGCGAGTCGTCACGATAGACCGGCTCGAGCTCGGGCGAGAAATGCTTCGCGTAGGCCCCAAAAGGATCGAACGCTCGCTCCCAAACACGCCAAAGCGGCACGTCGTGGTTGCCGGGAATGGCGATCGACGGCACCGGCAGGCGGTCGACGAAGGCGCGGGCGGCGCGAAACTGCTCGGCCTTCGCGCGTTGGGTGAGATCCCCGGAGATCACGACCAGGTCCGGGCGCCGAGCCTCGACCAAGGCGTGGACGCCCGCGGCGACCCGGGGCAGGTGCTTGGGTCCGAAATGGACGTCCGAGATGTGGAGAAGCGACCGCACGCCGGAATCGTTCAGGCCCGGCTTCGATCCGCGAAATTGTCGCCCAGGAACTCACTGCCGATTCGCGCGGCCTGCTCGGCGGCGATGCCAGAGAGAGCCGCGACCATCGCGGTCCCCTTGTACCGGCCCAGGAGATAACCGCCGGCCGCGGCGACCAGCAGCGCGGGGATCGGATAGGCGCGCACGAGACGCTCCCATTCCCCCGGCAGGATGTCGTCGACCAGCTCGTCGAGGCGCGAGCGCTCGCGGTTCGGGGTGTCGGAATCGGACATCAAAGCCTCCTCTTGAGCGCGGGATCCGGCCGGGCGAAGACGAACTTGCGCCCGCGATCTTACCCCGCACGGAAAGAACGCGGCGCCCACTGCGAGCGCCGCGTTCGGGAACCTCTTGCGCGCCGAGCGCGCGGATGTCAGTCGTCGTCGCGCGACCGGCGGACCAGGAGGCCCACCAGGAAGCCGACGCCCGCGGCGATCAGGATCGACTTGCCGGGATTGTCGCGTACGTACTCGTTCGCCTGCGAGGTCACGTCGGACATGTTCGAGCGGACCTTGGCGTAGGTGCGGCGCGCGCCTTCGGCGGTCTCCTCGTACCGCTCCCGAGCCACGCGCGCTCCGCGGGCGAGCTCGCGGCGCGCTCGGTCGGCGCCTTCGCGTACGTCGTCGGAAAGCTTGCGGTATTTCTCCTGCACACCGTCGGAAAAGCGGCTCGCGCGGCGACGCGCGTCGTCGAGGCCGCCCTCGACGACTTCGCGCACCGAGTCGACGGCACCTTCCAGGTGGTCCTTGACGTCGGTTAGATCTTTGCTGGCCATTCGGTTTCCTCCTTCTGGCTGACTCGTTCGGTCCGTTCGATGCCCCAAAACGTCCGATCGGGGGCTTCTTCTCTCTGGTGAGCAGGAACCATGCCGACCGGCATCCGGTCGTCCTGCCGCCCTCCAGCGCAAAGCG
This sequence comes from Thermoanaerobaculia bacterium, assembly GCA_044226625.1. Taxonomy (GTDB): domain Bacteria; phylum Acidobacteriota; class Thermoanaerobaculia; order Multivoradales; family UBA5704; genus DASYKS01. The sequence goes on from JBGAGQ010000004.1 coordinate 128,503, forward strand.
ATCCGACAGGTTAGACTCATCCTTGGAAAAATGGCAACCGTCACATTTCACGGCGCCTGTGGCTGCGTCACCGGCAGCTCGACCGAGCTCGCCTGGAGCGGACGGCGGCTGCTCGTCGATTGCGGCCTGTACCAGGGGGACGACGACCTCGAGCAGCGCAATTGGCGAAGCTTTCCGTTCCCCCCTCACGAAATCGACGCGGTGATCGTCACGCACGCCCACCTCGACCACACGGGCCTGTTGCCGCGTCTGGTCGCGCAAGGGTTCTCCGGAACCATCTATTGCACGAAGCCGAGCCGCGCCCTGATCTCCCTGGTGCTCCAGGACGCGGCGACCCTCCAGGAGGAACAGGCCCGATTCGCCGCTAAGAAGGGCTATAGCCGGCACCCGAAACCCGAGGCCCTCTATCGGGTCGAGGACGCGCGGCGCACCCTGCGCCTACTGCAAACTTTGCCGTTCGACGAGCCGCACGAGATCTTTCCGGGCATCGTCTTGCGCTATCGCCGTTCCGGCCATTTGCTGGGTGCCGCGACGGTCGAGATCACCGCGAAAGGTACCGAGGGGCGGCGCGACACCTGGTGTTTCTCGGGCGACGTCGGGCGTTTCGGCGTGCCGATCTTGCGCGATCCGGAGCCGCCGATCGCGGCCCCCTCGACGCTCGTCCTCGAATCGACGTACGGCGACCGCTTCCATCCCCAAGAAGACCCGAAGGCGCGGCTGGGCGACACGATCGAGCGGACGTTCGCGCGCGGCGGCACGGTGATAGTTCCCGCCTTCTCGCTGGGACGATCCCAGGAGCTGCTCTACCACCTGACGGAGCTCGCCGACGAGGGGCGACTTCCCGCCGACTCGGTTTTCCTCGACAGCCCGATGGCGATCGACGCCACGGACGCTTACGGCCACGCCGAGAGCGAGCACGACGAGGAGCTCGTCCGACGGATCGACGCGGGAGACGATCCGTTCGCGGTGGGGCGGTTCGCGCGCTGCCGAACGGTGAGCCAGTCGAAAGCCCTGAACGTGAGGACCGAGCCGGCGGTGATCGTGGCCGGCAGCGGCATGGCCAACGGCGGTCGGGTGGTCCACCACCTTCTGCACCGGCTGAGCGATCCTCGCAACACGGTGATCTTCGCCGGCTTCCAGGCCGCGGGAACGCGTGGCCGAGCGCTGGTCGAGGGGGCGGCCAGCGTCGGCATCCAGGGCAACCCCGTCCCGGTGCGCGCCGAGATCGTCCAGCTCCAGGGGCTCTCCGCGCACGCCGATCAGGCCGAGCTGCTGCGATGGGTCGCCGCCCTCCCGGCGGCCCCCGGCCGGATCTACCTCAATCATGGCGAGGACCCGCAGCGGAAAGCGCTCGCGGCGGCCCTTACCGCCGCGGGCACCGTCCGCCCCGATCTTCCGCTGCCGGAGGAGAGCGTGCCGTGGTAGCCGGCGAGCCCCCGGCCCAACTCCCGCGCGAGCAGCCATCGTTTCCCGCGCGGATCGCGAGATTTTTCGGTCTTTCGCTGCGCCAGGCCAACGAGGATTCGATCCTGCTCACGGCGTCGGCGCTCGCCTTCGTCACCGTGCTGTCGCTGATCCCTTTGCTCGCCGCGCTCTCCTATGTCGGCGCCCGGGTCTTCAGCCAGTACCAGCAGAGAAGCTTCGAGGTCTTCGTCCAGATCCTCCCCTACGCGGAAAAGCCGATCACCGACAAGCTGGCGGAGTTCCTCGCCCAGGCCCGCGCGCTCCACGGGTTCGGGGTGGCGGCGTTCTTCATCACCGCGATGATGGTCTTTTCGACCATCGAACGGACGATCAACCGGATCTGGAACGTCGCCCGTCACCGGCCTATCCGTGTGCGCCTCGCCACCTACCTGCTGCTCATGTTCTGGGGACCGGCGCTGCTCGCGGCGACGTTCTCGAGCCTGATCCTCCTGCGGCAGAGCCCGGCGCTCCGGCAGCTGGTCCAGCGTTCGGTGCTGCTCGGCATGCTGCCGTTCACGGCGGCCCTGGTCGGGCTGGTCATGCTCTACTGGTTCGTGCCTTACACGCCGGTGCGGTTTCGCAACGCGCTCGCCGGCGCGCTCGTCGCGGCGATCCTCCTCGAGCTCCTCCGCTTCGGTTTCGGCCTCTACGTCGACTTCTTCCGCAACGTCAGCGCGGTCTACGGGAGCTTCGCTTTCGCGCTGCTCTTCATGCTCTCGATCGAGCTGACCTGGGCGATCATCCTGTACGGCGCCGAGGTGGCCTACACGGCGCAGCATTTCCACATCCTCTCCCTCGGCCTCTACCGACATCCGCCCATGCAAGCCGCCTGGGTGGGGCTCGCCGCGATCGCGGTCATCTCGGGACGGTTCATCCGCGGCGAAAAGAGCCTCACGGAGGACGAGCTCGCCTCCCGTCTCAAGGTTTCGCCCGGCGAGCTCGACCGGGTGCTGAACCCGCTGCTCACCCACGATCTCCTCCGACGGACCCAGGCCGGCGAGCCCGGCTACCTGCTCGCCGCCGATCCGCACGAGATCTCTCTCGATCAGGTTTTCCAGGCCTACGATCACCGGGCCCGGCGTGCCGTCCAGCCGCTCGCCCTCGACCTGCGGCGCCGGCTGGAGGCGCTCGTCGACGGCACCGCGACCACCCGAGAAAGCGCCCTAGGAAAGACCACCGTCGCGGATCTCCTGCGGACCGACGAAGAGACGCTGACGCTGCTCCCCGCGCTGTCGGCCACCCCGAAGACCTGACCGCTTCCGGCGCGGGCGATCTCCGCGGACCGGGCCGGGCGGGGTTTTCTTCCCGATCCCAGTCCCGAATCCGGTCTCGGCCCGGATCGACCGCCCTTTGCGTTCAGGATCGGCCATGCGGTGAGTCGGAGGCGGAGGCTTCCGAGCTTCCTACCTCTCGGTGAGGGAGCGCCGTTGCGCCCGCTCCGCCCAAGAGCGGCAAGGAAGGGCCGTTCCTAGCTCGGAGCGTAGGTCCGGGTCGCCGGATGTTCCGGGCGAGGGTGGAAATCGATTGCCGGGGCGCCGCTTCGCTGGGCTCGTGCCAGGGCGGAGGGGGTGCCCAAAGACGCTCTTGGTTAGAGCGTTCGTGCCAATGAAAACGGGCCGAGGGTTGCCCCTCGGCCCGTGGTGCTTTCGGTTCGGCCGGCGAACCGGCCGTTCCGGTTAGCCGATCAGACGATGGCTGGCGGCGCAGGCGCTGTCGAGCTGGATGGCGTCGAATCCGACGCTGAACCGGCCCGAAGCATCCATGACAACCGTCACCCAAGCCTGAGCAGCCGCCGGATCCTCCGGCGGATTGCTTCCCGCCGCGGCGACCGTCGTGTTCAGGTTCAGGAAGATCCAGCCGAAGTCGAACGACACCGGGAAGTCCTCACCGTCCACGTCCGTGCGCTGGGCCTCGGCCGGGAACGGAATCAGGAAGTCGCCCGGAGGCGGCGGCGAGAACGGCGGAACCTGCTGAAGCTCCGGATTCTCCATCTCGTCGAAGATCACGATCTGCTCTTCGCCGAGCGGATACCACGCCGGAAGCGTGCCGCACTTGAACGCGTTCTGGTCGACCTTCGAGTCGCGCCACACGACGTAGTTCGTACCGCCGGTGAACGCACCGCCGTTGATGTAGCGAGCGGCGAAGTTGGTCGTGAGCGGCTCGCGGTTGTCCGCCGCCGTCCAGTTCACGTAACGACCGTAGAAGGTGTACTGGCCCGGGACCGAGGTCTCCGGATTCAAGCCGTCCGCCTGGATGTGGACGAGCGTCTCACCCTGAGCGAAGTTCTCGCCCGAGTTGACGTAGAAGTAGTCGCCCCACAGCACGTTCTGGTTCGTCGCGTCGCCCGAACCGCCGGACACGAAGTAGCCGGCGTCACCCGGGAAGCGCAGGGTGCAGTTGTTGACCGTGTCGACCGTGATGTAGCCACGGGCGATGTTGTCGCCGAAGGCGCGGCCGGCGCAGCCGTTGAGGATGGCCGAGAACTGGCCCGTGTGCGACGCACGGAGGTGGGTCACGAACGAAGCCGGAACCGCGGGCGGCGGCAGCTGGCCGTTGCAGCTCGCGAAGTTGATGTCCTGCGAGAAGGCGCCGTGGTGGCTGATGGTGTCACCCGGGTCCTGACCCGCCGACGCGGTGCGCGGCACCGTGCCGTTGAAGATGTCGCGGATGCTGATGGTCTGGACGTCGTAGCCCGTCAGGTAGATGTTGAAGTCGAAGGTCGGGACCGACAGGTCCGACCAGAGGACGACGTGGGCGAGAACCGCCGTCGCCGAGGCGTTGTTGATCGAGAACAGCGTGTTGATGCCGTCGGCGCTGTTCAGGTCGACTTCGAAGTACGGCAGCAGCAGGGTCGCCGCCGGCGAATCTTCGATCGTGCAGATGAACGGCGGGCCGTTCACCCCGGCGGCTTGAGCCTGAAGGCCCGCCGCCCCGACCGCTGCGAGCAGCAGGCCGAATACCAAAATCTTCTTCATCGTTCGTCTCCTCCGATATCGGCGTAGGGCGAGAGGGAAGACACATCCCTCCTAAATGCCCGACTCCAGGATTGGTGGTCTACTGAAACTGCACCGTAGCTTAGCGCGGAAAATGTCAGAAGGCCATGGAAAAATCAACCCCCCGAGAACTTTACCGGGATTCCGCCCCTCCGGTCGCCGCGCTTGCCCTCGACCGATCACCTCTGTACAATCCGCGGCCTCCCGCCCGTGGGGCAGTAGCTCAGCTGGGAGAGCACCACGTTCGCAACGTGGGGGTCGAGGGTTCGAATCCCTTCTGCTCCACCATTACTCGCTTCGCTCGTTTCTGGCGGAGCCGAAGGGCTTCGGTCGCGGCGGCCTCGCCTTTGGCTCGGCCGCCTTGGTGCGAATGCCCAGGTTTAGGCACTCTCCGGACGACAAATTGAACATTTTTGGCTCGTTCCCTGGGGCCAAGGCTCGCTTAGAAGGTAGATTGCTCCTCCTAGGCCTGCGCTGCGGCGGCGTGGTTCGTCCTGGAACATTCAATGCGCGTTGAACGGCAGATCGAGCTCCTGGATGGGGAGCGGTTGGCTTTGCTCGAGTGGGTGGAAGGCCTTCCCTTGGATCGGATCTCTCGGCGGCCGGGGGCGGGGAAGTGGTCGATCCTGGAGATCGTCGAGCACCTGGTGGCGGCGCAACGGGTGGTTTTTATGGACTTTCCGCCTCTGGAGAGCCTGGTCGCGCGGCGGCCTTGGCTCAAGCAGCGGTTTGCTTATCGGGCGGTTTGGTTCGTGCTGAGGTTCAAGATTCGGGTAAAGGCGCCGTCTCCGAAAATGCTGCCTCAGGGGGAGAAGTCGCTCGGGGAGCTGCGGACGGATTGGGACCGGGGCTTGGCGCGGATTCGGTCGTATGCCGCCGAGATGGGGGCGGATGGAGCGCGGCGGGCCCTGTTTCGGCATCCGATCGCCGGGCCGATCAGCCTGACGCAGGCGGTCGCGCTCGACCGGCTGCACGTGGCGGATCACCGGGCGCAGATCGAGCGCCTGGCAGCCGAAGGGTAGAGCTCAGGGGCGGGGCAAGGGATCGAGCGCTTCGAACGCTCTCGCCAGCCAATCGTCCGGCGTCGGCCCCCAGTGGGTCATCCCGGGTACTTCCAGATAGGTGACGTGGGTGAAATCGTCGCGGCGCAGCTCCGCGTCGACCGCTCGGGTGGAAGCTCGGTTGTAGTCGCGTTCCCCGGTGATCAGGACCAGGCGGCCGCGCTCTCGGGCGAGGCGCAGCAGGTCGGTCGGGGGCTTGTGGAAAGGCGCGATCCAGCTCGCTCCGGGTTTGTCGGTGACCTGGAGGTCGCGGTACCAATCGACCCCCATGAACATCAACCCACCACGGAAGACGTCGGGATAGAGGATCGACAGCGCGCTCGCGGCTCGGCTGCCGCCCGAATGACCGGCGATGTAGGTGCGGGCCGGGTCGATGGGATAGAGGCGGCGCATCTGCTCGACCGCGTCGAGCGCGAGCCCCCACCGGTCCAGTCGGATCCTGTCGTTGCCGGAGCGGTCGGCGCCGATCCAGATCATCCGCCGCGCGGAAAGCACGCTTTCGAGCGTCGGTCCGGCGACCTGGGACAAGCCGCCGTATTCCCAGGGCGAAACCCAGACCATCAGGCCCCAGCCCTCCTTCGGTGGCTCCCCGGCGGGGACGGTGACCTGGAAGCTCTCGTCGGCGAGCCGATAGGAGAGCGCGCGCGGCGTTTCCGCGAGTACGCTCTTCCGGTCGAGGCCGGCGCGCCGCAGAACCTCCGGCAAGGCGCTCCAGGCCGACCGTTCCTCGAACGCCACCTTGTAGGTGCCGGAACGGCCGGCACGGGGCGCCTCCGCCGGCGCGGCGAGGCGCGCGGCGAGCGCCGGGGGGAGCTGTTCGCGGGTCGACTCCTCGGCGATCGGCGGGAGGGACCCGGCTTCGAGGGCCGCGAGGAACGAGTCGGCCGCGGCGGGCTCCCCTTTCTGTTCGAGCAGCAGGCGGAGCAGCTTTCGCAGCTCGCCGTCGTCCGGGGCGATGCGGAGCCCCGTTTCCACCGCCTCCACCGCCTTTCCGAGATCCCCTTCCAGATACCAGGTGCGGGCGATCGCGCGCAGGACCTCGGGGCGCTCCTTCCGCGGCAGCGTCCGGAGCGCTTTCTCGTATTCGTCTCGCGCGGCCGAGGTCTGCCCCTGGGCCAGGAGGGCGTTGGCCTTGGCCAACCAGGAATAGATGGTGTGGGGAACCTCGGCGCCTCCTGGGGTCGCCTCGGAGAGCGGCCGGAGCCGAAGCTGGACCACCTTGCCCGGCCCCTCCTCGGCGACGTCGACCCATCCTTCCGCGTCGATCCATCCCGCGGCTTGGACTGTCAGCCGCCAACGGCCGGCCGCGAGCCCCAGGAACGACCAGCGCCCGGCGGAATCGGTAGTCGCGGGCGGCGGCCCGGCGCCCTCTCCCTCGCCGATCCGAAGGGTCACCTTCGCGTTCGCGAGCGGCTTGCCGTCGGCGTCCAAGACCCTGCCGTTCGCCCGACCCAGACCGGCGGTCACCGGCCGCTTCTCTTCCGCCGCGGCTCCCGCCGCCGAGAGGACCCTCGAGACGAGCAGAAAGGCAATCCCGAGGCGACGGACGCGAGTCATCCAGGGCATCACGCGATACGACGAAACGTCGGAACCCTCGAAAGTCGCCAAGGCACGCCCCCTCATCCGAAATCAGGAGGGAGGGTAGGACGTGCGGGCGCACGGGTCAATTCCGTTCGACCCGGACCTCTGGGCCGGCCTACGGCATGGCGGTGCCGCTCCCCTGCGCCCAGGCGAGGGCCGGATCCGAAGTCTTTTCCATCCGGGCGCGAAGACGCCCTCGCAGCTCGGCCAATACCCCGCCAAGGGCTGGGTCGCCGATTCGGTTGTGGGTCTCGGCCGGGTCGGCGCGGAGGTCGTAGAGCTCCTCCCCTCGGCGGGGGTCCTTCCAGACGATCAGCTTGTGCGCGGGGGTTCGGATCACGCGATAGGCGAGCCCGCCGAACTTTTCGCTCTTCTCGTCCGCCCACTCCGAGTAGGACTCCTCGATCCTCGAAGATCCTCCGATCGCGTCGACCAGATCGCGTCCGGGCCAGGTGAGAGGGACCGGCAGCCCGGCGAGACGGAGCAAGGTCGGAGGCAAGTCCATGCTGGAAACCGGAAGGTCGGACGCCATCCCCCGGGACCAGCCGGGGCCGTCGATCAGGAACGGCACGCGCAACGAGCTTTCGTAAGGCACCTGCTTGCCGTCCGCTCCGGAATCGGGACCTCCGAGCCCCCGCTCACCCATCATGTAGCCGTTGTCGCCCAAGAAGACGACGACCGTACGGTCCGCGAGTCCGGCCTTTCCGAGTGCCGCGAGGACGCGCCCGAGCTGTTCGTCGAGAAAGCTGACGGCTTCGTCGTAGTGGCGCCAGTCGTTCGCCTCGACGTCGGACGGGAAACCGGGCGGCCGGAGCTCCATCTCGTTTCGGCCCGCGTACAGGGCCTCGATCCGCTCCGGATTGGGCTGGTAAGGAGTGTGCGGCGCCGTAAAGCCGAGCCAGAGGAGAAAGGGTCCCGACCGCGCCGTCTCGCCGCTCAGGAAGTCGATCGCGTCGTCGGCAAAGATCTCTTGGGTATAGCCAGGGATCTTCCGATGCGGCGGCTCCCGTTCGGCGCTCGGTCCCGAGACGAGCTCCGGATCCCGGAAATCGGATCCTCCCTCGGGCAGCCAGGTCCGCACCTCGGAAAACCCACACTCGCCAGGGGGCGCCGGAAGATGCCACTTGCCGACCAGCACGGTCCGGTACCCCGCGTCGCGGAGCAAGCCAGGCAACGTCGGCCGTCGGCAGAGCCGCTCGTCGCTTCCCGGTTCCTGGTAGCGGGTCGAATAGATGCCGTGGAGGAAAGCCGGCAGGCCGGTGATCAAGCTCGCGCGAACCGGATGGCATTGCGAGACCGAAACCGTGGCCTGCCGAAAATACACGCCCCGGCTCGCCATGGCGTCGAGCACGGGAGTAACGATCCAGGGATTCCCGGCGGCGCCCACGGCGTCCCAACGATGATCGTCCGACAGGACGACGACGAGGTTCGGGCGACTCGAGAGCTCCCGGCCCCCGGCCGGTCCCGAGCTCCCCGTCGGTTCCGGAAGGTTCTGGACTGGCCTACCGTGGCCGGCGCTTTGGCACGCCCACGAGAGGGCGGCGCCCAAGAGCGCCGCGACGATCGATCCGCATCTTTTGGAAAACATGCTCCTTCTACGCGGTTCGGAATCAGGCCGTCGCCCGTTTCTCCTCCCGTTCGAGCAACCGCGCTTTCCGTTCGGCTCCCCAGCGGTATCCGCCGCGGGCGCCGTCGCCGCGGACGACGCGGTGGCAAGGGATCACCAGGGCGGCCGGATTGTTGGCGCAGGCGGTTCCCACCGCGCGCGACGCTCCCGGGCTGCCGATCGCCGCGGCGATCTCGCCGTAGGTCCGGGTCTCCCCGCGAGGGATCTTCCGAAGCTCGCGCCACACGCGGAAGGCGAACGCGCTCGCCCGCAGCGTGACGAGATCGAGGGGCAGCTCGGACAGATCGGCGCTCGCCCCTTCCAGCGCGGCGAGGACCGGCGCGACCCAGGCGCCGAGATCGGAATCGGCGCGATCGCTCTCGTCGACGATCTCCGCGTTGGGGTACTCCCGGCGCAGCTCGGCTTCGAGCTCCTCTCCCGAATCGCCTAGCGCCACCGCGGCGACGCCGCGTTCGGTGGCGGCGAGCAGCACCCGTCCCAGGGTCGATTCGGCGATCGTGAATCGGAGACGGATCCCCTCTCCTCCCCGTCGATACGCGCCAGGGGGCATTCCGAGGCGGCCGTCCGCCTGCTCGTAGAGCCGGCTCGAGCCGCTGTAGCCGGCGTCGTACAGCGCTCCGGTGACGGATTCCGCCGAACGGAGGTTCCCCTTGAGCTTGGCGGCCCGCCGTGCGGCCAGGTACTCCCGCGGCGAGATTCCGGCGACGCGCAGGAACGTCCGTTGAAGGTGCGAAGGGCTCGAGCCGGTTTCGCTCGCGAGGCGGGCGAGCGTGGGGGGCTCGGCCTCCGAGTCTTCCGCGGCCCGATCGAGCAGGGCGCGCACCCGCTGCGTCAAATCGAGATCGCTCGCGACCTCACCCGGCCGGCAACGGAGGCAGGCGCGAAATCCCGCGGCGAGCGCATCCGAGGGCTCGGGGAAGAAGCTGACCCGCTCCCGAAGCGGCCGGCGGGAAGGACAGGAGGGGCGACAGAAAATGCCGGTCGACGAGACGGCGAAGACGAAGCGGCCGTCTTGCCCCCTGTCGCGGGCGACGACCGCCGACCAGGCGGCTTCCTCGTCGAGCGCGGCGGCACGCGCCCCGGGCGTGGGCGATTTCTGGTTCGATTTCGGGTGCATCGGGCGGCTCATCGGTACGGCGGTCGAGTTCCACATGTCGGCGTCTCCTTAGATCCTGGCGCAGGATGCCGCGGAACGCCAAGGCGTCGCACTCCGAAACTTGTCGTCAAACCGCCAACCCCCGGAGGTGGTCCGATCACCGGCTCGACGGGCTACCATTGTGCCGACGGCCTGCCGCGCGGACCCGTCCGCAGGGTGGCAGAGAAGGAGTCTCCAACATGAAGCCCCACCCCATCGGACTCATGGGGCTCGGGAGGATCGGACGCAACCTGGCCCGGATCCTCTACTCGAGCGACGAATTTCCCATCGCCGCGATCAGCGACATCGCCGATCACGCGGCGCTCGCCTATCTGCTCCGTTTCGACACGTTGCTGGGGGTCTTTCCGGAGCCGGTCTCCCTGGGCGCCGACGGCCGGCTCGATCTCGCCGGACGAAGCGTCCCGATGCTCTCGGGAGAGAAGCCGGGGGACGTCCCCTGGGGCGACCTCGGGGTCGAGACGGTGATCGAGGCGACCTCGAAATACCGTTCCCGGGGGGAGATCGAGAAGCACCTCGAGCGGGGCGCCAAGCGGGTCATCCTCTGCTCGCCGCCGGCCGATCCGCCGGACCTCACGGTCGTCGTCGGCGTCAACGACGGCGAGCTCCGCCGCGAGCACCGGATCGTCTCGAACGCTTCCTCGACCGCCCATGCCGCGGCGCCGCTGCTCGAGATCCTCGGCGACGCGTTCGGCATCGAGCGGGCGTTCCTCTCGACCGTCCACGCCTTGAGCAACCGGCAACGTCTGGCCGACGTCCCCTCCGACGATCCGCGCCGCGGGCGCGCCGCGGCGGAGAACATCATCCCGCAGAGCAGCAACTCGGCCGAGGTGCTGGTCGGCCTCCTCCCCTCGCTCGCCGGGAAGATCACGGGCATGGCGATGAACGTCCCGGTCGCGAACGGCTCGATCGTCGACCTCGTCTGTTGGCACGAAAAGCCGGTCACCGTGGCGGCGATCAACGACGCGCTGCGTTCGGCCGCCGCGAGCGAGCGTTGGCGGGGCATCTTGGCCTACGAAGAGGATCCGATCGTATCCTCCGACATCTTGAAGAGCACCTACTCCTCCACCTACGACTCGCTGCTCACCATGGTGCTGGGCGAGAAAGTCTCGAAAACCCTGGCCTGGTTCGACAACGGTTGGGGATACGCGCACCGGGTCATCGACCTGCTGCGCAAGTTCCGCGCGCTCGACGGCGAGGAAGGTTGAACGACATGGACAGCGCCACGCACCGCTCGCCCACCCGCATCGGTATCAACGGCTTCGGACGCATCGGCCGGAGCGTCTTTCGCATCCTCTCCGACCGCGAGGATCTCGAGGTGGTCGCGATCAACGACCTCTACGAGAACGAGCAGCTCGCCTATCTCTTGAAATATGACTCCCTGATGCGCACCTTCCCGCGCGCGGTGAAGACCGACGACGATTTCCTCTACGTCGACGATCGGAAGATCGCGATGACCGCGGAAAAGGATCCGGCGCAGATTCCCTGGGCCGGGCTGGGCGTCGATCTGGTGATCGAGTCGTCGGGCGTCTTCACCAAACGGGAGAAGCTCGAGAAGCACCTGACGGCGGGAGCGAAGAAGGTGGTCCTCACCGTTCCGGCGAAGGACGAGATCGACGCCACGATCGTCGTCGGCGTGAACGACGACACGCTGCTCCCCTCGCACCGGATCGTCTCGAACGCCTCGTGCACCACCAACTGCCTGGCGCCGATCGCCAAGATCCTCGACGACTCGTTCGGCATCGTCGAAGGCTTCCTGACCACGGTGCACGCCTACACCAACGACCAGCGTCTCGCCGACGTCCCCCACAAGGATTTTCGCCGTAGCCGGGCGGCGACCCAGAACATCATCCCGACGACCACCGGCGCCGCGCGCGCGGTGGGAAAGGTCCTGCCGAAGCTCAAGGGCAAGCTCGACGGTCTCGCCATGCGCGTGCCGGTGCCCGACGGATCGACGATCGATTTCGTCTGCCGTCTGAACGCGAGGCCGAACGTCGCGGACGTCAACGCGGCGGTGCGGACGGCGGCCGAGGGCTCCTTCCTCCGGCTGGTCGAATACAGCGAGGTGCCTCTGGTTTCCTCCGACATCATCGGCAACCCGCACTCGTCGATCTTCGACGCCCTCTCCACCCAGGCGACCGGCGACGGCTTCGCGAAGGTCGTCGCCTGGTACGACAACGAATGGGGCTATTCGAACCGCCTGGTCGACCTGATCGACCGGATGGTGGCGGTGGGAGGCTAGCCGGCCGCCCACCGCGATGCCGGCCCGGCGCGGACTACGGCCGGCCTACCGCCGGGCGACCGAGGTGCCCGGCTTGGCGCCGCCGAGGAGCCGGATTTGCTCGTCGATCGCCTTCGTCAGTTGCGCGCCCGCGGAGGATCCCCAGTCAATCTGCTGGTGGGCGATGCGCCCCTTGCCGTCGATCACGAAGTAAGTGGGAAATCCCTGGACGCCGTACGCGCGGCGCAGCTTGCCCTCACCATCCCAAACCTGCGTAGCGGGTGAGGGGTTGGCTTCGAGGAACAGGCGAAGCGTCGCGAGCGTCTGGTCCCCGCTCACGGAGATCATCGTGAACTTCGCCGGGTCGTACCGCCGGACGATCGCGTCGAGCTGCGGCAACGCCGCGCGGCATGGACCGCACCAGGTGGCCCAAAAGTCGAGCAGGACGACTTTTCCCGCCAAATCTTTGGCGTGAATCAGATGCCCGTCGACGGTCGCAAACTCGAGCGTCGGAGCCGGGATCAGGGCGGGGGCCGGGGCGGCGGCCGGTTCCGCGCCGCGCGCCTCCGCCGGCGTCACTCCCGCCCAGATCGCGAGCGTAGCGGCGAAGCAGGCGGCCGTGAGTGCTCTCACGCCTTGCTCCGGCCGGCCGCGAGCTTGCCGAGCTCCGCCGTTATCGCCCGGTCGAGATCCGGTCCGTACCCGTCGCGCCAGCCGTAGAGGGTGTAGACCACTCGCCCCTCGGGATCGATCAACAGATGGGTCGGCAGGCCCTGGACGTTGAACTGCGCGCTCAGCTGACCTCGTCCGTCCCAGACCTGATGTGACATCGGCGGATGCTGGGTGAGGAAACGCCGCACCGGCTCCTCACTCGAGTCGGCGCTGATCGAGATCCGGGCGAACGGCTTACCGGAGAGGCGTTGGGTGATCGCCTCCACTTCCGGCCGCGATTTCGCGCAGTAGCCGCACCAGGTCGCCCAGAAATCGACCAGCACGACCTTGCCGGCGAAATCCTTCGGACCGATCTCCTTGCCGTCGATCGTGCGGAACTGGAGCGTCGGGGCCGGGTAGGGCTGGACGGCCGAAGTCCGAGTCGGAGCGGCGTCCGCGGCGAAGGCCAGCAACGCGAGGCCGCAGGCGGCGAACAGGGCATAGATTCGTTTCACGATCTCTCCTTCGAGTCCCAACGGTCCGAGAGGCGGTCGGCCAAAGCGGCGTGTCTCGACCGAACGGCGGGCCAAGCTGCAAACCGCATGCACGGCTTTCGTGGCGGTGCTAGGCTCTACTCCCAACCCGATCGAGAACCCTACCCTTCCCGGTCCAGCTCCTCCATCCCTCCCTTTCCTCTATCGAGGCAACGAGCGAATATGGCCGACGCACCCCGATTCCGGGTCCAATCCCAGTTTCTACAGCAGGTCCGCGCCAGATTCGGCAAGCTGGCCCGATGGGTCCTGCTCCTCATCATCCCTCTCGTGCTGCTGCGCGCCTGCCTGGTCACGTACGTACCGCCCGACCAGATCGGCGTCCGGCAGATCGCGTTCGGTGTGACCAAGGGCCTACAGAAGGAAGCGGTCTATCCCGGCTGGCGCCGCGAGGTTTCCGGCTTCGAGCGGATCGAGACCTTTCCCCGCAACATCCAGGTGGTCGAGTTCACCAACAACTCTCAAGAGACGTCGGAAGGCCATCGCCAGATGGCGGCGATCCGCGTGCCGACGGTGGACGGCTATCCGGTCGACATCGACGTGACGGTCCAGTTCCGGATCGCCGATCCGTATCTGGTCGTCTCGAAGTTCGGCTTCGGCAAGAACTACGAGGACGCCGCGGTGGTTCGCCTGACCGATCCGCTCGCCAAGCAATATCTCGGCGACTTGCTCGCCGAAGAGTTCTATAAGCACGCGCGCCTAAACAAGGTGAAGTCGCTCAAGGCCGCGCTCCAAGAGCGCCTGAAGGCGAACGGCCTGCACCTGGTCGACGTGCTGGTTCGCCAGTACGACTATCCCGAGACGTTCCAAACCCTCACCGAGCAGCGCAAGCTCCAAGATCAATCGGTCCTCACCAACCGCGAGCTCGCCAAGCAAGCGGAGGTGCAGACGCGGTTGAACCAGGTGATCGCCCAGGGACAGAACCTGGTCAACGTCGAGACGGCCAAATTCGAGGCGCAGATCACCGAGATCAACGCCAAGAAGGACCTCTACGAGCGGCAGAAGCACGCCGAGGCCGACCTGCTGGTCAAATCGGCGGAGGCGAGCGGGACCGAGGCGATCAACCGCGCGCTCGAAGGCTCGGGCTCGTCGAAGCTGCTGCGCCTGCGGCGCGGCCTTGCGCTCCTCGACGCGATTCATGGGCCGATCTACATCACCGAAGATCCGACCAACCTCGACAAATACGTCGGCGGGAACCAGAAATGAAACGGCTCTCCAACCTCTCCGCCCGCCCGCTCGGCTCCGGTCTCGCGCTCGCCGCGCTGCTCCTCCCGCTCGCTCTGGCCGGTTGCGTTCCGTCCCATACCGGAGCCACGGAAGTCGGCGTTCGGTTCAACAAGCTCACCGGTAGCTATTCCGAATACCCTCCGGGCGCCACCTACTTCTTCGTCCCGGTCGTCGGGGACTGGCAGGTGTTCGACATCTCGCTCCGGAACCTCGCGATGACGGCCGACGCGAAGTCCGGCGACCGCACGGGCAAGGACGACCTGCGCTTCAAGACTCGGGACGGCAACGACATCGAGACCGACGTGACGATCCGCTGGCGCATCGATCCGACCAAGGCCGCCTACGTCTGGAAATTCGTCGCGGGCTCGACCAACGAGGTCGAGGAGCGCCTGGTCCGGCCGCAGGCCAGGACCTACATCCGCGACGTGCTGAACCGGCTCGACTCCGAAGAGTTCTACAACCCGACCAAGCGGTTCGCTGCCGCCAACGATGCGACGCGAATCCTCGCCGCCCATCTAGAGCCATATGGCGTGTTGGTCGAACAGGTGCTGCTCGGCGACTTCCAGTTCAAGCCGGAGTATCAGGCGCTGATCAACAAGCGGAAAGAAGCCGAAAAGCAGGCCGAGAAACTCGAGTCCGAGATCAAGGCGACCGCCCAGTTGAATCAGGCGAACCTCCAGGCGAAGATCGCCGAGCTGACCGAGAAGCTCACGCGCGCGGACGGCGAATACCAGCAAGCCCAGAAGGCGGCCGACGCCTATCTCGTCCAGCGCCAACAAGAAGCGACCGCCACGCTCGCCGAAAAGAAGGCGACCGCCGAGGGAATCCGGCGCGAGCGCGATGCTCTGAACGGCAGCGCCGGCGACGCCTACGTCAACCTCCAGCTGATCGACGCGCTGCGCAAGAAAGAGCTGCGGCAGATTCCGAAGCTCCCCGGCGGCAACACGATCATCGACGGCAACCGGCTGCTCGAACAGCTCGGCCTGATCCGCTACGCGGAGCGTGCCGAAAGCGCGGCGACCGAGAGCTCGGAGCCGCCACGATAGGCACCGCCATGATCAACCTCGCGGGCACGTCGTTCGATTTCGGCAACGTCCTGTTCGCCGTACTCCAGGAGTGCGAGCACCAGCGCCGCGCGCTCCTTCCCGCGGAGGCCGAAGGGAGGCTCCAGGAGATCGCGGCCCGCAAGCTCGCCGAGATCCGCGCGAGCTATGAAGAGGCAGGAGGGTTGCCGAGCTATTGGCAGATGCTCGAAAAGGAAGTGATGGTCGCAACCCTCCCCCAGTACATCAAGCACGCGATCGAGCAGACCCGTCTCGAGCAATCGAACTTCGACCTCTGGCGCCACGGCGACCCGGCCTCCCGGATGATTTACGCGCTCGGCGGCCTGGTGATCGGCGGTCTGATCTGGTGGGCGCCGTTCATCCCGATCTACGAGAAATGGCTCGCGCCGGCGCTGGCGGGCATCGGATTCATCTATCCCGAGTTGCGCCGCTGGGTTTTCGAGCTACGCCACATCCGGATGCTGAATCGGCTGGTCGGCCACGCCGAGAAGTATCAAAAAGACCGTCGCCTGCACGCCTACTCGACGCAGAAGGAGCTCGACGAGGCGCTGGGCGCACTGGGTGGGCGAACCTCGTCCGCGGCGCCGAGCGCCGAGCCGGTGATTCCCATCCGTCCCTTCGATTCCCAGCCGTCAAACGGCGCCACGGCTTCGCGACCACCGGGGGAGAGGTCGCGATGAGCGACGGCTGCATCGTCTGCGGCGAGCATGCCGGAGAGCATGCCGGCGATCTGGTACCGGCGGAGCTGGTTCGACCGGCGCTCGCCCGCTTGATCGCGACCGATCACCCCTCCTGGAGCCCCCAGAGCAGCGTTTGCGTCCAAGACCTCGCGCGCTATCAGGCGCGGCAGGCCGAGAGCCTGCTCGAGTCGGAGATCGGCGAGCTGACCGATCTCGAGCGCGAAGTCGTCTCGATGATCGAAAGCCAGAGCCTGCTTTCGGCCAGCCTTCGCGCCGACCGCGAGCCGGAGCTCTCGCTCGGGGATCGGGTCGCGGACCGGGTCGCGAAGTTCGGCGGCAGCTGGAAGTTCATCTTGAGCTTCGGCGCCCTTTTGGCCGTCTGGATCGCGATCAATTCGATCGTCCTGCTCGCCCGGCCGTTCGATCCTTATCCGTTCATCCTGCTCAACCTGATCCTCTCCTGCATTGCGGCGCTCCAAGCTCCGGTGATCATGATGAGCCAGAACCGGCAAGAGGCCAAAGACCGGGCTCGCGCCGAAAACGACTATCAGGTCAACCTCAAGGCCGAGCTCGAGATCCGCCTGATCGCGAGCCGGATCGACCATCTGCTCCACCACCAGTGGAAGAAGCTGCTCGAGGTCCAGCAGATCCAGATCGACTTGATCGAGCAACTCGCGCGGACCCGGAAGCCGGACGAGGTGAAGACGCCGTGAGCACCCCGGCCGACCGGGATGCCGAGGCTGTCGCGCGGTATCTCCGCAACCTGCAGGCCGAGACCGACGGTGCCTTCCTCTATCGAGCCCTCGCCGAAGCCGAGGACGAGGCGGCGATCGCGGAGGTCTATCGCGGCATGGCCGACGCGGAAGAGCGCCATGCCGCGCTCTGGCGCGAAAAGCTCGAACGGTCGGGCTGGAAGGGCCCGTCGCCGCGGCCGAGCGGTCGCTCGCGCGTCCTCGCCTGGCTCGCCCGCAGGTTCGGACCGCGAATGATTCTCTCGACCGTGGTCGGTATGGAACGGGCGGACATGGGCGGGTACCGCTCGCAAGCGGAAGCCGAAAGCGCCGGCCTCCCGGCCGAGGAGAAGCGGCACGGCCGGCTACTCGGCGAGATCCTTCGCGGCACGGCAGGAAGCGGTCTCGAAGGGGCGCAGGTCGCCCGTTACGAGCGGGGCCACCGGGCGGTCGGCGGCAACGCGCTGCGAGCCGCCGTCCTGGGCGCGAACGACGGCCTGGTTTCGAACCTGAGCTTGGTGATGGGCGTCGCGGGGGCGAACCTTTCGAACCAAGCGATCCTGATCACGGGCCTCGCGGGGCTGCTCGCCGGAGCGATTTCGATGGCGCTCGGCGAATGGCTTTCGGTCCAGAGCTCCCGCGAGCTGTTCCTGCGCCAGATCGCGGTCGAGCGCGACGAACTCGCGGCCGATCCGGCCGGCGAGGCGGAAGAGCTCGCGCGGATCTATCGCCGCAAAGGGCTCGAGCCCGCCCAGGCGCGAGCGGTCGCCGACCGTTTGATGGCCGACCCGGAGTCGGCGCTCGATACCCTGGCGCGGGAAGAGCTCGGAGTCGACCCGGGAGAGCTCGGCGGCTCGGCCTGGGAAGCCGCGTTCACCTCGTTCGCGCTGTTCGCGGTGGGGGCGGTCGTACCCGTCGCGCCGTTCCTCGTCTCTTCCGGGCTCACGGCGGTCGGCGCGAGCCTGGCGGTCTCGGCGATCGGCCTGTTCGGGATCGGCGCGGCGATCACTCTGTTGACCGGCCGGACCGTCCTCTTCTCCGGCAGTCGCCAGATGCTGTTCGGGCTCACCGCGGCGGCCGTGACCTTCGGCATCGGAAAGCTCATGGGGGTGGCGGTTTCAGGCTGAGCGGCACTCATTTCACGCTCGACGCCCCACCTCGACGGCGACGTCTTCCAGGACCAAGCCCCGAAGTTGCAATTTTTCTGTAACGAAGGCCCGTACCGGAGCGCCCCTCTCCTTCGAGCCGCCTTCGACGCGCGATGAAGGATCCGCTGAAATCTCCTTCCGCGGCCGTCTAGTTGGGCGTGCGAGCCGCCGCCTTCGCGCGAGCCTTGCCGGCCCGCGCTTCGAGAGGAGAACCGCCATGGCCTGCTGTCCGAATCCGCTCCACTGCATCCTGCCGCCGTACGTCCTCGACCACATGGCCCAGTCGGACGATCCGAAAGTGCGCAAGCTCGCCGTCGAAGCGATCGCCCGGTCGGCCACCCTGCGCGCCACACGCGTCGCCCTCGCCGACTTTCCGACCGTCGCCTCGCTCGCGGTTCCGGACACGAGGAAGAACCGCGTCGTCTACGACAACAAGAACAACGGCTCCTCGTTCCTGCCCGGCAAAATCGTCCGCCGCGAGGGCGATCCGAAGTCGAAGGATCCGGCGGTGAACGAAGCCTACGACCACGCCGGCACCACCTGGGATTTCTACAAGAAGGTCTTCGATCGCAACTCGCTCGACGACCAGGGGATGACCCTCGTCTCGAGCGTCCACATGGGGAGCCGCTACAACAACGCGTTCTGGAACGGCCGCCAGATGGCCTACGGCGACGGCGACGGCCAGATCTTCATCCGGTTCACCAAGTCGCTGGACGTGGTGGGACACGAGCTGACCCATGGCGTCGTCACGTTCACGGCCGATCTCGAGTACCTGAACGAATCGGGTGCGCTCAACGAGCATTTCGCCGACGTCTTCGGCTCGCTGGTCAAGCAGTGGAAGAAGAAGCAGAAAGCCGACAAGGCCGATTGGCTGATCGGTCCCGACATCATGGGTCCGGCCACGACGGCTCGCGCGCTCCGGACCTTCAAGGACGAGAAGGCCTTCGTAAACGACTCATGGCTCGGCACCGACCCGCAGCCGAAGCACCTGGCCGACAAGTACAAGGGCACCTCCGACTCGGGCGGCGTCCACATCAACTCCGGCATTCCGAACCACGCCTTTTATCTCGTCGCGCGCGCTCTCGGCGGCTACGCCTGGGAGCGGGCGGGCAAGATCTGGTTCGGGACGCTCAAGGCGCTCAGTCCCACCAGCCAGTTCGCCGACATGGTCGCGATGAGCGTCCAGACCGCGGGCGGGCTCTACGGCGCGGGCAGCACGGAAGAAAAGGCGGTCGCCAAGGCCTGGAAAGATGTAGGCTTCTAAGCCGACGCCCCACTGGATTCCGGGGCGAGCGGAGGACGCCCCCCGATGACGATTCGCAAGATTCGGTTTCGCCAATCGGGGGGCTTCGCGGGCCTGATCCGCGGCTGCGACCTCGAGCTTTCGTCCCTCGACCCTCGCGAACGGACGAAGCTCGAAAAAGCGGTGGAGAAAAGCGGGCTCATCGACGAGCCCTCCGAGGCCGGCGCCAAAACCGGCCGTTCCGCCGCCGCGCGCGATACGGCGCAGCTCGAGATCGAGATCGAGACCTCGTCCGGCGTAATCCGCCGCGCGCTGGACGAGCTCGATCTACCCCAGCGAGCCGAGCCGCTCGTCTCGCTGCTCCAGGAGCGTTCCCGTCCCCTTCCTCTCGACCCATAGATTGCACCGATGAGCGAGCAGCCCACCGTCCGACCGGCGCGCCTCGACGACGCGCCTTCGATCGCCGCCCTCTCCGACCAGCTGGGCTACCCGACCTCTCCCGATCGGATGCGCGAACGGCTGGCCGTGCTGCTCCCTCGCACGGACCAGCAGCTGTTCGCCGCCGAGCGCGAGGGGCAAATCGTCGGCTGGCTCCACGTGGCCAAGATCGAGATGGTGGAAAGCGACCCGTTCGCCGAGATCTACGGCCTGGTCGTTCGCGACACCGAGCGCGGACGAGGCATCGGCCCCCTCCTGATCCGTGCCGCGGAAGGTTGGGCAGCCACGCAGGGCTTGCCCAAGGTGCGAGTACGCTGCAACGTAGTCCGCGAACGGACCCATCGCTTCTACGAGCGCGAAGGCTTCGTCGTGACCAAGTCGCAGAAGATCTTCGACAAGGGCTAAGGGACGAAAACGCCCCCGAAGACTAGAGCGGCAGAAGCCGGTACGCCGGTGCCAGGAGTACCTTGCCGCGCCGCGCGACGATCAGCGTGTTGCCCCACCCACGGCGCCAGAGCGGGATGGCGCGCAACGCCTTCCTCAGCCAACCGCGCGGCCCGGAAGGATCGGGCCGGTGCGGAAGCGATCGGTGCTCCAGAATCTCCATTCCCGCGGCCTTGAGGAAACGGACCATCTGATACGACTGCGCCACGTGGACCGCGTCGGCGTCCGGCACATAGCCCTCCGAGAGAACCCGCGGCTCGGCGACCGTGTCGAAACGATGACGTCCGTCGACCGCCGAAATCGCCTGGCGCCCTAGCCTCCGCAAGGCCACTTCCAACCGTCGCTTGGGGTCCAGGCTCGGGGGCATCTCATACGGCAGGTCCCAGGCCGAGCCGACCAGGAGGAGCAGACCTCCCGGCCGGACGATCCGCGCCGCCTCGAGCAGGGTCCGCCCCGGTTCGGCGAAATGCTCGAGCGCGTAGGTCGAGAGCACCGCGTCGACGCTCTCCGAGGCGAGCGGCAGGATCTCCCCGTCGCCGCGCAGCCGGAGCGCCACCGGTCGTTTCTTCTCGCCCGCCATGACGAGCGCGGCCGTCGAGACGTCGAAGCCGACCATCCGTACGCCTTCGGGCATCCAGAGCGAGTTCTCGCACGAGCCGCAACCGAGGTCGAGAACCACCTGCCCCGGGGCGAGGTACGAGAGAAGCATCCGCCGCTCGAGCGAGGCCTCGGCGTTCGCCGCCTCGGCCTGCTCGTAGTAGTCGCGGCTCCCGTTCCAGAACTGGTCGAGGCGTCGCTTCGCTTCGGTTGGCGGCGCGGAGGTCGGTTTGGCGGCGGGCATCGGATCCGAATCCTACCAGGGGGCTGCTACCATCGGCCCGGAGGTTGGCCATGGTTCTCGACTTCGATCGTCTCCTTCGCCGCAGGTGCTTTCCCGTCGCTCCGGCGGCTCTGGTGGCCGTCCTCTTCGCGCTAACGGCCTGCGTCTCGGGAACGTCCCCCGACGCGGCGAAGACCGCACCCAACGGATCCAATACCGCGCCCCCGGCTCGGGCACGAACGGCGGTGCTACTCGCGATCAACGACGTCTATCGGATCGAGGGGGTCGAAGGCGGTCGCCAGGGAGACCTCGCCCGCGTCCGCGCGCTTCGCCGAGAGCTCGAACGGGAACATCCCGATCTCCTGTTCCTCCATGCGGGCGACCTCCTCTATCCCTCGTTCGCCAGCCGCATGTACGACGGCGAGCAGATGATCTCGGTGCTCAACCGGCTCGACGGCTCGGACGAGAGCGACCCGCGGATGTTCGTCACCTTCGGCAACCACGAGTTCGAGAAGCGGAAGAAGAAGGATGCCGGCATCCTCGCCAGCCGCATCGCCCAATCTCGCTTCACCTGGTTGGGAAGCAACGTGAACCTCGCGCCCGGCGACGACGGTCGGCCGTTCGCTCCCGTCGGCGCGGTCGAGCGGTCAGTGCTGGTGACCAGCGGAGGAATCCGGATCGGCCTTTTCGGTATCACGATCCCGACTCCCGAGATCCAATACGCCACGTTCGACCGGCCGAACGAGACCGCCCGGAAGCTCACCGCCGAGCTTCGGCGCGCGGGTGCCGAGGTGGTCGTCGCGGTCACCCACCTGACCGCGCTCGAAGACCGGGAGATGCTCGAAACCCTCGGCCCCGACGGGCCCGATCTGATCGTCGGCGGACACGACCACGAGAAGATGGCGTTCGAGGCCGACGGCCGATGGGTGATCAAGGCCGACGCCGATGCGCGCACCGCCTCGGTGATCACGCTCCGCCTCGACGATCGCCATCGGCTCGACGTCTCCTACGAACATCGGCCGCTCGGCGCCGGCCTACCGCGCTCGCCGGAGCCCGACCCGGAGGTCCAGACGTTGGTCGACGGCTGGCAGCGGCGCCACGAGCGGGAGTTCTGCGCCAAGAAGAACGCTCCGGAGGACTGCCTCGAAGAGGTCTACGGCCGGACGCTCACCGAGCTCGAAGGGGAAGAGAACAAGAGCCGAGGCCGCGAAACCTCGCTCGGCGATTGGATCGCCGACCGGATGCTCGAGACGTTCGCTCCCTGCGGCGCTCAAGTCGCCTTCCTGAACGCGGGCACCCTCCGCCTCAATCAAGACCTCGCCGCCGGCAGCACTCTCACCCGCCGACAGGTGGAAGAGCTGATCGGCTTTCCGACCCCCCTCCACCTGATCCGGCTCGACGGCAGACTGCTGCAGCAGACCGCGGAGCAGTCGGTCTACGGCTGGCCGGGAAGCGGCACCTGGCTCCAGATCGCAGGATGGGCGTTCGTCCATGATGCCGAAAAGAAAGCGGCGACTGGGCTGGGCCGGCTTACGCCAGACGGCGCGGTCCCGGTTCGATCGGACGACGCGATCCTCGCCGTCACCGGCGATTACCTCGTGAACCCGGGCATCGGCGATCAGGACGGCTACACCTTTCTCCCCACCGAGGAAGTTCCAGGCTGCCCGGCGAGCGGCAAGGACCTCAAGGACGTGATCATCGAGGCGCTCCGCGCCACCCCGCAGGGCATCGCGCCCCGCGTCGAAGGAAGGATCTGCCAGGGGGCCGAAGGCCCCTGCCTGGCGAAGCGCTAACGCCTGAACGCGTGAAGAGGGCGGGAAAGGCTACCGCCCGCCACCCCGGTACACCTCGGCCCATCCTTTCGCGCTTCGCTCGAAGATCGAGAAGCGGACCGCGGTGGTCGAGAAGCGGCGGACGATCAGCTCGTAGGAGCCGTCGCGGTCGAGGTCGGCCGAGGCGAAGAACTCGGAGTCGAAGAAGCCTTCGCCGCTCGAACCAAGCAGCTTGGTGTCCTTCATGAGCTCCGTCACTTTC
This sequence comes from Thermoanaerobaculia bacterium, assembly GCA_044226625.1. GTDB lineage: Bacteria > Acidobacteriota > Thermoanaerobaculia > Multivoradales > UBA5704 > DASYKS01. The sequence goes on from JBGAGQ010000004.1 coordinate 151,634, forward strand.
GGCGTGTCGGCGATCGGCAGGGTGTCGAGCTTGCGGAAGGAGACCAAGAGCCGCTGCCCCTGGTGGAATTCGAGGTCCTCGGGCGCGAGACGGAACGATCCGAGCCCGGCACCCGACGGGGACGGCTCCCAGGAAGCGATTTTCGCGCTCCCCACCTGCCGCCCCTCGTTGTAGAGGTAGACCGTCCGGCCCGGTCGCAGGATCCAGTTGCCGAGGAACGAGTAGATCGGATCGCCGGACTGGTCGACCAAGTGGTTGCCGCTCATCACGGTCGCAACGTAATCGGCCGGGCTCTCCGGGTCGCGCGCGAGATGGAGTGCCCAGATCACGTCGTAGCGGCGGACGATCTTCGCCATCCGCTTCTCGACCTCCGCCTCGGAAAGGAACTCGACGTCCGCCTCGGTGAACCCGGAGTGAGCGGCCCGGTGCATGCCGTCGACCAGATAGAGCCATGGGGCGCGCACGGCGACCATCTCCCCTTCGCCGGCCTGGAAGTTCCGGCCGCTCTCACCCTCCACGTCGAAGGGAAGAGCGCGCGTGAGCCGGGCGAGCCGCACCGGCGGTGTTTCGATCGCCGCGGGGGGCGTCGCGGGGATCGCCGGGGTGGGTGGCTCCGCCACGGCCGGCCATGAGGAGCCGAACGCCAGGCACCAGGGAACGAAGAGCGAGAAGAATGAAGCGCGTCGCATCGGCCGGCGGATCCTCGAGCAAGTTTCGAGGACAAACTACCATCGAAGCCGTTTCGGCGGAGCGCCCTCATCTCGACGCGCGGCTCTCGATGTATCGGGCGAGGTCGGCATCCCCCTCGGGCTCGGGGAAAATCCGGTTGCACCGTCGGCGCTGCTGCCACGCGCCATCGATGTCGCCCCGATGCGCGATCACGATCGCCAGATTGCGGCAGGCGATCAGGGCGTGCGGATCCTTTTCCAGAGCGTTCCGAAGCAGCCCCTCGGCGCGAGGTCCATCCCCTTCGTCCATCGCCTCTCGCGCCTTGGACATCAGTTGGTAAAGGCTCTGACTCCTTCGGACCGGAAGCGCCGGAACGACCGGCGAATCCGCACGGACGAGCATGGCGCCGACGAAATCCTCGGCGACCTTGCGCCAACGTCCCGTGGCGAGCAGCGCATCGACCTGTCCGACCCAGGGCAGCTGGGGGGTCTCCGTCGTGGGCCAGAGGAAGAACCGCGCTCCCGAGCGTTCGACCACCTGGATCCAGTCGCCGCGCCCGTATTGGACCCGCCGGTACGCTTCGTACGTCGGCCCGTCGAAGACGGTATCCGCCCGGCTGTCGATCGCGACCGGCAGGCGGCCGTCGGTCCGCCAATGGAGGTAACCACCCCATCCGAAATAGGCGTAGACCGGGCCGCTCCAGCCCGCCCGCTCGGCACGGTCCATCACATCCACCGGAAAGGACTCCTCCCCCACCAGCAGGGCGAATGTACCCGGGCCGAAGGGATAGCGGGCGAGGCAGGCCGCCAGGATCACACACAAGCCAACCGGAACGCCCAAAAGGAGAAATCCGGGCCGCGGAGCAGTCACCTTGCGGCGCGGCGAGGCCTGCGGGTCGGCGCGAAAGACCTCCGCCAGGAGCAGGGCCGCGCCGATGCCGAACAGGGGAAGGAAGCGGGAGGCCCGGAGAGCCATGCCGCAGGTGAGAAGCGACAGCCCAAGAGCCGCCCAGAGCGGCCGGAGGACCGGCAAGGGCACCCGACCCCGGAGGCGCCAAAGCGCGGCGACGAGGATCGCGCAATATCCGGTGAGAACGAGGGGAAAAGCCGGAACTCCGATCCCGTCGGGCGAGAAGGGTGACAACCATTCCTGGAGCGAGTGGAAAGGCGAGGAGGAGGCCGCGAAGCGCCAAGGGAGAAGAAATTGGTAGATCGGCTCCGGATGGATCAAGGTCGCGAGGAACGCCGGCAGGAGGTAGGACCCGAGCTCCAGCGCGGCCGCGAGGGCGCGAGTGCGTCGTAGAGGTTTGGGCTCCCGCGCGACCGCTACGAGGGCCTCGGCTCCGAGGAGCACGGCGAGCGCGGCGAGCCCGAACGGCGCGCTCCGGTGAAGGTTCGCCCAGAGGACGAACAACACCCCCAAGGCAATCCGGCCCCGGGAAGTCGAACGCGATTCCGACCGCCACCAGGTCAATAGGAGGACGAACGCCAGAAGGCTCAAAAGGTGGGGGCGCAGCTCGACAAACGGCTGGACCATAGCCAGCGCCGCGATGGAACCGAGCGCGGCGACGGCAAATCGACCGCTTTCGCGCCAGAGGAGACGGAAGAGCAGCACGTAGGTCGCCGCGAGGGTCAGCTGCAGCCAGATCCAGAGATTCTCGGTCCCCAGGGAATGGGACCAAGCGTAGAGCAGCAGATCGGCCAGCCATTCGTGGTTGTGCCAGATCCGCGTGAGCGGCGGGAACGAGAAGGGATCGAGGCTCGCCATCTCGCCGGAGATCCAGATCCTTCGCCCCGCGGCGAGGTGCCACCAGAGGTCGGCGTTGCGCATGGGGTGGGAGGAGACGAGCAGCGCGGCGAGGAGGGCCGCGACGTGCCATGCCAGGGTCGTGAAGCTACGGAGGAGCGTGTCCTCGCCGGGTTTCCGGCCGAGGGGACGGGTCGACATCGCCAAGAGAGAATCCCTCCTCTCGCCCACCTCGATGAAGGTCGAGGATCGGCCTTGGAGCGAAACCGTTCGTCCCGCGGACGGCGCGGGAGGTCGGATCGAATCGGCTTCAAAGCGATTGGCGTAGAGCAGAAGAACTTCGAATCACCGAAACGGCGCGGGGAGCGCCGTGCCTTCCACGGTCGAACGCTCCGCGGCGCGCCTACCTCACGCAGCCGAAGGGAACCCTGTGGACGGCGCCCTTACCTCTCGGCGTCCAGGACGACGCTTTCGAGCAGACCGGTGCCCTGCCCGAGACCGAGCCGGAGATCACCCCAGGGATAGGCGTAGACCTGATAGCGCGGTGAGTTCGGCGGCTGCTGGGCGTTCGGGAACTGGACGTTGAACCTCGCGCCGAAACGGGCGGTCAGCTCGGCTTGGCGGAGGCCGACCGAGGAGGAATCGAGATCGACGATCAACAAGCCGTCCCGCCGAGTGGCACCGGGGCGGGGCAGCCGCAGCTCGACGCCGACGACCGGCGGTCGCGTCGAGGCGGATCGAAGAATCGTAAAGTAAGGATTCGTTGTGGAGAGGTCCTCACGCAGACGAACGCCCGTAGTTCGCTCGACTCCCCATTGGGAAAACGGCCGGGAGTCGATCAGTCGGGCGATGAGATCGAGCACCTCCATCCGGAGCGGGTTCCTCGCTAGCTGGTGTCCTTACCCCCCGCGCCGACCCCGAGGCGTGCGCGCGCCGCGGACAGGCGGGCGATCGGCACGCGATAGGGCGAGCAGGAGACGTAATCGAGCCCCACCTTCTCGAAGAAGTGGACCGAGCGCGGGTCGCCGCCGTGCTCGCCACAGACCCCGAGATGGAGCCCGGCGTTCTTCGCGCGGCCGTTTTCGGAGGCCATGCGGACCAGCTGTCCGACCCCTTCTTCGTCGATCGAAGCGAACGGATCGACCTCGAGGATTCCGCTCTCGAGATAGTGAGGCAGGAAGCTTCCGACGTCGTCGCGCGAGAAGCCGAAGGTCATCTGGGTCAGGTCGTTGGTGCCGAACGAGAAGAAGTCGGCGTGCTCGGCGATCCGGCCGGCCACCAGGGCGGCGCGCGGAACCTCGATCATCGTGCCGACGAGGATCTCGAGGCTCACACCCTCGGCCGCGAGGATTCGATCGCGCACCGCGACGATCCGCTCGCGCAGGGCGATCATCTCGGAAACCGATCCGACCAGCGGCACCATGATCTCGGGCCGCACCTTCTCGCCCGCCTTCGCGCGGACGCATGCGGCGCGCACGATCGCCTCCACCTGCATGTCGTAGATGTCGGGGGCGGTGAGCCCCAGGCGGCAGCCGCGGTGGCCCAGCATCGGGTTCGCTTCGTGGAGCGCCGTGGCTTTCGCCTCGACCACTTCGGGCTGGACGCCCATCTGCTCGGCAAGGCGCCGGACCGCCTGGTCGCCGTGCGGCAGGAACTCGTGAAGCGGCGGGTCGAGCAGGCGGATGGTGATCGGCAGGCCGGGGAGCGCGGCGAAAATCCCTTCGAAATCCCCCTGCTGCATCGGCAGCAGGCGCGCGAGCGACTCCCTCCGCTCGCCCTCATCCTCGGCGAGGATCATCCGGCGCACCCAGGGGATTCGCTCCTCTTCGAAGAACATGTGCTCGGTCCGGCAGAGGCCGATGCCCTGTGCGCCGAACAGTTGCGCCGTCTGCGCGTCGATCGGCGTGTCGGCGTTCGCCCGCACCCTGAGCCGGCGCACCTCGTCCGCCCAGGACAGGACCTCGACGAAGGCTTTCGCACCCGGCTCTTCGGCGCTCCCCGAGCGCAGCGCTTCGAGGACGGCCGAGGGGACCGAGCGCAGGCGCCCGGCGATCACCTCGCCGGTCGTGCCGTCGATCGAAATTTCGTCCCCTTCGACCAAAAGGCGGTCCCCCACCCGGACGCCGTCGTGCTCGTCGACGACCAGCTCGCCGGCGCCTACGACGCAGGGCTTGCCCATGCCGCGGGCGACCACCGCGGCGTGCGACGTCATGCCGCCGCGCGAGGTGAGGATGCCGACCGCGACGTGCATGCCGACGATGTCCTCGGGGGAGGTCTCGGCGCGCACCAGGATGACCGGTCCGGCGCCTGGCGCCGCGGCCATCGCGGCCGCTTTCTCGGCCGTGAGCGCAATCCGCCCCGCGGCCGCACCGGGGCCGGCGGGGAGCCCTTTGGCGAGCAGCCGGTTGCCGGCGACCGCCGTCTTCTTCTCGGCGTGATCGAAGACCGGGGCGAGCATCTGCACCAGGTGTTGCGGCTCCACTCGCTTCAAGGCTTCCTTCGCGTCGATCACGCCCTCGGCGACCATCTCCGCCGCGATCCGCACGGCGGCCGGGCCAGTCCGTTTGCCGGTGCGCGTCTGGAGCATGAACAGCTTGCCGTGCTGGATCGTGAACTCGAGATCCTGCATGTCGCGGAAGTGCCCCTCCAACCGATGGGCCACTTCCTCGAGCTCGCGCGCGGCGCCGGGGAAATCGGCGGCGAGCCCCGGCGAGCTCTCGGTCGCCTCGATCGTCTGCGGCGTACGGATGCCGGCGACGACGTCCTCGCCCTGCGCGTTGGTCAGGAACTCGCCGAAGATCCGCCGCTCACCGGTCGCCGGGTTGCGCGTGAAGGCGACGCCGGTGGCGCAGTCGTTCCCTCGGTTGCCGAACACCATCGCCTGGACGTTGACCGCCGTTCCCAGCTTGTCGGAGATGGCGTTGATCTTTCGGTACGCCTTCGCCCGATCGCCGTTCCAGCTCAGGAAGACCGCGGTGATCGCCCCCCAGAGCTGCTCCTTCGGATCTTGGGGGAAAGTCCTACCGGCTTCGGAGACGATGCCCATGAACTTGCAGCAGACTTCCGCGAGGCTCTCTCGCGACAGCTCGGCGTCGGTCGCAACGCCCTGTTTCGCGCGCGCCGCGGTGAGGACCGCTTCGAACGGATGGCGCGGTACGTCCATCACGATATTCGAGTACATGGCGATCAGGCGGCGGTAGGCGTCGAGCAACGAACGGACGTCGGCTTCCGGTCGCTTGGATTGCGCGTCGACGATCCCGTCGTTGAGCCCCAAGTTCAGGATGGTGTCCATCATCCCGGGCATCGACAGCGGCGCGCCCGAGCGGACCGAGACCAGCAGGGGATTGTTGGGGTCGCCGAACGTCTGCCCGAGCGCAGCCTCGAGCTGGGCGACGTGGGCGGCGACCTCCTCCTCCAGACCCTCGGGATAGCGACCGCCGTTTTCGCCGTAGGCGTTGCAGACCGCGGTCGTGATGGTGAAGCCAGGAGGCACCGGGATGCCCAGCCGGCTCATCTCCGCGAGGCCGAAGCCCTTGCCGCCCAACAGGTCCTTGCCTAGTCCCTCGCTCTCGGTCGAGCCCGCGCCAAAGGCGTACACCCGCTTGCCAGACATCGCGTCTCCTTCCCCTTCGGTCCAGCTCGCAATCTAGGCCGAATCATAGCGTTCCCGCCCCGCACGACAAGGTGGGGCGAGAGGCCTCCGGGCTAGACTCGCATCAAGACGGATCCCCAGTGGAGCCCCGCGCCGAGCGCGGTCAAGGCGACCAACGCGCCCTCGGGCGCTTTCCCCGCCTGCCGGGCTTCGTGAAACGCGAGGGGCAACGTCGCCGACGTCGTGTTGCCGAATTTCTGAATGTTGTTCCAGACCTTCGCGTCCGCGAGGCCCAGGGCTTTCTGCGACGCCTCGTTGATCCGCAGGTTCGCCTGATGCATCACGAGCAGGTCGAGGTCGTCGAGCGTGTAGCCGTGCCTGGCGAGCACCTCCCGCGTCACCTCCGGCATGCGGGTGACGGCGAGCTTGAACACCGCTTTGCCGTCCATCACCGGCACCGTCTTCGCCGCGGCGATCATCTCCGCGGTGACGAACGGCCGGTTCGCCGAGCCACCGCCCGGGACGAACAGGATGTCCTTGTGGTTGCCGTCGCCGTAGAGCGCGGAGCCCAGGATGCCGCGCTCGGCTTCGCCTTCCTTTTTCTCCCAGGCGCGAAAGACCATCGCCCCCGCGCCATCCCCGAACAGGACGAGCAAGTGGCGGAAGTTCGAGTTCCAGGCGAAATCTTCCGCCGAGAGCGGGCCCGGATCGCGGCCGTGGAGGACCTCGAACGTGCGCTCGGAAAACGGCATCAACGACGTGTGGACGTCGGTGCCGACGAGGAGCACGGTCTTGGCGAGCCCGCCCCGAATCAGGGCGTCGACCAGCTGCAGGCCGTACGCGAAACCGGCGCATTGCTGCCGGATGTCGAGCGTCGGCAGCGCCTTCAATCCGAGCTTCTGCTGGATCAGCGTCGCCGATCCAGGGAAGTAGTGATCGGGGGTCATCGTCGCGCAGACCAGGTAGTCGACTTCCGCGAGATCGATTCCGGAATCCTGGATGGCCGCGCGCGCCGCCTCGACACCCAGATCGGACGACCCGACTCCGGGGTCGACGTAATAGCGGGTCTTGATGCCGCTCCTTTCGCGGATCCATTCGTCGCTCGTCTCGATGATCCGAGCGAGCATGTCGTTGGTGATCTCGTGGGGGGGAATCGCCACACCGGTTCCGGCGAGGACGGCGCGGTACTCGGGCATCGGAATCGAATCTCCTTGCGTAGGCGTTGCTTGGGCGCCGATCCTACCAGCATGGCGCTCCGGCCCGGCGAGGAGTGATGGGCGGCCTCAGCCCGGTGGGCGCCGCTGCGGACGGACGGGGGCGCGGCCAGGGGCGAACGGCACCGTGAGCCCCCCCTGCTTGATGAAGCGGAAGTTGCCGAACGGTTTCTTGCCGTCCAAACCGTAGGAAGATTTCTCGTCGTAGTGCCAAACCTCGAGCGCCTGGTTGCCGCGCACCGAGGTCATGTCGAAGTCGATCTTGGCGGGCGCCCCGTAAAGCACGAAGAGCGCTCCGCGGGCTGTATGCCGGCCGAGGATGCCCGCCTCGGAATAGAGACGATCCGCCTCTTCCGAACGGGCGTCGAACACTTCGCGAGCGGGATTGCCTTCGCTGCCCGGGCTGATATCGCGCCGCTTCCAGAACGACTCGATGAATACGGCGGCCGACTCGTCGTTCTTCAACGCGAGGAACTCGTCGATCTCGCCATCGCTCGCCATGCGCGAAATCGCCCCGAGCATCCAAGCCGCGTAGTCGGGTCCGAGCAGCGGGTTGGTGAGGTCCTCGTAGCGTCGAGGCTTCGGTTTCGAAGCCCCCGGGGCCGGCGCGGCGCAGATCCCGAGCCAGGCGATCAGCCCCCCAGCACAGAAGAGGCCACAGAGCAGCCGGCGGGACGACGGCAGGTTCACGGCCGTCTCAACAGATCGAGGAACTCTTCGCGTACGGGCTTCTGGTGGAAGATCCCGCGCAGCGCCGAGGTCACCGTCTCGGTCCCAGGTTTCTTGACCCCTCGCATCTCGACGCACAGGTGGCGCGCCTCGATCACCACCATCGCCCCCTGCGGCTTCAGCTGCTCGTCGAGATAGGAGACTACCTGCTCGGTCAGCCGTTCCTGCAGCTGGGGCCGCTTGGCGTAGAACTCGAGGATGCGGGAAAACTTCGACAGCCCGATGATCCGGTCGTTGGGAATGTAGGCGATGTGGGCGTGGCCATAGAAAGGCACCAGATGGTGGGCGCACATCGAGTAGAACGGGATGTTCTTCTCCATCACCATGTGGCTGTAGTTCTCTTCGTTCGGAAACGTGGTGATCGCCGGCTCGGCTCCCTCGGAAAGGCCATGGAACATCTCGATGTACATCTTCGCCACCCGGCGATCGGTCTCGAGGAGGTTCGGATCGGAAAGGTCGAGGCCCAGGGCGGACAAAATGCCCCGAACGTGGTGAGCGACCGTCGCGACCTTCTTCTGATCGGCATCCGAGATCCCCGCGATCGGTTCGAGAAGGTCGATGTCGTGATTCATGTGCGCTCCTTTCCCGCGCGAAAACGCAGAGACTATCCCATGCATTCCTGAACCGCGGACCGAGGGAGATGGAGTAGGCTTACCGCCACCGCCCCCGAGCGGCGGACTCTGCCCCGAAAGCCCGCCCAAGGCGGGCCCCGCACGAGAAGGAGCCCCACGTTGGACGCCAAGACCTTCGTCACCCAACTGCTTTCCGAAATGGACGAGCTGTTTTCTCGCCTCGGCGAAACCGAGACCTTGGAAGCCGAAGCCGGCGGTAAGGTGGACGTCGTCACCCTGCTCAAGCTCGCCTTGAAGAGCGAGCTCGAGGCGAGCGAGCTCGCCGGCTTCTGGATGACCTCGACCCCCGAAGTCGAAGCCAAGATGATCCTCGCGCTGCAGTGCGGCGACGAGATGAAGCACTACGGCATGATCGTCGAGCGCCTCGCCCAGATCGGCGAGGACGCTTCGAAGTTCGACCCGCTCGCCGAAGGGCACAGCCCCCTCTATCAATACCTCCGAGGCCTCAAGACGACCGTCGAGCGGATCGCCGCCGGACCGTTCGCTTCGGAGGCGATCGCCAAGGTGCGCAACGCCCAATTCGTGAACTATTGCCGATCCGTGGGCGACCACGGCACGGCGGACCTCTACGACCGGACGATCCAACCCGAAGAGGTCCATCATTACGACCTCGGACGGCAGTACCTCGAAAAGCACGCGACCACGCCGGAGAACCAGGAGCTGATCTCAGCCGCCGTCCGCAACACCCTTGCGATCGCCGACGAGCTTTCCAACCTGGCCGCGAAGACGACCGGCGTCCATACGATCCCCGTCTCCTGATCTCGCAGCCACTCTCCCCGCTATCGAGCGACCCGCCCCGAACGACCCGAGGACGCTATGACCGAAATCTCCACCCTCGCCGTGCTCGGCGCCGGCACGATGGGCCGCGGCATCGCCCACGTCTCGGCGTTGGCCGGCTATCGCACCCGACTGTTCGACGTCTCCCGGTCGATGCTCGACCAGGGTCAGGCGACGATCCACAAGAACCTGGACAAAGGGGTCTCGCTGGGCAAAGTGGCGGCCGACGCTGCGGCAACCGCCAAGGCGGGCCTCACGCTTCACGTCGATCTCGCCGAGGCGGTAACGGACGCCGATCTCGTGATCGAGGCGATCCCCGAGCGGATGGGGCTCAAGATCGAGACCTTCGGCGCGGTCGCCCAAGCGGCCCCGGCCCACGCGCTCTTCGCCTCGAACACCTCGGCCCTTTCGATCACCGAGATGGCCGCCGCCTCCGGCCGCCCCGACCGCTTCGCCGGCATGCATTTCTTCAACCCGGTCCACGTAATGAAGCTGCTCGAGCTGGTCCGCGGCCTCGAAACTTCGGAGGAGACGCTCGCGGCGATGCGCACGGTAGGCGAACGCATGGGGAAAGAGGTCGTCCTGGTCCGCGAGGCCCCCGGCTTCGTCACCACGCGCATTAACGCGATGATCGGCAACGAGGCGTTCCGAATGCTCGAGGAGGGGGTGGCGAGCGCCGCCGACATCGACCGGGCGCTCAAGCTGGGCCTGAACCATCCGATGGGACCGTTCGAGCTCGGCGATTTAGTGGGCCTCGACGTGCGCCTGTCGATCCTCGAGTTCCTCCACCAATCGCTCGGCGAGCGCTACCGGCCGAACAACCTGCTGGTCCAACACGTCCGCGCCGGGCGGCTCGGGCGGAAGAGCGGTCGCGGCGTCTACGAATACGACGCCGAAGGCAAGAAGAAGGAGTAACGATGGGCCAATCGCTCGCGGGCAAGGTCGCGCTGGTCACCGGAGGCTCCTCGGGGCTCGGCCTCGCGACGGCGCGGGCGCTCGGCGCCGAGGGCGCGCGAGTCGCCATCGCGAGCCGCGGGGGCGACAAGTTGGAACGGGCGCTCGAGTCGCTCACCACGGCCGGAATCGAGGCGATCGCCGTCCCGGTCGACGTGCGGGAACGGGAGTCGATCGACAATCTGACCTCGGAGGTCGCGTTGCGCCTCGGCCCCATCGACGTCCTGATCGCCAACGGCGGCGGTCCGACCTCGAAGCCCGCCGTCGACTTGACCGACGAGGATTGGGAGCAGGCGATTCCGCTCGTTCTGCTGTTCGTGCCACGTCTGGTCAATCGGGTGCTGCCGGGGATGCGCGAAAGGCAGTGGGGCCGGATCGTCGCAATCAACTCGGTCTCCGCCCGCCAGCCGATCCCCAACCTCGCGCTCTCGAACGCGCTGCGCCCGGCGGTCCTCGGCTATCTCAAGACCCTCTCCCAGGAAGTCGCGGTCGACGGCGTTACGGTCAACGCCGTGCTGCCGGGCTACACCCTCACCGAGCGCCAAGAGGAGCTCTCGCGTGCCGCTTCGGCACGTACCGGCAAACCGGTCGAAGAGGTCATCGCCGGCTGGATCGCCAATACCCCCGCGGGCCGGATGGGCGAACCGAAAGAGCTCGCGGCGGCGGTCGCCTTCCTCTGCTCCCCCGCGGCGTCCTACGTCACCGGCCAGGCGCTCGCGGTCGACGGCGGATACGTGCGCGGCCTATAGACCTCTTGACATCTGAAGAGAGGTAGAGCCTAGGAAGCGCGCAGTCGGCTCCTGGCGCGCCCCTCGCTCACCTCATCGCCGATCGGCTAGACTCCCGCCTCGCCATGGCGACCGCATATCGATTCCCCGATTTCTCCCGCGACCCGTTCGCGAACGCCCCCGAGGCGCAGTTCGCGCCGATCCCGGCCGACGGCATCCTGCCCGACGGCTTCTTCTCCACCTCGAACCTGCCCACCTACGTGAAAGTCGGCGGCACCTGGAAGCTGCCGAGCCGGCCGCGCATGGACTGCGTGATCGTCCGCCGCGGCGAGGAGGTGGAGGTCATCGAGCCGCGCCGCCTCAAGGCGGGCGAGCTGATCGCGATGGGGCTCGAAGAGGACGGCACAGCGGGGATCTTCGTCCATACCGAGGGATTCCTCGCCGGCGCCCACGGCGCGAACGAGTTCCGTTTCATGTCGACCGAGGTGAGCCGCGAGCGCCCGGTCAACTACGAGGAGCTCGCCGAGCGGCTGGACGACGAGCGGAGGAAGGGGGGCTATCTCGTCTGGGTCGCCGGCCCGGCCTTCGTGCACTCCCGCGCCCGCGGCGATTTCGAATGGTTCATCCGCAACGGCTACGTCCACTGCTTCCTCGCGGGCAACGCCGTGGCCGTCCACGACATCGAGGCGGCGATGTTCGGCACCACGCTCGGCATGGACAATCTCGGCCATCCCGCCGAAGGGGGCCACGGCCTGCACATGCGGGCGATCAACGCGGTCCGCGCTTCGGGCTCGATCGAAAAGGCGGTCGAAGAGGGAAAGATCCAGTCGGGGATCATCCACACGTTGGTCGAGTGCGGCGTCCCCTACGTGCTCGCCGGCTCGATCCGCGACGACGGACCGTTGCCCGGAGTCCTCTCCGACTCACTCGCCGCCCAGGACGCGATGCGCGAGCAGACCGCCCGGGCGACCGGCGCGATCTTCGTCGCGACGGCCCTCCACGCGATCGCGGTCGGCAACATGCTGCCGGCGTACCACACGCATTACGACGGCGTGCCCACCGACCTGATGACCATCTGCGTCGATCAGACGGAGTTCGTGGTCAACAAGCTCAAGGATCGGGGAACCCACCAGGCCTACGGCGTCGTCACGAACGCCCAGGACTTCATGCACGTCCTGCGGTTCTACTGCGAGCGGCGGCTGGAAAAGCAGGCCTAAGCCGCACCCTCGGCCCCCACCTCGGTCCTTCCCCGCACGCGGGGGAGGAAGGACTCGAGGCCGGCGGGTTCGATTTCGGATGAGGGGATGCGAGGACAGTCTAAGCCTGGGCGAGGGAGCGGATCCCCCGTTCCAGGCGTCTGACCAGCTCCGGGATCGCGTCGACGGCGACGGAGCAATGGGCGATCCGGAGTAGGCGCGGCTCGATCGAGATGAGGCCGACGCTTTCGGCCTCGATCAGGTGACGGCGTACCCGGTCGGAATCGAGCCCCAGCGCCTCGGGAACCTCGACCAACGCGAAGCAGCCCGAATTGAAGGGGTGGGTCCGGACGAGCTTCGGATCGACCAGCGCGAGCGCGTCGCGGAGCGCCAGGTACCGCGCCTCGAGAACGCTTCGGACCGCCTCGATCCGCTCTTCGATCCGGGGGTCGCGGAGACCTTGGAGCAGGACCGTTTGGCTGATCGCGCTGGGAGCCCCCGCACCCGCGCGGACGTAGCGAACGAGGCTCGCCTCGCGGGTCGAGGCCGGCTCGCTTCCCGGCTCTTCGGCGAACGTGAGGAAGCCGATCCGGCCGCCGAAAAAGCTGAGCTCCTTCGTGGCGCCGTCGATCTTCACGGGCAGCAGGTTCGGCGCCTCGGCCCGACGTGCCACGAGATCCCAGAACAAGGAGCCGCGCGGAATCTCCGCTTCGAAGACCAGCCCGGCGTAGGCGTCGTCCAGAACCACGACCAAGGGCCGGCTCGGCGCCTCCGCAGCCACCCCGAGCAGCAATTCGATGAGCCGGAACCGCTCCTCCGGGGTCGGAGAATACCCTCCCGGATTCGAGGGGAAGTTGAGGATCGCGATCGCGGTCCGATCCCGAGGGAGCGTCGCGATCGCCCGGCCGATCGACTCCGGATCGAACCGTCCGTCGACGAAGCTGGGCGCCGGCACGATCCGCGCACCGCGGCGGACGCCAAACGCCTGACGGTAGTTGCCCCAATAGGGATCGGGGACGACGACCGGCGTCCCCTCCGTCACGAACAGGTCGGCCACGAGGGCGAGCCCGTGCGAGAGCCCGGAGACCGCGAACGGCAGGCTCGACGGCAAATCGGACGGAAAGTGCGAAGGAAGGCCGCGCCGCTGGCGGGCCCGCCAGAGCGCTCGCACTTCCGGTAGGCCGCCGAGCGGGGAGCAGGCGGCGAGCGAGGTTCGATCGTCCACGGCGACACCGCGGAGCAGAGAACCGGTCGGCAAGAAGGACATCAGCCGCAGTATACGGGTCCTGGCGCGACGGTTTCGGTTCGGGTAAGGTGCCCGCGCCGATGTCCGCCCCGATCCGTCACACCCTTCGGTTCGCCGCGCCGGAGAGCCACTACCTCGAGGTCGAATCGAGCTTTCCCGCCTCAGCCGGCCCGGAAGCCGATCCGGAAGCCGGTCTCGAGCTCTTGATGGCGGTCTGGACACCCGGTTCCTACCTGATCCGCGAGTACTCGCGGCATCTCGAGTCGATCTCCGCCACGGCCGAGGACGGCGGCCCCCGCGCGATCGCCAAGACGCGAAAGAATCGTTGGCGGATCGCTCCGCGCGGGGCCGAACGGATCGTCGTCCGCTATCGCCTCTACGCGCACGAGCTGACCGTCCGGACCAATTTCGTCGAGGCGGACTTCGCCCTGCTCCTGGGTGCCGCGACGTTTCTCGTTCCGATCGACGGCCACCATCTCGCCGCCGAGGTGCGCGTCGAGCGCCCCGCCACCTGGGCGGTCGCGCTCTCCCCGCTCCCGCGGGTCACCGACGGCGACGTCTTCCTCGCGCGCGACTACGATCATCTGGTCGATTCGCCCTTCTACGCCGGCAATGCCCCGGTCCACCGCTTCGAGGTGGCAGGCCGCGAGCACCTCCTGGTCACCGAAGGGGCCGACGCGCGGTGGGACGGCGAGCGCGCCGCCCGCGACGCCGCGCACCTGGTCGCGACCGAAGCGGCGTTCTGGGGGGGCCTACCCTACGAGCGCTACGTCGTGATCAACGTGCTCGCCGAATCGACCGGCGGCCTGGAGCACGCCGATTCGACCGTGCTGATGGCAAACCGTCTCGCGGTGCGCCGTCCGGATGGCTATCGCGATTGGCTCGGCCTGGTCGCCCACGAGCTGTTCCACGCCTGGCACGTCAAACGCCTGCGGCCCGCGGAGTTCGAGCGCCTCGACTACGAAGCCGAGGTCTACACGCCGAGCCTCTGGGCGGTCGAGGGGGTCACCAGCTACTACGAGGAGATCCTGCTCGCGCGCGCCGGATTCACCGACCTCTCCGAGCTGCTCACTCAGCTGGGCAAAACGATCGACACCGTGGAAACCGGGGCCGGCCGCCTGGTGCAAGGACTCGACGCCGCGTCGTTCGACGCCTGGATCAAGTACTACCGGAAGGACGAGAACTTCGCCAACTCGGGCGTCAGCTACTACACCCGGGGGCATCTCGTCGCCTTCCTGCTCGACGTGGAGATCCGCCGCGCGACGCGCGGCGCCCGCTCCCTCGACGACGCGATGCGCGTCGCCTTCCGGCGATTTTCGGGCGAGCGCGGGTTTTCTCCCGAGGACCTGGCGAACACGCTGTCCGAGGTGGCCGGGCGGCCGCTCGACGGCTGGCTCGAACGGGCGCTCGCCCCCGGCGATCTCGATTATGACCCCGCGCTCGAGCTGCTGGGGCTCCGTTTCGCCTCGAGCCGGGGAGGCGCAGAGCGGAGCGACGCACCACGCGGGGCGGCCCTCGGCGTCGAGACCGACGACTCTTCCGGCCGGCTGTACGTGACCCACGTCGCGCGAGGCGGTCCGGCGTCCCGTGCCGGGGTGGCGCCGGGCGACGAGATCCTCGCGTTCGACGACGACCGCATTCCGCCCCAGGCCTTGGGCGACCGGCTACGCGACCATCGGCCGGGCGAAACGGTGTCGCTACTCGTCGCGCGGCGGGATCGGCTTCGGCGCCTACCGCTCGTTTTCGGTGAGCGCCCTCGCTCCCGAGGCGCTCTCGAGGTCGATCCCGCGGCGACCCCCGAGCAACTCCGGCAGCTCGCCTCCTGGTGGAAAGGGGTTCCCCTGGGAGCCTCCGAGCGCGAATCGCCTGCCGCGCCGGAAGAGCCGCTCGCCCGCGGCGGGACGCGCCGAATCAGAACCTGAAGCGATAGGAAGCAACGCGGCGGATTTCCGCCGGGTCGTCGAGCTCCACCGCGACGGCGCCCACGTAACGCGGCTCCGGATCGAGATGGAGGTAGAACCAGCGCTCGGCCGCGTGGGTATCGCCGTTGAGCGCGAGCATCCGCGCCGGCTCGCCGGGCGCGAGCGTGACGTCGAAGGAGGAGAGCGCCACCGCAAGCCCCTCGCCCACCGCTTTCAGATAGGCCTCCTTGCGCGTCCAGGCGTTGAAGAACGCGATCTCCTTCTTTGCGCCTGGCACGCGGTGGAGCACCTCGCGCTCCGGGATCGAGAAAAAGCGCTCGCCGATCTCCTCGGCATCCGGCATCGGTTTCAGGAACTCGACGTCGACCCCGACCTCTCGGGAGTGGAGGAAGCCGACGAGCGCGAGCTCCTCCGAGTTGGAGAGGTTGAACTGCAGATCGGCGCCCGCGTGGCGCGCGGCGAGGAACGGCTTGCCACGAGGCCCGTAGTCGAAGCTGATCGCCTCGGGTGTGATACCCAGCTCGCGCCCGAGCAGGCGCCGGAGCGCTCCCCGGCCGACGGCGTAGCGCCTGCGATGCTGCTCGAAGCGGAAACGGGCGGCGCGCTCGCGCTCATCCGGGGAAAGAAGGGCCGAAAGCACCGCGACGACGTGAGGCGGTGGATCGAGCGGAATCGTCCAGAGGCGCAGCTCGCCCCGCTCCAGAAGGGGCAGATCGCGCTCGCTGGCGAGGGGGAAATCGTCGGGGCGAAGCGGTCGCTCCACCGAAAGGTCTCCTAGAGAAAGATCTCTCTTCGACGCCGCCGCTTCAAGGCGCAGCTCCGGTTTCCGCCCGCCGCGTCGGCGCGCGGTCTCCGGATGCCAGACGCCGCCTCACCGGGCGGCGACGGCGAGCTCGGCAAGGTCGCGCGCCAGGGAGTCCAGGATCAGCTCCTTGCCGCTGTGGATGAAGAAGTGATCCCCCGGCAGCATGCGCAGCCGGAACCTACTCCGCGTGAGGTCGTTCCAGGCTGCCAGATCCTCTTTCGTCACCTCGAGGTCGCCCAAGCCACCGAACGCCGAGACCCCCATCTCGAGGGGCTCACCCGGCACGTATTCGTAGGTCTCATTGACCGCGAAATCGGCGCGCAGGATCGGCGTGAGCAGCTTCATCAGCTCGGCGTGCTGAAGGACCTCCTCCGGCGTGCCGTTCAGCTCCCGCAGCTTGTTCGAGAACTCGGGCTCTTCCAGATCGTGGATCGGTTCCTCGCGGCTCGGCACCTGCGGCCCGCGACGACCGGAGACGAAGAGGTGCAGCGGCTCGGGGCCGCCGCGCCGTCGCAGCTCACGCGTGAGTTCAAACGAAATCAGACCGCCCATGCTGTGCCCGAAAAAGGCGAACGGCAGGTCGAAATAGGGCGCGAGCGCGTCAGCGAGCGCCACGATCATCGGCTCGAGGCGATCGAACGGCTTGTCGCGCAGGCGTCCCTCTCGCCCCGGCAGCTGCACCGGGCAGACCTCGACCTCGGCCGATAAGGCACTCCCCCATCCGCGATAGGCGGAGGCCCCGCCCCCGGCGTACGGAAAACAGAACAGCCGCAGGCGCGCACGGGGATTCGGCTCGCGATAGGCGAGCCAGCGGTCCGGAGCGGACGCGGGGGAGGAGGCGATCAAAGGCGGAATCCGATCTGCGAGCCGGCGAGGAGCGAGCGCCGCGCGCGGGTCAGTTGGACTGGCGCTCCCGCTCCATCTCTTCCATCTTCTTGCGCAGAGAGAGCGGCCGCATGTCGGTCCAGACTTCCTTGATGTAGTCCAGGCACTCCTGCTTCTGCCCTTCCTTGCCGACGGCGTTCCAACCGAGGGGCAGCTCACGATGGGCGGGCCAGATCGAGTACTGCTCCTCGTGATTCATGACGACCTTGTAGATCGTGGTGTCTTCGCGTTCTTCCCAACTCATCGTGAAATCTCCTCGAACGGTTCCTGATGCGCGGTCCGTACCGGCACCCTATTAGAGTGTCGAGATCCGTCAGGACGTGACACTTTAGGGCAGTCTAACGCAAGGCCTGGGGTCGCGACCTCCACGGCCGGGAGGCGGGCCGCTTTCGCGAAGGGAGACCCGGCAAGAAACGACCGGCGGGAAATTTTCGGGACCGCAGCACGGGTTTCCCGCGGGGTGAGCCCACCCGCCCCGCCGCTTCGACCTTGCCGCCGCCAGAACTGCGTCTCGAGCCAAGAGACGCGCGAAGAGTATCGGATCGAGCCGCTCGGCTTCGCCGCCGATCCCGATCGCGCCTGGGAGGTGCTTCTGGACCTGCTGCGCGGCTGGCCGCGCACGACGATCCTGGAAGAGGGTCCCGGCCGAGCGCGAGCCCGATTCCGCTCGCTCCTTTTTCGCTTCCCCGATTTCGCCGATTTCGTGCTCGACCGAGAGGGACACCAGGTCCATTTCCGCTCGGCGTCTCGCTACGGACGGCGCGACTTCGGCGTCAACCGCCGCCGGATGGAGGCTCTTCGCGAGGCGTTCGCAACCGCCCTGTCCGGCGATCTCTCCACCAGCTCCTCCGTCGACCGATATCGATGACCTACCTCCTCTCGGCCAAGACATTTCTCCCCCGCCCACGCGCGGAGGTCTTCGCCTTCTTCTCCGACGCGGGGAACCTCGAAGCCCTCACCCCGCCGCTCCTCCGTTTCGAGATCCTCACCCCTCGTCCGATCGACCTTCGTCCGGGAGCGCTGATCGATTACCAGCTGAGGCTCCACGGCGTGCCGATTCGCTGGCGCACCGAGATCTGCGTCTGGGAGCCGCCGCTCCGCTTCGTCGACCAGCAGCTCCGCGGGCCGTACCGGCTCTGGCACCATGAGCACCGGTTCGAAGAAGCGGACGGTGGGACGATCGCCACGGACCGGGTCCACTACGCCTTCCTGCCGATTCCCGGAATCCACCGGCTGTTCGTCGAGCCGGACCTCGTGCGGATCTTCAAATACCGCCAGGAACGGATGCGCGAGATCTTCGGCGGCGCCGAACGCGCGACGATCGAGATCCGCGCCCTCACGAGGGCCGAAGAGGCCTCGGCCCCTCGGCGTCCCAGCCGCGCTCGCCCGGGCGGCGAAGATCGGGCCGCGTGACCGCGGCCGTCTTCGACCCGGCCGCCCTCGACGCGCCCCACCGCGATCCGGACGGAAACTTCTTCAACCCCTGGGGCCGTCTCCCGGTCCGCTTCGTCGACCTCCTCAAGTGGAAGCTGGGGCGGAACGAGTACCGAGGGCGTCCCGAGCCGCTGGTGCCCAGGGTGGAGAACGACGGCGGTTACCTCTCCCGATCGGGCGAGCCCGATTCGCTCACCTGGGTCGGGCATTCGACGTTCGCGATCCACGACGGCGCCGACGTCGTCCTCACCGATCCGCACTGGGGCGCCCGCGCGCTCGTCCCGCCGCGGCGGAGCCCGCCGGGGATTCCGCTCGAGACGGTCGAGCAGGCGGCATTCGCCGTCCTATCGCACGATCACTACGATCACCTGGACGCCTCCACTGTCCGCCGGCTGCCGGCTTCACTCCCCTGGTGCGTGCCGCTCGGCCTAAGACGCTGGTTCGAGCGGCGGGGATGTAAGGCCGTGGAGCTGGACTGGTGGCAGAGCGCCGAGATCGGACGATGGCGCGTCACCGCAGTCCCCGTCCAGCATTGGTCACGGCGAACCTTCACGCCGAACCGGTCGCTCTGGTGCGGCTGGCTGCTCGATTCCGGCGTTCGGCGCTACTTCTTCATGGGCGACTCGGGCGCCTTCGGAGGCTGGCCGGAGATCGGCCGGCGCCTCGCCCCGATCGACGTTGCGATGGTGCCGATCGGTGCGTACGAGCCGCGCTGGTTCATGAGGTACCAGCACATGGATCCAGCCGAGGCCTATCAGGCCTTCCTCGACCTCGGCGCGCGGCACATGGTGCCGATGCACTGGGGGGTGTTCGACCTGACCGACGAGCCGGTGGGCCTCGCCCCGATCGTCCTCGCCGACCACCTGGCGAAGATCGGCGGCGATCCGAGGGTGCGGATCCTCGCGATCGGCGAACGGTGGATGCTGCCCGACGGTCCCCCTACGGTACGAACCGGTACCCAACACCGCGAACGCTTTTGATGTGACGGGGATTCGAGGAATCTTCCTCGAAGTGCTGGCGCAGCGCGACGATCACGTTGTCGACCACGCGTTCGTTCGGATGGTGCGGCAGGTGCCAGACCTCGGCGAGCAGCTCGCGGCGAGTCACCACCTGGTTCGGCCGGGCGAGGAATACCCGCATCACCGAGATCTCCTTTTGCGACAGCTGAACCTTCCCCTCTTGCGTCGCCGCCTCGAAGCTGTCGAGGTCGATCCAGTAGCGGCCGAACGACTTCCGCCCTTCGCCTTCCACCGCGGTCCCTCCGTTCCCTTTGCGGCGCGCCCATTCCTGGCGGCGGAGGAGCCCCTCCACCCGGGCGAGCAACTCCGCGAGATCGAACGGTTTGATCACGTAGTCGTCGGCCCCCATCTTCAGCCCGAAGATCACGTCGTCGGGTTGGCCGCGCGCGGTGAGCATCAGAATCGGCGTGAAGTTCCCCATCGAGCGCAGCCGCTGGCAGACCTCGAATCCGTCGATCCCGGGGAGGCGAACGTCGAGGACGACCAGATCGAACGGCCGGCGAATCGCCCGGTCGAGCGCCTCGGTGCCGTCCGCCACGACCTCGACCTCGTACCCTTTGCGCTCGAGGTTGAAAGCGAGCCCGGTCGCGATCGCCTCGTCGTCCTCGACGACCAGGACCCGGGCCGGAGGCGCCGGCGCACCCGATCCGCCGATTCCGATCGTCATCAGGAGGCCGGCTCCACGATCGGCAGGTCGACGACCAGACGCGTACCCGGGCGATCCTCCTGCGAATAGGCGCGCACGGCGCCGTGCATCTCGCGGACCAGGCCGGACACGATCGAAAGCCCTAGCCCCGTGCCGCTCCCCCGGGTTCCTCCCTCGCGGCTCGCCTGATGGAAGCGCTCGAAGATCTTCGGCAGCTCCTTTTTCGGAATGCCCACCCCGTCGTCCTCGACCTCGATCCGGACTTCCGGGCCCCGTTCGGTCACACGGCAGCGAACTTCGCCGCCCGGCTCGGAGAAGCGGACGGCGTTGTCGATCAAGTTGTCCATCACCCGCCGCAGCGCCTCTTCCGAGCCGAGGACCCAAGCATCCGTTTCGACCACGGTCTGAAGTCGGATGCCGCGGCTCTCTGCGTGGGGGCGCGCCTCGGCGAGGTACGCGGTGAAGAACGTGGCGAGGTCGACCGGTCTGAGCTCGAGACTCGCCTTACCCGAGAGCAGGCGGCCGCTTTCAAGGACCGCGTCGACCAGGGCGGCCATCCGGTCGGCCTGCTGCCCGATGATCGAGAGGAAGCGCCGCCGCAGCTCGGGCGAGAGATCGGCTTCGCGCTCGAGCGTCTGGGCGTGGAGCTTGATCGCCGCAAGGGGCGACTTCATCTCGTGAGTGATGTTGGCGACGAACTCGTCCTGCTTCTGCGCGTAGCGCCGTGCGGCGAGCGCCTGCGCGAGCTGGTAGGTAAAGCCGACGATCAGGAAGAACAGGAGGACGCAGCCGAGGATCAGGAGCGGCCAGTGGATCGAGCGTCCGGAATGGGCCGGCGCGCTCGGAGACCCGGAGCGGACGGCATAGACCACCCAGAGCACCAGCAGCGTGATCGTCGTGGCGAGCGACAGGACGAACATCGTCACGAGCTGGGTGGAGCGGCGGGTCGGCACGGAAAGCATGCTATCCGACCGGAGCGGCCGGCACGGGAATGGGGGGCCGAAGCCCTACGACCCGTGACGCGCGGGCCGACGCGTAACCCCATGGCTTACCGCGCAACTTCCGCGCCGTCTGACACTTCCGTGACAAAGAGCTGACCTCGGAGGGCGGCCTTCCCTGGCATACTCCGCGCCCATGCAGAATCCCGAGACCCTCGTCCCCACCGACGTGCCCACCAACGCCCCGACCAGCGAAGCCGACTGGCGCCGCCTCCTCGCCCCCTACAAGAAGGCGAGCTGGGGAAGCGCGCTGTTCCAGCTCGCGAATACGCTGATCCCCTTCCTGCTGCTCTGGACCGCGACGGCGTACGGCGTCTCCCGCTCGCAGCCGCTCGCCTTCCTGCTGGTGATCCCGACCGCCTTCTTCTTCATCCGCATGTTCATCATCCAGCACGACTGCGGCCATGGGGCCTTCTTCCCGTCGCGTTTCGCCAACAACCTGGTCGGCGCGGTGCTCGGCGTCTTCACCCTGTTCCCCTACGGCTATTGGCGGCGGACCCACGCGATCCACCACGCGACCAACGGCAACCTCGACCAGCGCGAGTTCGGCGACATCAAGACCCTGACGGTTCGGGAATACCGCGAGCTCTCCCCGGCGAAGCGCTTCCTCTATCGCGCCTATCGCCATCCGCTGGTCCTGTTCGGCGTCGGCCCGACCTACCAGTTCGTGCTCAAGCACCGGCTACCGATCGACATCCCCTGGTCGTGGAAGAGGGAGTGGCGGAGCGTGATCACCACCAACCTCGCGCTCGGCGCTACGCTCTACGGGCTCGCCTCGATCTTCGGCTGGGCCACCGTGGCGTTGGTTTCGTTCCCGGTCATCGTCCTCGCCGGCGCGATCGGGGTCTGGCTGTTCTACGTCCAGCACCAATTCGAGGGGACCTACTGGCAGCCGACCGAGTCCTGGGACTACTACCGGGCCGCCGTGGACGGCAGCTTGTTCTACGACCTGCACCCGGTCCTCCATTGGCTCACCGGCAACATCGGGTTCCACCACATCCACCACATGGCGAGCCAGATTCCGAACTACCGCCTTGCCGAAGCCTTCCGCGACAACCCGTCGCTCCAGAACGTCACCCGCCTCTCCTTACGGCAAAGCCTGCGTTGCGCGAGCCTGCGGCTCTGGGACGAGGAGCGTAGGGAGATGGTCCGGTTCCGCGACCTCGCAAGCTGCTGAGCGGGGATCCCAGGGAGGGGGCCGAACCGGCCCCCTCCCCGCCTCGACGATCCAGACCGGTGCCTCGGCGCTTCCTCCCGGCTCGATTCGAGCGCCGCCAGCCTTGAAGCAGGCTCCCGACGGAGCCCCGCCGTTCCGAAACGCCCCGGAGGCGCGGCGAAAATACCCTCTACAGCGGCCGGAGAACCCGCGTTAGACTGCCGCGCGCCATGCTTCGGAAGGATCGCGATCCGCGGCAGATGTCGCTGTTCGACCCCTCGACGCCGAGCCTATCGGGGCGCGGCAAGCCGCCTTCCGAAGGGCCCGCCCGAGATTCCGACCTGGGCGCAGCGATCGCGGCCAGCGATCACGCCGCCGCCCGAAAGCTCGAGGACCTCCGGGAGCGGGACCTGTTCCGGCACCTCTCGCGGCTCCTCGACCGCCGCCTGTCGACGCTCAAGCTGACCGACAACCAGCGGACGATCCTGTCGTTCCGCCCCGAGGGAGCCGCCCCGGCGCGGTTCCAGATCCGCCTCCATCGGTCGTTCCTTTGGGCGCCGGAAGAGGTGCTGCGGGCGGTCTCGATCTTCGTCCAGAGCCGAAAGAAAAGCCCTCGCGCCCAAGAGGCGCTGCTCCGCATCCGCGAGCATTTCGACCAGAACCGCGGCGGTTCCGGGCGCAAGAGGCGGATCGTCCTTCGCCCCGTCGGCGAGGCTTACGATCTCGAAAAGCTCCGCGATCGCCTGGTGGAAGGGCATTTCGCCGCCCAGAACGCGACCGGCCGGCTCACCGTGCCGATCACCTGGGGACGCCAGAGTCGCTGGCGTAAGCCCACCCGGCGCCGGACGTCGACGATCCAGCTCGGCAGCTACAACTTCGAAGACCACGTGATCCGGATCCACCCGTTGCTCGACGACGCGGAGGTTCCCCGCTACGTCGTCGAATCAGTGATCTACCACGAGCTCCTCCACGCCGCGATGCCCCCGGTCGCCTCGGGCAACCGCCGTTGCGTCCATTCGCCCGAATTCCGCCGCCGCGAGCAGCAGTTCCCCGAACACCGCCGCGCCGAGCGCTGGATCGCAGAAAAGCTCCCAGAGTTCCTGGTTTCGAAGACGCCCCGCCGGAGCACCCGATAGCGAGGGAAGCCGTGTCCTCTTCTCGGATCAGGACGCGGTGCGGCGGCGAGCGACCGCCTTCCAACCTCCAAACCCCAAGAGCGCGACGAGGGCGGCCAGGCCCCAGCCATCCAGGGTGGGGATCCGCGCGGGCGGCGGCACCGTTCCGTTCACCCCGAACGCGGGCGCCGCGAAATCGATGATCGCCATGTTGCCGTTGAGCCCCACGGAAGTCACCCCGAGGCGATAGTCCGCGGAGAGCGCCCCGGCTGGCGCGGCGGCGACGCTTTCGAGCCGGGTCCAAGGCACGGCATCGGTCGTCAAGTAGGTCGAAGGACCCGCCTCGGCGCCGCTACAGTCGATCGAGGAGAACCAACGGACAACCAAATACGGCCGGCCGTTTTGATGGAGAAGGTCGTCGGTCCGCCGAGACCGCACGCTGAACTCATACGCCGTGCCCGCCGTCACCGGAACACATTGAAAGAGATCGCGCCACGCAGTGCTCACGGTCGCGGGGGCGCTCACGCCGTTTTCGGGCGATCCGGCGCAGCAGTCGACCGGAACCACGGAAAACGACGCGCAGGTCTGCGCCGTGGTGCAAGTCACCGGCGGCGGAAAGAAGCCGTCGAAAACGGTCCAGCCCGAAAGCCCGGCGGAAAACTGAAAGTCGGGGTTCGCTAGCAGGTTTTGGGCGGCGAGGGGAATCGCTCCGCCCAGCGCGACCGCCAGAGCCGCTACGGCAACCGCGCGCCGAATCACGGGCCCTCTCGACATGGCTTCTCCTTTCGAAGTGGCTGAGAAGCGGATGCTAGCCGACTTTCAGCCCCTCTTCGAGCCATTCCACCCCTCGCTTCGCCTTCTTAGCCCGTGAACGGCAACGCCGCACCTAGCTTTCTCACGATCCGGTCTCGGATCCAGTGGGGATCCCACCATTCGACCGGGTTCACCGGTAGGCCATCGAGCAGGTAGGTGAAGTGGAGGTGGTCGCCGCCGGCGAGTCCGGTCATGCCCGAGCGGCCGATCTCTTGGCTCCGCTCGACCATCTGCCCCTCTTTGGCTGCGATCGAAGAAAGGTGGCCGTAGAGGCTCATCAGGCCGTAGCCGTGGTCGATCACGACCGCGTTGCCGTAGATCCCGAAATAGCGGGCGAGGACGACCTTGCCGCGGTTCGAGGCGCGGATCGCGTCGTGCTCGACCGAGGCCATGTCGAAACCGAGGTGGTCCTGCTGGTCGACCGGTTTGTTCTGGTAAACGTAGGTGCGCCTGTCGGCGAACGCCGCGGTGATCTTGGCGTTCGCCATCGGGAGAAATGGCTCGTTCCAGAGGAATTTGGGCTCGCTCTGCTTGGCCAGCTCCTTCAAGGTCGCGGCGTTCTTCTTGCGCAGGTTGCGGTTGATCTCCAGGTAGCTCTTGAGCAGATCTCCCTGGTCGCTCACCTCGGGCGACTGCGACAGGATGGCCGGCACCACGCGACCGAGGAACGCATCGTCGAGCGGGATCGTGTCGGTATGGATCGGCCGTGGCTTGAACTGGTCGACGAAGCTCGCGGTCGACTCGTTGCCCATCTCGTCGACCGCCAACACCCGCACCTCCG
The DNA here is from genome assembly GCA_044226625.1 of Thermoanaerobaculia bacterium. GTDB lineage: Bacteria > Acidobacteriota > Thermoanaerobaculia > Multivoradales > UBA5704 > DASYKS01. Next base: position 176,691 of record JBGAGQ010000004.1, read on the forward strand.
CCGCCGTGGGATGGTCGTACGGTACCGCGAACAGAGCGAAATGCGTCCCCGCGGGAGCGCCAGGCAGCGGAAAGCCGGGGAAGAACCAGTCGCCCGCCATGACGCCGTCGCGCTCGCTCTCGCCCACCTGATAGACCACGACCTCACATCCGCCCTGGGACGCGTAATGCTGGGTCGAAACGACCGATAAGACGGGAGGCGCGAGCCGAACCGGAAGCTTCACCTCCGCGATCGCCGGGTCCGGCGTGCGGACGATGCTGCCCGCCCGTTCGGCCGTCGCGCGGACCACGGCCTCACCCGCCCGCAGTCCTTTGACCGTCTCGCGGCCGACCTCGACGGTGAACGACTCGGGCTTGGCCGCGCGCCAGAACGCCCAACCGGGAATGGGGTCGTATTCCTTCGCGGTCACCTCGATCTTGTCCGCTCCTTGCACGACTTCGACGACTACCCGCCGGAGATGCGTGACATCGTCGATCTTGACCTCGATCGGAGTGCGCTTGCCGATTCCCTTGAGCTTCGAGATCAGCTCGACCTTGGGAGCGCGCCCTGGCCAAAACGTCAAGGCGCCGAAGAGCACGAGCGCCACCGCCGAAAGAATCAAGAACCGGCGGAGCCACCGCGCCGCGTTCGACTGTCCATACGCCATGGAGTAACTCCTCGCTCGAAAGTTGCCGAGACCTCGGAGATCCCGGGGAGCGCGAGTTTACCGCGCCTACTCGACCGTCTTGCGGAATGCCCGGGCGCTCGCGGCGACCAGGACGAATGCGATCGCGAGCAGCGCCGCCACGTGCTCCCAGAGGTCGGAGAACGTGGCACCGCGGATGATGATGCCGCGCGAGATGGCAATGAAGTGCGTGGCGGGAAGGATCTGCGAGACGTAGCGCAGGACGATCGGCAGCGACGAGAGCGGGAAGATGTAGCCCGAGAGCATGATCGACGGCAGCAGCAGCATCTGGGCGAGCTGGACCGCCTCCATCTGCGTCTTGGCGCGGGACGAGACCAGCAGGCCGAGCGAGAGGAGCGCGAGCAGGTAGATCGAGGCGAGGCCGAGCAACAGGATGAGACTGCCGTGGATCGGCACGCCGAAGACGGTCGTCATCAGGATCAGGATCAGGAGCAGCTGGAGAAAAGCGAGCGCGAGGTACGGCAACAGCTTGCCGAGCACCACGGCGACGGGGGTGGCGGGGGTCACCATCAGCTGCTCGAGCGTGCCGCGCTCCCGCTCGCGGACGATCGCGAACGCCGAGAGCAACGTACCCGAAAAAGTCAGAAGAATCGCCACGAGGCCGGGGATCAGAAGGTTCGCGCTCCGCGAGTCGGGGTTGAACAGGAGCGTCGGCCGCACCTCGACCGGCAGATCGGTCACCTTCACCTTTTTGCGGATCTCCTCGATCGAGCGCGAGAGCGCGACGCCGTTGGCCGCGCCGAGCGCCTGGGAGGAGATGCTCGAATCGGACCCGTCGATCAGCACCAGGACGACCGCCGACTTGCCCGCGAGGCGTCGCCGGGCATAGTCGGGAGGGATCTCGACGCCCACCTGAGCGTGCGCCGCGACGATCTCCCGCCGCAGATCGGCGCGCGAGCCGACGAACCGGGTGACGAGGAAGTAGCTCGTGTTGGTGAACTCGTCGAGCAACGCGCGGCTTTCCGAAGTGCGGCTCTGGTCGAAGACGACCGTGGGGACGCGACGGACGTTGGTGTCGATCAAACCGAACAGGACGAGCTGGAAGACCGGCACCATGATCGCGAAGCGGAGCGTGCCCACATCGCGCACCATCTGCAGGAACTCCTTTTTGAGGATCGCCCCGAACCCCCTCACGACGCCTTCCTCCCCGAGCCCGCGCGCTGCTTGCCGGAGGCGGCCGACGCCCCTTCCTTGTCGGCCGCTTGCAGGGCGGTCAGGCGGACGAAGACGTCCTCGAGCGAGGCGGCGATCGGGCGGACGTGGACGCCGGCCCCGGCACGCTCGGAGAGATCGGCCGCAATCTCCTGATCGCTCAACTCGTTCTTCACCAGCAGGTGTAGCGCGTTACCGAAGATCGTCACCTCCTCGACGTACGGCCGTTCGCGAGCGAGCCCCATCACCGCCGCCGCGCCGTGTGCGCATTCGACCTCGACCCGGCGCGTCCCCTCCGGCGTGACCTCGGGCAGGTCGACCAGTTCGTCGGGTTTTCCTTCCACCAGCATGTGCGAGAGGTAGAGGTAGCCGACCGTACCGCAGCGCTCGGCCTCGTCCATGTAATGGGTGGTCACGAGCAGCGTGACGCCGGAGCCCGCGAGGTCGAACAGCAGGTTCCAGAGTTCGCGCCGGGCGACCGGATCGATGCCCGCCGTGGGCTCGTCGAGAAACAGGACCCGGGGCCCATGCATGACCGCGGCGGCGAGGGAGAGCCGCTGCTTCCAGCCGCCCGAAAGATTGCCAGCGAGGCGGGTGAGGTATGGTCCGATGCCGGTGAGCTCGACCGCCCAATCGCGACGTTCGCGCTTCTTCGCTCCTTCGAGGCCGTAGACCGAGCCGAAGAACTCGAGGTTTTCCGCCACCGACAGATCGGTGTAGAGAGAAAACTTTTGCGGCACGTAGCCGATCCGACGCCGCACCTCCTCGCCGTGCCGGACGACGTCGAGGCCGTCGATCGCGGCCTTGCCCTGGGACGGGGCAAGCAGGCCACAGAGAATGCGGATCAGCGTCGACTTGCCCGAACCGTTCGGACCGAGCAGTCCGTAGATCTCCCCCCGCCGCACCCGCAGCGAGACGTCGTCGAGCGCGCGGACGGGACCGAAATCGCGGGTGACGTGGTCGGCCTCGATGCCAAACTCCGAGGCGGCCTCCGGACTCATCGAGTGCCCTTCGCCTCGGTGGACGTCTGGGCGGCCGACGCGGTTGGAAGCCTGGCGATCGCGGTCATCCCCGCCTTGAGCTCTGGCGCCGGCTCGACCTCGATCTTGGTGCCGAAGACGAGGTCGCTCCGTTGCTCGAGCGTCTGCAGGTTCCTCGGCGTGTACTCCCCCTGGTCGCGGATCTCGACCACCCGGCCGGCGAACGTCCGATCGGGAAAGGAGTCCACCGCGATCCGCATCGTCTGGCCCACGCGGACCTTACCGAGCTCGGGCTCCGGCACGTAGACGCGCACCCAGAGCTGGCCGTCTTCGAGCAGGGTGAGCGCCGCTTGATTCGGGGTCAGAAGATCACCCGGCCGCAGGTCGAGAGCCTCGACCACACCAGCGGCTGGCGCGACGATCGAAAGCTCCTTCCTCTGCCGTTCGAGATAGGCGAGCTGCGTCTCGAGCCGTTCGACCACCGCGGTGCCCGCCGAGCGGTCCTCGCTCCGGCCGCCGCGTTGCGCCTGGCGCAGAGTCTCGAGGGCGCTCGCCTCGCGCACCGCCGCGGTGTCGAAATCCCGCTTCCCGATCACACCGGATTGGTAGAGCGATTCGAAGCGGTCGCGGTCGGTCTTGGCCGCCCGCCAGTCGATCTCGGCTCGGCGCAGCTCCTCGCTACGCGGTCCCTTGGTCACCTTGGCGAGGTTCGCCCGCGCCTCGGCGATCGCCGCCTTCTGCTGCTCGATCTGCAAGTCCAGCAAATCGGGCTCGAGCTCGAGGAGCGGCTGGCCGACTTGGACGCGATCCCCTTCGTCCACCAGCACGCGGGAGACCCGGCCGCCGACCAGAGACCCGAGCTCGACGCTTCGCGCTTCGAGCGAGCCGGCGAGTCGCAGCTCCTGGGGCTCGGGCTTGCGATGCCAGTAGAACCAACCGCCGGCGGCCCCTCCGACGAGGAGCAGAAGGACGATCGCTTTGCGCATCCCCGATCCTTTCTCAATCCTCTCGCGGCCTGTCCGCGCGCGATCTTCCGACGTGGAACGCGTTCGACTTACCGGCCCGGAGGGGGGCTCGGGGGCGGTTCATGGCGGCGGATTTCGATCTTCGAAGGCGCCGCGGGAGCGGCGGGAGGGGTCGCCGTCTCGGAACCGCTCTCGGTTCCGGCCGGAGCCTCAGCCGAAGGCGATTCGGGCACGGGAGCCTCCGCCTCGATCGGAACGATCGGTTTCGACTGCCGCTCGGACGGTGGCGGCGGCTCATTGCCGCCCCCTTCCGGCGCGGTGGTGGGAGCCGGCGCCTCGGGAGCGGACGCCGCCGGATCGGCATTCGGCGACGGAGATTCCCCGCGACGACGGAAGAGGAACAGCGCCACCGCCAGAGACACGACGACCAGCGCGACGAGGACGAAGATCCATACGGGGCGGCGTGAGCCGCTCCGCGCGACGTAGACCCGAGACTCGGACCGGCTGCGATCGCCGCGTCCTCCCGGTTCCACCGAACCGTTTGGGTTCAAGTTTTCTGGCATTTGAGCCGGGCTCCAGGGTTCGGTTCGCGGCGGGTTCCGCGTTCGCGAGCCACCTGGACTTTACCAGCGGGAAGATTCGATCGTCAGTGCCTCTCAAAACCCCGGCTCGTGGCGGCGAATCTCGATCTTGGGCTCCGGGCGTTCCGGCGGCAGCTTAACTCCCGCGACGATCGAGATCCGGCCGATCGCGTCATTGCAGGTGGTCTCGAAGTCGGTTACCAACCGAAGGACCTTACGGTCCGCCTCCACGCCGTACTCGAGGACGTGAAACTGGCCTTCCTCCTCGTTACAACCGCCCGTTTCGACGGAGAAGTCGATACCCGCGTAAGGACCTTTGTTGAAGGGCCAGCGCTCCGCCCTGGAGTAGAAGCCGCGAACGAGGCGTTCTCCCTTGCGCGGACCGAAATCGAGGTGGTATTGGCTCCTACCCTCGACCTCGATCGACACGCTGCTGGACTCCATCATTCGGATCGAGAACGACGCGAGGTCTTCGGTTAGGACTAGCCGGGCACCGCCGGCCGCGACCTCGCTTCCTCGGTTGAGCAGACAAAGAAAATTCGAGTGCTTCTCCATCAGGTCGCCGCAGGCGTCTTCGATATCGGTGAAGGCGAGCCTCCTCCCGGGAGAGACCGGAGCCTCGAACGATGGCGCCGAGCGGCGTCGGGAAAGGGGAGCCGCGGGCAGCTCGGGCTGCCGCACCGGTTCTCGGCTCTCTACGACCGGCGGCGCGGCCTCGACCGCGATGGCGGGCGGCGGAGCGAGGACCACCGACCTCCGCCCGAGGAAAAAGCCGACGATACCGAGGCAGAGATCGAAAGCGAGAACGATCGAAAAAAGGAACACCGTCGATCGGCGCAGATGGTCGTACATTGGGCTCTGGGCTCCGGAGCTCTCTAACGGGTCGAGTCTCCCGCCAGCTCACGAGGGTGCGGGTCGAGCGGCGGCCTTGGCTTGACCGGACGGTCGGCCCGAATGATGGAAATACGCCCGATGGCTCCGTTGCAATCGGAATCGAAATCCGCCACGAACCGCAAAATCCTGCCATCGCCGGTTTGGGTGTAGTCGAGGATCAGGAATCGGCCGTCCTGGACTTCACAGGTCGAACCCGTCGACACATCGAGCCCGGGATAGGGTCCGGCGTGGGAAAACGAGCTCAACGCGCCGCCATAAAATCCCGGGATGAGCGGCTTACCTTTGGGCGGACCGAAACGGAGGGAATATCTTTCCTTTCCTTCGACCCCGATCGACACGCCGTTGTTGGACATCGCAGAGATCGAAAATTTCGCCAGCGCCTCGTCGACGACCAACCGGGAGCCACGAGCGAGAAGCTCGCCTTCTCGATTCAACAGGCACAAGTAGTTTCGACGCGAGGCCAGGTCGCCGCAGGCGTCTTGCACATCCTCGAAGGCCAAAGGGTCACCCGGCGAGGTAGGCGGCGCATCGGCGCGGTTCGACTCCCGCTCAGGGGGCGTCGCGTCCTTCTCGATGGGCGCGCCGCCCGAAGGGCTCTTCGTCGCCTCTGGACCGACGGGGGACGCGGCGACCTGAAGAGGGACGGATCGTCGCCCGAGGAGGAATCCCAAGAGCCCCAAAACCCCGCCGAGAAGGAGCGCGACGGCTAACAGGATCACCGCGTGGCGGCGTTCGTCGGCCTGATCGACGAAGACTCGAACCTCAGGCCGGCCGCGGTCGGGGCTCCGCCGCGCGAGCGAGCCGGGGCTCGGAGAAATCTCAGGCATTCCAGCTCCCCTCTCTGCGCACGAAAATGTTCGCCCTTTAGATGGCGGATTTTAGCATTCGCCCCGATCGGGCTTGACTTCGTCTCCTAGGACTTCAATACTCCGGGTCCCATGACGACGTTTGGCTGGCACTACTACTTTACGTACCGTGACGCGGGGACTTCCGCGTTCGCGTCCGGGTAGTAGCGCCCGCACGACTCGAACCCGAAAGCGCCCCGCCGGAAACGGTGGGGCGCTTTTGCTTTTGGCGCGACTTTCGAGACGACGGGTCGGCCGAGGAGAGATCGGATGCGAGTAGCGATACAGGGAACCCGAGGATCGTTCAGCGAAGCGGCCGCCCGCAAACAATGGCCCGATTTGGAGCTGCTCCCCCTACGCACGGTCGCGGAGGTGGTCGAGGCGGTGCGCGACGGCGCCGCCGACGCCGGATGTCTCCCCTTCGAAAACTCGCTGGTCGGCTTGGTAGAGACCACCGAGGACGTCCTCCAACAGGCGTTTCGCGATCAGAGCCTCCATCTCGATCGGGAGATTCTGCTTCCGGTCCATCATGCGCTGCTCAGCGTGCCGGGCGCGTCGAAGTCGACGGTGCGCCGGGTCCTGTCGCATCCGGTAGCGCTCGATCAATGCCGCATTTGGCTCGGCAAGCACCTGCCGCAGGTGCAGAGGGTGAGCGAGTGGGACACGGCCGGCGGCGCCGAGATCGTGGCGCACGGCGCCGATCCCTCGCAGGCGGCGATCGGCTCCCTGCTCGCCGCTGAGATCTACGGCCTCGAGGTGATCGAAGACCGGATCGAGGACGACCCGACGAACCAGACCCGTTTCCTCACCTTCACCCGCGAGCCGCAGCCCGAGGTGCTCGACGGCCGTCCCAGGAAGACCTCCCTCGTCGTCTGGACCGACCATCGCCCCGGCATGCTCGCCGCGGTCCTCCAGGCGTTCGCCACGCGCGGCATCAACCTGACCGCGCTCCAGTCGCGGCCGGAGAAATCCGCGCCCTGGACCTATCGGTTCTACATCGACGTCGAGGGCTCGGCCCGAGAACCGTTGGTAGCCGAGGCGATCGAAGCGATCGAGGCGCTCGCCAACCAGCTCGTCGTGCTCGGTAGCTACCTCGCCTGGCAAGGCCCCGCCTCGGCGAACGGCGATGCGGCCGCCGCGGGCGCGGCCTCGGCGCCGAACCACCGGCCGAAACCTGCCTTCCCCTTGTTCGACCGGCGGTATCAGCCGGAGGACACGATCGTCCGCATCGGCTCGATCGAGATCGGCGGCGGGACACCCCTTCTGATCGCCGGCCCCTGCTCGGTCGAGAGCGAGGAGATGCTGATCGAAACCGCGCGCACGGTCGCCGCGGCGGGCGCCGACATGCTGCGAGGCGGCGCGTTCAAGCCGCGCACCTCTCCGTACGATTTCCAAGGTCTCGGAGTCCGCGGGTTGAAGATTCTCGCCGAGGCGCGGCGCGTCTCGGGGCTTCCGGTGGTCACCGAGGTGATGAGCTGGGAAGAGGTGCCGCTCGTCTCCCGCTACGCCGACATGCTCCAGATCGGCGCGCGCAACATGCAGAACTTCGCGCTGCTTCGCGCGGCGGGCCGCAGCGGCAAGCCGGTCATGCTCAAGCGCGGAGCCGGTGCGACGATCGACGAGTGGCTCCACGCGGCGGAGTACGTCCTCGCCCACGGCAACCCCCAGGTGGTCCTGTGCGAGCGAGGGATCCGGACGTTCGAGCGGGCCACCCGCCATACGCTCGATCTGAACGCCGTGGCGATCGTGCGCGAGCGGACCCACCTGCCGGTGATCGTCGATCCGAGCCACGCCGCGGGCCTCCGCTCGATCGTGCCGGCGCTCACCCACGCGGGTCTCGCCGCGGGAGCGCAGGGGATCATCGTCGAAGTCCATCCCGATCCCGACCACGCGCTCTCGGACGGCGCGCAAAGTCTCACCTTCCAGGGCTTCGCCGATCTCGCGGCGCAGCTCGGGAGAAAGGGGAAAGCACCCTCTGTGGAATCGGCGGAGCTCGCGGTGGTCTAGGCGGAATTTCGCGCTTCTGCTGCGGCGGAAAAGCTTCGCTACGAAAAAATCGGTGAGGCGCGGCGACGAAGCGACTTTAGGGAGCGGGAGCTCATCTCGCCTCAGGAATCTGGCGCGTACGGCCTGGGAAGTGACTTCCCAGGCCAGGAAGCGACTTCCTGGTGCAGGAAGTGACTTCCCAGCTCAGGAAGTGACTTCCCAGCTCAGGAAGTGACTTCCCAGCTCAGGAAGTGACTTCCCAGACCAGGAAGTGACTTCCCAGACCAGGAAGTGACTTCCCAGACCAGGAAGTGACTTCCCAGCTCAGGAAGTGACTTCCCAGACCAGGAAGCGACTTCCCAGACCAGGAAGTGACTTCCCAGACCAGGAAGTGACTTCCTGGCTCCGAAAACGTGATTCCGCCGCGGGAAGTCGCTTGGCGGTTCCGGGAGAGGCGATCGGCCGCCGAAAGTCGCTTCATGACCCGAAGCGTGACGCTCGGGCTCAGAGCTTCGATTCCGCCTGCGTTTGGCGTCTTGCGCGCCGAGACTGGGAAATCTGCGCCCCCGACCTTTCTCGCTCCGCCCGAATCCGCGATAGGGCCGTCGGACCGGCGGGGCGGAAACGACGCGCGTCAACGCGACGAGAACGCCTCGCCCGGCGCGATCAGACGTTGGGTCGGACGGTCGGGCCGAGGCGCCTCCTCGGCGCCGACGACCTCGATCGCCGCGATCTGCAGGCTGATCGGCAGCCGGTCGGTCCCCCACTGGGAGCTCCGCGGGTCCTGCGGTGACTCGTCCGCGGCCTCGATCCGGATCTCGCTCCAGCCTTTCGGAGCGAGGAACGGCTCGCTGGTGAACCAGCGGTAGAAGACCGGGTTCGCGCGCAGCCGGATCAGCTCCTGGCCGCCCGAAAGGCGAGGAACCGGTACGTTTCCGCCGAGACCCCGTGCCTCACCCGGCAGGAGCACCACCTTGGCCGAATGCGATGCGAGGAAGCTCGTCGCCCCGAGCCGGAAGACGATCGGCTTCTCCGGAGTCGGATTGTAGAGAGCGAACGTTGCCTCTCGGCCCATCCGCGCCGCCCACCGACCGCGCCAGGGCTGCCGGTTGCGGAGTCCCGCGGCGGGGACCAGGACGGCCGCCTGCGGCGCGGGCAGGCGGTCGGCCGCGTAGGCGATCGCCGCTTCGTCTCGGTCGATCTCCGCGGGCGCGAGCAGCGGCAGGAGCGGGACGGTCTCGCCTCGGAGATCGGAGAAATAGGCCCTGTCGGTATAGATCACCGCGTACCGGAACCCGTTGTAGTGGAGGAACGCCCAGACGTAGTCCTGCGCGTCGGCCCGAACCACGTCGAAGAACTGATTCTTCGGATCCGAGAGATAACCCACGAGCGACAAATTTCGCGCGAAGAACGGCGACGGGAAGCCGACCTTCTCTTCGAGGACTGCGTTGATCATCCCGCTGTAGCCGCCGCTCGTCCGGCCGCGATGCTCGAGCTGCCAATAGGCGGTGGCCGACGGGAGAAAGAGCCCGCGGGTGCCGAAGAACGGCGCCTCGTGAAAGGTCGCCTTCGGATCCTGCGCGACGATCCGACGGTAGAGATCCGGCATCGGCGGCGGCGTCGCGCCCGGATAAGCCGGCGGCGAGAGGTCGAGGATCGTCACGGCGAACAGACCGAAGAGGGCGAACTGGCGCAGCCTCGGGTTCTCGATCGAACGGCGCAAACGGGAGAGCCCGCTCGCCGCGATCACCGAGGCGAAGACCACGGCGAAGAGATTGAAGCGGGCCGGTACGCGCAGGTCGCGCATCGGTGGAAAGATCCGCCAGAGCCAGTCGGCCGGCAGGGGCACCGGCTCCAGCCGAAACGGCCGAAACGCGCCGAGCGAGAGCACGACGGCCACGGCGAACGCCGCCCAGATGTAGCCGGAATGCGGGAAACGGACCCGGCGCGCGGCGGCGTAAGCGATCAGGCCGATCGACACGAGCCCGAGGTACGAGGACCGTTCGACGCCCGACGCACCGAATGCGGCCTTGGTGTAGGGGTGCCAGGGGATCAGCGCCGACGCCGGCTGCTGCTCGGTGGGGATGAAGTAGCCCCAAAGGGGCGCCCAGTAACGCGCGAACTCGATCCTGCCGCGCGCCGCTGGAAAACCGTGGCTCTTCGCCCAGAGCTGGCTCGAAAAGAGGAGCGCGAGCCCCGCCGCCGCGATCAGAGCGAACGCCGCGAGCCAGACGACTCGGGAGCGCAACCAGGAGCCGAAACCCGCGCGGATCGATCGCGCGGCGCTCCAGAGGACGTAGAGGGCCGCCGGAATGGTGGCCATCACCGCGAAATAGGCGGCGCTCGCCGAGACCAATAGGTAGGTTCCGAGGGCCGCGAGCAGCGAGCGCTTCCGCGGGCGCTCCACCAGCTCGATCCAGGCGAGAAGGAAGAACCCAAGGACGCCGACGTAGATCAGCTCGAGGTGGGCGAGCGCGTGGAGGGTGACCGGCGTCGCGAGCATGCAGACGAGTCCCCCGAACACCGCCGCCACCCGGTCGCGAAGCAGGCGCCACGAGAGGTAGAAACCTCCTGCGGCCGTGAACAGGAAGCCGAACGCCCAGATCAGGTTGTAGCGGGCAAAGTCGGTCGGAAGCGCCCAGCCGACCAGATTCCAGATCACCGCCTGGAGATGGAGCGGCGAGAACAAGCCGAGCGGCGCGCCCACCGGGTACATCACGTCGGGCGCGAGAAACGGCAGCCGACCCGCTGCGAGGCAATCCTGGTACCAGCGCAAGATCCAGAGATGCTGGAGCGGATCGGCGAAGGTCGCCGGCACGTCCGAAGCGAAGCGCGCGAGGACCCGGTGGCCGATCCAAAAGAGGCACGCCAGATAGAGCGCGGCCGCAGCGAGCACCGTCTGGCGCCCTGGGCCGCCGCGCGCGCCGTCTCCGCTCGGGGTCTCGATCGCGCCCGCCCGCAAGGCCTCTCCCGGGATTCCTCTTTCGATCACTCCTTCGCTACCGACCGGCTCGTTCAAGCGCATTTTCCTCCAATGATATGATTGCATGTCTCGGGCGCGTCGCCCCGAGCCCAGCCGTTCGAAACGACCGTCGAAACTACCCTGTCCGAGAGTCTCCGTTCGAGCCCGCCATGCGCGCAGTCGTCGTCATCCCCACCTACAACGAGCGAGACAACATCGCGCCGCTCGTCTCGCGACTGATCGGGCTCGCAATTCGAGAAGGTGATCAAGCCCTACCGATGCCGCTCGACCTGTTCTTCGTCGACGACAACTCACCGGACGGCACGGGGCGCTTGCTCGAGTCGATGCGCGCGGAGATTCCGAACCTACGCGTTCTCCATCGCGAGGGCAAGCTCGGTCTCGGCACCGCCTACCGCACGGCGTTTCGCCAGCTGCTCAGCGAAGGATACGACCGGCTCCTGTCGATGGACGCCGATCTCTCGCACGCGCCCGAATCGATCCCCGCTCTCCTGCGCGGAAGCGAGGACGCCGATCTGGTGGTGGGCAGCCGGTACGTCGAGGGGGGCGGAACCCAGCACTGCTCGGCCGCGCGGCGAGCCCTCTCGCTCACGGCGAACGCCGGCGCCCGGGCGTTGCTCGGCCTCAAGCTACGCGACGCGACCGCCGGATTTCGCTGCTACCGCCGGGAGTTGCTCACCGATCTCGACCAACGGGACATCCGTTCGAATGGCTATTCCTATCTGCTGGAGATGTCCTACTACGCGCAGCGCCTCGGCTATCGGTTGAGCGAGGTGCCGATCCGCTTCGACAACCGCGTGCACGAGAAGAGCAAGATGAGCCGCAAGGAGATCTGGCTCGCTTCGAAGACCCTGTTCCGCCTCGCCGGGGGGCGCTTCTTCTTCGGCGCCCGCCGCGTCCATCGCGTGCTGCCGAACTGACCTAGCGCGGCTCGACGCCCCCACGACCGAGCTCGGGCTCGTCGTCGATCTCGGACGGTATCTCCGCTTCGGACGGATTCGGAGTGTCCGGCTCGGGCAGATCCCCTCGCTTCCATACCCCCCCGCAGCGGCGGCACACCCAACGCCGGCGAAAGAACGGGAACGGAAAGCCGAGCAGCACGGTACCGAGGAAGAACCCTTCGCGAGACCAGGTGCGGCGGTAGAGATCTTCGCTCCGGCAGCGCGGGCAGCGGGGTTCCGCGCCGTCCTCCGCGGTGACCAGCCGCAGCTGCGACAGCGGATTTTCCTTGCCGAGCAACTCTCTAGCCCGGGCGGCCTCCTCAATGGGGACCTTGAGCTTCACGCCGCCGACCGCGCTCGAGAGCATCCAGTCCATGCCGATCAGGTGCAGATCGGCGACCACCGCCGAGATCCCTTCCCCTTCGAGGCGCGCGCGCGCGAGCTCGGCGTCCCATGGGTTCGAAAACGTCTCGACGATTTCGAGATGACGGACTTCCCAGTCGGGATCGCCCGCAGGCTCAGACATCGGGCGCTCCGTGGAGCAGGAACAGGAGGCCCGCGGCAAGCGCGGCGAAGAACAGTAGGGTCCCGAAAGCTAGAACGAGCGCGATCTTGAGGCTCTTCGGCCGACCGATCAGATACGCCCCCACGACCGAGAGGAGGGAGAAGACGACGAAGAGGGTGGTCGGCAGCCACATGAGACGTTTCCAGTGTACCGCGCTCCGCAGGCTTCGTCCGAGCGCCAACCCGCGGTCGTATCTCCCCCGGTCCCGTCCCCTGCCCGCAAGCGTCCTTCAAGGAGCCGGGATATCAGCCCGGATTAATCGGAGTAGAAGCGCTCCCCGCGCTCCGCCATTTCGACCAGCCGGGCTGCCGGCGCGAATCGGCGCCCGTGCCGGGCGGCGAGCCCCTCGAGCAGGCCGACCGTCGTCCCCGCTCCCCAGCGGTCCGCGGTGCGGAACAGACCGCCCCGGAACGGAGGGAAGCCGAGCCCGAAGATCGCGCCGACGTCACCGTCCTCGGCGTTCGAGAGGATCCCCTCTTCCAAGCAGCGGACCGCCTCGTTGAGCATCTGGAGGACGCACCGCTCCGTGATCTCGGAGGGGGAAATCTCCTTGCTTCGCCAGCCGAGCAGGCCGTAAACCGCGGGATCGACGCGCTTGCCCCCTTTCTCGCGCTTGCCCGAGTAGTCGTAGAAGCCGCGCCCGGCTTTCCGTCCGAGCCGGCCGTCGGCGAGCATCTTGGCGAACACCTCCGGCGTCTCGAATCGCTCCGGGAACGCCTCGGCCATCGTGCGTCCCGCGTGGCCGGCGACATCGAGGCCGACCTCGTCGAGCAGCGTGAACGGCCCGACGGGGAAACCCCAGCCGGAGAGCGCCGCATCGACCTGCTCGATCGACGCCCCTTCGAACAGCAGCCAGGCGGCTTCGTTCAGGAAGGCCGCGAGGATGCGGCTGGTGTAGAAACCAGGGCCGTCGGAGACGACGATCAGCGTCTTGCCCAACTTCCGACCGACGGCGACGGCGGTCGCGAGCGCCTGCTCCGAGGTGCCGGCGTGGCGGATCACCTCGAGCAGCGGCATCTTGTGGACCGGGCTGAAGAAGTGCATCCCGACCACCCGCTCCGGTCGCGAGCTCGATTCGGCGATCTGGCCGATCGGCAGGGTCGACGTGTTCGAGGCGAAGATCAGCCGCTCGGGGGCGACCGCCTCGACCGCGGCGATCACCTTCTTCTTGACCTCGAGATCCTCGAACACCGCCTCGATCGCGAGGTCGACCCGCGCGAACGGCCGGTCGTCGACCGTCCCACGGATGCGCCCCATCGCCTGGCGCATCTCCGGCTCGGTCATCCGGCGGCGCGCCACCCGCTCACGGAACCTCTCGCGGCAGAACCCCATCCCGCGGCCGACCGCCGCCGGGTTCTGGTCCTTGAGCACCACCCGATACCCCTTTTCGGCCGCGAGCTGGGCGACTCCGGAACCCATGAATCCCGCGCCGAGCACGCCGATCGTCTCGACCGGCAGGGCCCCTTTTGCGATCGAAGCGGCACGCGCCTCGCCCCGGGTCTTCAGGAAGAACAACCCGATGAGACTCTTCGCGACGTCGGAGACCACCAGCTCCGCGAACGCGCCGGCTTCGAGGTCGAGCGCCTTGGCGAGCGGCCGGCGCATCCCCTCGCGCACGATGTCGATCGCGACGAGCGGCGCCGGATAGTGCCCACCCGTCTTCTTGAGCACACCCGATCTCGCTTTGCCGTAGACCAGCGTGTCGGAGGCGACGGGGAGCTTGGCCAGCAACTCGGCCGCCCGAGCGGCGAGCCCCTGGCCCTTGCCGCGACGCTTTTCGATACCGATCCGCATCGAGGCCGAAGCACGCGCGAGCTTCGAAGCCGCCGCCCGGAGATCGGCCGGGTGGCAGATCTCGTCGACCAGCCCGAGCTTCTGCGCTTTGCGCGCATCGACCTGGCGGCCGGTGAGGATCAGGTCGAGTGCTGCCGGTACGCCGATCAGGCGCGGCAGGCGCTGGGTGCCGCCGAGCCCGGGGATCAAGCCGAGCTGTACCTCCGGAAGGCCGAGCTTCGTCTTGGGATGCTGGGTCGCCACCCGGAACTTGCAGGCGAGCGCCAGCTCGAGCCCGCCGCCCAGGCAGGAACCGTGGATCGCGGCGACGGTGGGAAACGGAAGGGCGACAAGACGGCCGATCAGTTCGTGCCCCCGCTGGAGGAGCTCGACTACCGCCTCGGAATCTTCGAGCGTCCCGAGCTCCTCGAGATCCGCCCCGGCGACGAACGAGTCGGCCTTGCCCGAGACGATCACCAGCCCGGCGGGCGGATCGTCGCGCAGCCGGCCGAGCTGCTCGCCCAGCCAGCTCATGGCTCGAGAGGAGAGCGTATTGACCTTCTTGCTCGGCTCGTCCAACACCAACCAGGCGAGGCCGTCCTCGACGACCATCCGCCCGGGAGCGGCACGCTCGGAGGTTCCTACGTCGGGGGTTTCGAGGGGGATGGTCACGGGCGATCCTCCGAACGGAGTGGGTTGATCCGCGAATTGCCGCTACGCGGCATAAACCGAACCTGATCGTAGGATCGATGCCGCGGTGTGTCAATCGCAGGGGCCCGCCGCAGCGGGCTGGCAGCCGGGTGCGAGGCGGCGTAGCATGCCGCCATGTCGCGTCCGTTACCGGCCAAGATCGAATCGATCGACGACGCCATGGTTCCCATTCTCCGGTCCATGACGGGCGTCGAAAGGCTTGCGGTGGCAAACCGGATGTTTCTCGCCGCCCGCCGGATGCTCACCGGCCACCTTTCCGCGGAACACCCCGATTGGTCCGAGGAGCAAGTCCAGGCGGAGGTCTCGCGGAGGATCGCGCTTGGACCAGGATGAGCTGCTGCTCTGCGTCTCGCGGCAGTTCAACATCCCGAGAGGCTCGCCCCTAGTCCTCCTCCCCCTCCAAGCTCTGGACGATCTGGGTCACTTCGACCTCGGCCTTGCGGATCTTGCCGCGGCAGAGCTCCAGGAGCTCGGTGGCGCGGCGGAGCTCGGCGGCCAGCTCGTCGACGTCGATCTCTTCGCTTTCGATCTTCTCGAGGATCGCTTCGAGCTCTTCCATGGCGACGCGGAAGCTCGGCGTTTCGGCCGGGTCAGTAACCGTTGCGGCGGGGGCGCCGGTCTCTTCTTCGAAGGGTAGCTTCATGATTCCTCCGCGCGGCTGCGCAGCAGGCCGCGGGCGAGTCGGGTCGTGAGTTGGGTTCCTCGAGGAGCCTGCAGGGGATCCCGCACCAGGCGGCCGGCGGCGTCGCGCGTGATGCCGAAACCGCGCTCCAGCGTCCGCTCGGGACCCAGGCTCGCGCAGAGACGCTCGAGCCCTTGAAGACGGGCCGTCACTTCGCGCAGGCGCCCCTTGGCGCGCGCCGCCGCCCGTTCCGCGATCGCCGCGCGCCGGACCTCGGCGCGGGCGAGGCGGACCGGCGCGGCCTGGACCAGCGAGGTCTCGGCCGACCGGACGCGGCGGGCCGCGAAACGCAGGGTGCCTCGGCCGAAACCGGCGAGGGCGCGGGCGATCTCACTGAGACGCCGCGAGGCGGCGGCGAGGCGCATCCGGCCGAGCGCGATCCCCCGCTCGGCGCCGGCCAGGCGCTCCCGCGCGCGATGGAGCGGCTCCTCCGCCTCGCGCATCAACCGGCGCTTCGCGTCGATCCATCGCTGCTCTTGCCGGGCCAGCCGCTCGACCAAGAATTCCGCGACCTTGGTCGGCGTCTTGAGCGCCGTGTGGGCGACGAGGTCCGCGATCGACTGGTCGATCTCGTGACCTAGGCCGGAGAGCACCGGAAACGGCGCGCGCGCGACCGCCTCGGCGAGCGCCCGGCCGTCGAACACGGCGAGGTCCGAGCGGGAGCCGCCGCCGCGGATGAGCACCGCGGCGTCGAGATCGAGCCCCGCGAGCGCCGCGAGCGCCGACACGATCTCGCGCTCGGCCTCTCTGCCTTGGACCGCCGCGTGAAAGAACAGCACGCGGAAACCGTAGCCGCTCTCGACCAGCCCCGACAGGAAGTCGTGGTAGGCCGCGCTTCCTTCCGAGGTGATCAGGGCGATCCGCAGCGGCAGGTCGGCCAGCGGCAGCGAACGGTTGCGCTCGATCAGCCCCGCCGCTTCGAGCGCCGCCAGCGTCTCGCGGCGCCGGCGCTCGAGATGGCCGAGCGAGAAGACGGGATCGACGTCTTTGACCGTGAGCTGGAGCCGCCCACCCGGCGCGTAGAAATCGACCGCGACCCGGCAGCGGAGCATCACGCCATCGGCGATCTCCTGACCCGAAGCGCCGAGCATCCGGCGGAGCCGGAGGAGGTCGGTCTTCCAAATGACCGCCTCCAACCGACCGACGATGTCGTCGCGCTCCCCTTTTTCGACCAGCTCGAAGTAGAGGTGACCGCGCGAGGAGAGCTTGACGCGCTGCGCCTCCCCGGCCACCCAGACGGCTCCGAACGCCTCGCCGAGGACGTCGCGGATCTCGCCGCAGAGCAACGAGACGCTGTAGGTGGGTTCCGAGCCGTCGAACAGAGATCGGTTCATCGAGCCGACGGCCAGGCGATTTCGAGCGACCGAGCCCTCACGAAACCTCAGTGGTACGACTTCAGCTCTTTGGCCGAGGCGAGCGGCAGCGACTCGGCCCACTCGACCGCCTTTTTCTCGCCGATCGTGAGCTTCGAGAGGAAGTCGATCGCCTCCTGGCGCTCCTTGAAGGTCCGCCAGATGAACGTGTGCCCCGCGGGTGCGGTGAAATAGGTGTAGCTCTTCGCCCCGTCGGGCGAGAGGTCGAACCCGAGATTCGCCTCGCCGTTGATCCCCACGCAGGCGATCCCGATCGAGCGCGTGGCGAGCGTCAAGGCGCGGAGCGCGTCCTCGTAGTCGGACAGCTCTTCGCGCGAAAGCGGCGAGTGGAAGACGCCGAGGCGGCTGCCGTCCTCTTCCGCAAGGAGGTTGTAGGGGATGTCGTGGCGATCCATCGCGTCGCGCGTCTCGCTGGTCGCGACGAACACGTCCTCGCTCCCCATCACCTTGTAGGTGATGGCGTAGATCTCGTGCTCGAACTGGGCGAAAGCCTCGGCCAAGATCCCCTCGTCCTCGATCGTGAAATAGAACAAACGATTGTTGATCCGTCGTGCCATGTCCTGGAATTCCTTCGGCCGGTTCGCAAGATCGCCCGGAAAACAGGCGCCGGCCGTCTGTAGAAAAGGCTGCCTAGAGGGTGGGGCGACGGGCGCCCCGAACCGCACATTGTAGCAGGCGGGGGGCGATCTCGCGCCCAGGCGTCTGCTCGCACCCGGATCGAACCGAAATCGCTCTGCCGTCCGTGCCGCTCCACCGGACCCTCCGCCTCCTCGATTCGAATCGGGAGGGCCCGGCTCCTTCTGTCCCGTTGTGGGAGGTTTCTTCACAAAGCTCTAGTAGGGGGTCATGCCGTCGCGTCCGGGTCCGCCGTTCGGATCCGAAGGCGACATCCGTTCACCGTCGGTCTTTTCGGAGAGATATCGGATGAAGAAGAGCAAGCTCAGGCTCCACCGGGAAACCCTGGTTCGACTGGACCGCGCGCGCCTTACCAGGGCCGCAGGCGGGTGGAGCAACTACTTCCTTTCCTGCACCTGCCCAGCCAGTGTCGAAGACTGCACGAATTCCTGCCAAACGGTCTGCTGGGGGTGCGATCCGCCGTCCGGCAAACCCACTGAGTGCGAGTGCCCCTGAGCCGAGCGCAACGGCCCACCGTTCGAAGCGGCGCCCTCGGTCGCCGCTTTCCACATTGCACGAGATGCCGAAGGAAGGCGCCTCCTACGGGTAGTAGCCCCGCGCCACCCGCGCTTTGAGCCCCCGTTTCTTGAGCTCGACCTCGATCTTGCGGAAACCCTCTCGGCCGACGTCCTGGTCCGAAGGGTAGGCGAGCAGGTAGCGGCTGCGCAGCTCCTTCTCGATTTCAGAATAGGCGCCGGCGAGCTCGGCGGCCTTGTCGATGTAGAACGCCCGGCCTCCGGTCTCCTCCGCCAGAGCGTTCAGCTTGCCGCGGATCGACAGATCGAGCCGGCTGACGTTCAGGCCGATCGCGTAGACCGCGACCCCGCTGCTTTTGGCGTACTCCAGCGTGTCTTTCCAGGCGAGCTTCGAATTGGTGTCGTCGCCGTCGCTGAGAAGGACCAGAGCTTTTTGCCCGCGCTGGCCGCGGAAATAGAACAGCGAGGCGACGAGCGCGTCGTGGAGCGCCGTGCCTCCGAGCGCCCGCTGCGATTCGATCGCGGAACGGACCGCTCCAAGATCGTCGGTGGGCGAGATCAGCAGGTTCGGCCGATCCGAGAACGAGACCGCGAATACGCGATCTTTCGGCTTGACCAGGCGATCCAGGAAGCCGGCGGCGGCACCTTCGGCCTCGGAGAGCGAGCTCTCCATCGATCCCGAGACGTCGAGCGTGAGCCCGAGGATGAGCGGCAGATTCCCCACCGGCTCGAACTTCTGCAGCGCCTGCGGCCGGCCGTTCTCGGTGATCGAGAAATCCCCTTCGGAGAGCCCCTCGACGATCTGGCCCGAGCCGTCGGTCACCGCGGCGAACACCTCGATCAGGTCGACGTTCACCTCGGTGAAATCTTCCGGCGCGTTGAGCAGACGCACCGCCTCGGAGTGCGTGCCGTCGTCGAGCGTCGCGACAACCGAGAGGTACGCGAGGTCTCCCCCCTTCGGTAGGACGATTTTCGTCTTCCACGGGGGTTTGGAGAGCGTCGCCACCGACTGGTCGTCCAGCTTGAACTCGACCGATTCGATTTTTCGACCCTCCGGCGGCACCACGTCTGCGGAGGCCGAGAACGGTCCGGCGGGGACCTTCGCCCGGTCGGCCGGTTCGAGGATCTCGATGACGAACGCTCCGCGCGCCCGGTTGATCACGAACTGATCGGCGGCGACCAGGGCACCCTCGGCGTCGTACCCCTCGGCGCGGATCGTCTGCTCGCGCGGGGTGGACGACAGACGCACCTCCGCCTCGTAGGGCGGCCGGGTGCGCACGAGCTGCGATTCGCCGTCGACCTTGAAGATGACCTTCACGATGCGGGAGCCGGCGACCAGCGCCTCGGCGCGCCAGAGGCCGAGCGCCACCTCGTCGGACGGCGGCACGAGCAGCACGGCGTCGGCCGCGATCGGCGGCGGCGGTAATTCACCCGCCAGGGGGTCGAGGTTTCCGAGCCGGTCTTCAGGCGTCGCCGGCACGGCGACGGTCCGAACCACGCTTACCTCGCCTCCCCCCGTGTCGTCGCTCAGGTGGAGCCGCAGCAGGTAGGTCTGGCCCGAACGCAAAGGCGTCTCGAGCGCCAAAGAAAGCGGCGCGTCGCCGCTTCCGACCGGCGCGCGGAAACGCACCCGCATCTCCGAGAAGGGACGTCCCGCGAGCTCGACCACGCCCTGGGCGGTGAGCTTGTAGATCGTCCGGTTGCCGTCGACCACCGACTGGAGGGGCGCCGCCGGCTTCAGGCGGACCACCGCTCGAACGACCATCCGCTGCCCTTCCAACCGCGGGTAGTCGACGTCGATCCCCGCGAGCTCGAGCTTCGGCGGAATCGGCGAGGTTTCCGTCGTCAGGACCCCGAGGCTCCAGGCGAGTTTGTCGGTCGGCGGATCGAGAAGGCCTTCCGGCTTGGTCGCGCGGCCCCAGGGCCAGGGCCGCTCCGCGTAGGCGTGGATGTAACGGGTGGTCGATCCGTCCGGGTTCTTCTCGACGCCCTTGTCCTTCCAGCGGCCCGAGAGCCCCGAAACGCCCGTCGCACGATCGACGATCGGAGTCTGCTTGCACGCTTGGAGGTCGAATCGTTTGACCGAGGAGCGTCCCCGGAAAGCTTCCCACTCGCCGAGCCAGAAGGCCATTTCCTCGGTATAGAGGACGCGCTTTCCGTCGATCGGCCGCCACGCTCTCCAGGGCTCGCCGACTCCCGGCTGGTACACGAGGACGCGGCCCTTGAGCTCATCCTTTTTCAACCGGATGGGCAGGGTGTTCTCGTCGTCCCCTGGGCTCGAGTCGTCGTCGGTCGCCCCGGCCGAGCCGGTCGAGTCGGCAACGCCCGTCGGATCCGCCGAGCCGGTCGCTACCGCGGCAGTCGGGTTCACCTTCGCGTTCCGGGCGGCCCCCGCGCCGTAGACCCAGATCTCGATCGGTTTGAAGGCGAAGGCGCAATCGATGACGATCTTTTTGTCCGGCGTTCCGTTGAGGAATAGTAGCTGCGAGCGCACGTCGAGCGGCGTCGGATACTCCGACAGCGCAACGCGCTGGCGCCGCTCGATCGCGGCCGCGAGCTCGTTGATCCCCGTGGTCGGATCGGGATCCGCGAAGAACCCGCGCATCAGGTCGGCTCGAGCCGCCTCATCGAGGTCGACGAAGCCGTCGCGGTCGGCCTTCGGCATCAGGAGCGCGGGGCCATCCTGGAGAAAAGCCCGCTGTTCTTCGGGGAGCGAGAGGGGATCGGAGGGGGGTTGGGCCACCGCCGGAAGGGAGAGACCGGCGGCGACCCCGAACATCGCCCAACGCGCTAGGAAACGCATCATCCGTTCGAAATGCACTGTCGGTGCCAGCATGTGAGGCTCTTTCGTTGGGCTCGGAGGGCGGTTCGGCAGCCGGGAGTCGGCACGCGGGATGGTATGTTTCTCCGTCGTGGCAGCCAAGAAGAATCTTCCCGTGCGCTCCTGGCAATCGGGCGACACCGTCCAAGGGTTTGCCCTGCTGACCAAGAAAGAGGTGCGGCAGGACAAGAACGGCAAGTCGTTCATGGACCTGGAGGTCTCGGACGCCTCGGGTGCGATGCCGGCGAAGATCTGGGCCGACAGCCCGGCGATGCAGGGGCAGTTCGAGCTGCATCGGTTCATCGCGTTCCGCGGCCAGGTGAAGAACTACAAGGACCAGCTCCAGATCACGATCGACGAATGCCGCGAAGCGACCGACGAGGATCGCAAGCACGGGTTCGACGAATCGCTGCTCGTGCCGTCCACGCGCGAGGACATCGACGACCTCTGGCGGCGTCTAACTTTTCTGGTGACCGAGCAGGTGGAGCGCCCGATCCTGCGCCGCCTGGGGAGCGAGACCCTGGCGCACCACGGCACCTCTCTCCGGGAGCACCCGGCGGCCAAGGGAATGCACCACGCCTATCGCGGCGGCCTGCTCGAGCACATGGTCTCGATGGGCGAGCTCGCCGTCGCCGTCGCCGGCCACTTTCGCGAGATCGACCGCGACCTGCTGCTGATCGGTGTCCTGTTCCACGACCTGGGCAAGCTCTACGAGCTCGGAGCCATGCCGGCGAACGACTACACGCTGGTCGGCCGCCTGATCGGACACGTCGTGATCGGCCGCGACCTGCTGCGGGATCGCTGCGCCGCGATCCCCGACTTTCCCGAGGATCTGAAGCTGCACCTGGAGCACCTGGTTCTCTCTCACCAAGGGAAGAAGGAGTTCGCCTCGCCGGTCGAGCCGATGACGGTCGAAGCGGTCGCCCTCCACTTCATCGACGATCTCGATTCGAAGCTCAACCAGCTGCGCACGGCGCGCGAGAACCAGCCCGGCATGCCGTTCCTCCGCGGCCTCGGCCGCCATATGTATCTGCCCGGAGCCCCCCAACCGGCGTCGGCCGAGAACGAGGTGACGCCAGCGGGATCCGCGGCAGGATCCGAAGCTCCCGTCACGTCTCCCGGCTTCGCCGGTCCGTCCGGTACCCCATCGCGAACCGGACCGCATCCCCCTCGGCGCGAAACACCGACGACCCTCGCGAGCATCGGCTCGATCCTGGCCGCCCACCGATCCGACGGCAAGGCGAGCGAGCCGGCCGACGAAAAGCCCGAGCCCCGATCGCTGTTCGATCTCGGCGACTGATCGACGCCCCCCAGCTCCCCCTGCGGCCAGCCGCGATCCACCCGAGAAGGCGTAAGTCCGGCGCAAATTTCTCTTGACAACGGGAAGAATTAGGCGTAAACAGAGCGTATGTCGGCGCAAGCGCTCCTTCCGATCTTCCCCGCCTATCGCCCCCTGGGCCGTCCGGACCCCGATGCCGAAGCCGTTCGCAGCCGCGCGGGCGTCGAATACTTCCAGCTCCCGATCCGCGAGATCCTCAACCGCTGCACGGCCGAGCGGATGCCGTTCACCTGGACGGTCAACCCCTACCGGGGATGCGAGTTCGGCTGCACCTACTGCTACGCGCGCTACACCCACGACTTCTTCGATCTCGGACGCTGGGAAGATTTCGAGCGGAAGATCTTCGTCAAGGAGGGAGCCGCCGAGTCGCTGCTCAAGAAGCTCAAGAGAGCGGCGCTCGCGGGGCAGCCGATCGCGATCGGAACCGCGACCGACCCCTATCAACCTGCCGAGCGGCACCACCGCGTCACCCGCTCCCTGCTCGAGATCTTCACCCGGGTCGAGGGGCTCAATCTCTCGATCACGACGAAGTCGCCGCTCGTCCTGCGCGACCTCGATCTGCTCACCGAGCTCGACGCCCGACATTCGATCTCGGTCCATTGCACGATCACCACCGTCGATTCGAAGCTCGCCCGGCGGATGGAGCCGTACGCCCCCGATCCGCGAGCGCGCCTGCGGACCGTCAAACGCCTAGCCGCCGCAGGCATCCAGACCGAGGTGTTCTGCATGCCCATCCTCCCCGGAGTCAACGATTCGGAAGCGGAGCTACGGCCCCTGCTCCTCGCCGCTCGCGACGCGGGGGCGAGCGACGTCCACGGCGCCGCGCTCTATCTGAAGCCGACCGCCCGCGCGCGGTTCATCCCCTGGATCGAGCAGGAGTTTCCGCAGCTCACGGCCCGCTACCGCCGCCTGTTCGGACGTCGGGACTACCTGGAGAACGCCGAGCGCGATCGCCTGCTCGCGACCTTCCGCCGACTCAAGCTGGAGTTAGGGTTTCCGAACGCCGTACCCGGCCGGGGCTGAGGCGCCGGAGCGGGAGGGCCGGGAAGAGAACGGGCCGGGAGCCGAGGCCGCGCCCGCGAGCAACGTCACGAGCCGGGCGAGGGCGACGTCCGGATCGCGGCTTTCCCCTTTGATCTGAAGCTCCGTGTCGAGCACCTCGGCCGGCAGCCGCGAGGCGAGCTCGATCGGCAAACGGGACGCTGCGAGGTAAGCCTTGTGCAGCCGGAAGGGATGGAGACCCGCCAGGGGATTCTTCCCTCCGCCCGGAAGCTCGCGTTGCAGCGCCGGAGCCACCTTTTCCTTGAAGCGCGGGTAGTTCGTCTCGCCCGGCGACGACCCCGAGAGCCGGAGCATGCCGGCCACGGCGGTGAGCTGTCGGCAATAGGCCGCGAGCAGGCCGAAGAAGGAGAGACGTGCCGCGACCGGCTCCTCCGCCGCCGCGAGCAGCCGCGACAGCCGGTCGAGAGCCTCTCCGGCCCGACCTCCGCCGATCGCGTCGAGTATCTGCCAGACGTCCTCCTCGCCGCGGTCTTCGGTGTTCTCCTCGACCATCTTGCGGTCGATTCGGCCCCCTGGCCCCGCGAGGTTTGCGAGCTTGCGGAATTCGCCGGCGAGGCGCGAGGACGACTCGGCCTCGGCCACGCCCCCCTCCTTCCGCCGCTCTCCCTGGCGCAAGGTCCGGCGCGCCAGCTCGGCCATAGCGTCACCCGAGATGCCGACCCCCGTCTGACGCGAAAGCTCCGCCGCGAGCGTGTCGAGCCCTTGCCAGCTCCCGCGATCGGACTCGATCTCGGCCAGCCGGACCACGGCGTTCCGCTCTTCGAGCGCGTCGACGATCGGATGGCCTTCCGCCACGGCGCGCTCGGCGAGAACCAGGCAATGCCCCGCCGGTAAGCCCGCTCGGACCACCTCGGACAGGATCGCCGCGCTCCCCTCCGCCCAACCTTGCAGGTCCTCTCGGCGCGCCGCTTCGAGGAGCGCGGCCAGGCCGGCCAGAAGCTCCTCGTTCCCCTTCTTCCCTTTCCGCCGGCCGCTCGCCCCCTCGAGGGTCCAGTCGGGCAGCTCGGCCACCCGGTCCGCGGCGTTTCCCGAATACGGGTCGATCTCGAACAGGCGCAGCGCCTGGAGCAGACGCGCCGCCCCGAGCCGCTCTTTCCCAGACAGGGGTCGCTCTCCCCCGCCGGAGATCGGCAGGACCTCGCGAACGTCGTCGATCAGGGCCGCCGCGACCGATCGATCGGCGAGCAGCGCCGTATCGATCACCAGCGCGACCTTCCCCGCGGAAAAGAGGGAGTAAGTCCTCAGATCCGCGAGGATCGCATCGACTCCTGGGGGGTGGCGGTGGGTTTCGACGGCACAACCGGTTCGTTCGGCGATCCGGTCGGCGATCCTTTGGGCGCCGGCTTCGGCGAGGGTGAGATCGCCGATCACCAAGGCCACGGCGGGAGGCGCCGCGGCCTCTAGATTCGCGAGCAGTCGATCGACGGTGATGGGCATCCGGCGGGGAGGCCGGACGGATCACCGTCCGGCGAATCGATCCGTGGTCCGATCAGTCGGAGTCGCCGAGCAGGCCCTTTTCCGCCAGCTCTTGGCAGTCGATGCAGTAGCGCGCCCACGGAACCGCCTCGAGGCGCGGGAGCGCGATGGGGTTGCCGCAGCTCGAGCAACGACCGTAGGTCCCCTCGTCGACGCGCCGCAGCGCTTCCTCGATTTGGAGCAACAGGACGCGCTCGG
>JBGAGQ010000082.1:0-23335 GCA_044226625.1 Thermoanaerobaculia bacterium
CGGCGCGGCCGACCTCTTCCTCTACGACCGGATCGCCGATTCGAGCACCCTCGCGAGCCACGCCGTCGGCGCACCGCTCACCGCGCTCGGCGTCGACGCGGGGAGCCCGCCGTCGATCGCCGCCGACGGCCGGTTCGTCGCCTTCACGAGCGCCGCGCCGCTCGCCGCCGGGGCGCCCGCGCGGACGAACGTCTTTCTCTTCGATCGGTTCCACGCCACGAACGCGCTCTTGAGCCCGGCGGTCTTTCCCGCCTCCGGTCCGGTGGGGACCTCGCTCAACCCGCAGATCAGCGCCGACGGCAGCGTCGTGGTCTTCGCCTCGAATTCGACCGACCTGGTGGCCGACGACCGCAACGGAGCGCTCGACGTCTTCGCGGCGAAAAACCCGAACCTGGGCCAATACTTCACCGTCTCCCCCTGCCGCCTCTACGACAGCCGAGGCGACGGAGCGGGACCGCTCGCCTCCGGCGCGCCGCGCATCCGGCCCGCGCAAGGCCTCTGCGGCGTCCCGCCGACGGCGACCGCGATCGCCGCGAACGTCACGGTGACGTCGCCCACCGCGCTCGGCTTCCTCACCCTCTACCCGGGAGACGGAGCGGCCCCGGGGGTCGCGACCCTCAACTTCGCCGCCGGCCAGACGCGGACCAACAACGCGGTGGTCCGCCTCTCCGCCGACGGCGACGGAACCTACGCGGCGTCGGCTTTCGTGCTCGGCTCGGGGACGGTCCACGTGATCGTGGACGTGGGGGGGTACTTCGAGTAGCCGGGGGCGATGTCACAAACCGCTTCGTCGAACCCTCCTTAGATCGCAGAGGGCCGCGATCCCGCGGCGTTCAAAAAGAAGATCCAGGGAGACGAGAATGAAGACCCACGACGTTCAATCCGTATCGCTCGCCGTGCCGAGCCGGCGCGCTTTCGAGTTCATCGCGGCTCCGGAGAACCTTCCGCGCTGGACCAGCGCCTTCGCCGCCGCGGACGCGGCCCGGGCGACGCTGCGCACGCCCGCGGGTGAGATGGATATTCGGTTGAAGACCGCGGCCGATCGCGAGACCGGCACGATCGACTGGTCGATGACGTTCCCGGACGGCGCGGTCGCGTCCGCCTATTCGCGCGTCACGGCGGACGGCGCGACACGATGCGTCTACTCTTTCGTCTTGATGGCGCCGCCGGTTCCGCTCGAAGCGCTCGAAGGCGCGCTCGACGCGCAACGACAGACTCTCGCGGAGGAGTTGGTGCGGCTCAAAGCCCTCCTGGAGACGCGATGATCCAAGTGGACGAGGCCACGGTCGAGGCGGCGCGGCAGGGGAACCGCGCCGCCCTGGAGGAGCTCGTCGGCGCCCTCCAGCGGCCGATGTTCAACCTCGCGCTGCGCATGTTGGCCGATTCCGCCGACGCTGAGGACGCCGCGCAGGAGATCGTGATCAAGATCCTCACCCACCTGGGCGGCTTGCGAGATCTCGGCGCCTTCGGGGGCTGGGCACTGCGCGTGGCCACGCGACATTTGATCCAGGAGCGGACGAAGGGGCGCATCGAGTCGATGCGCCTCACCTTCCGCTCGTTCGGCGCCGATCTGATGGATGGGCTCGCGGATCTTCCCGACGACGCCGCGGTCGATCCCCAGCGCAACGCCCTCGCGGCGCAGGTCAAGATCGGCTGCACGCTCGCCCTGCTCACCTGTCTGAGCCGGCCTCTCCGCGCGGCCTACGTCCTCGCGGACGTGTACGAGCTGTCCGACCTCGAAGCCGCGGAGGTGCTCGAAATCGCGCCCGCCGCCTACCGCCAGCGACTGCGCCGCGCCCGCGCAATGGTCGTCGCGTTCACCCAGCGCCACTGCGGCCTCGTCGCGGCCGAGGCGCCCTGCCGTTGCGTCCGGCGGGTGGACCGAGCGCTGGCCACGGGGAGAATCCAGGCCGACGCCGGCACGCCGGAGGCGACGCACGAGCTTGCCCGCATCGAGCGATCCGTCGCCTGCCTCGATCGCGACCGCCGCACGGCGGCGCTCCTCCGATCGAATCCCGCATTCTCTTGGCAAGCTCGAACCCTCGAGGTCCTCGACCGCTTCCAGGCGGGAGCCCGAAGGTTCCAGGAAAGCCCCGGGCGAAGGGAGACGCACGGAGAGTAGAGACCGAGGACGTGGCGGGACTCTTCGAGTGGACGACCCCGCGGTCGGCGCACCAGGCCCCAGCCTGCGGGAACCGGAGCGGAGGTTGAGGGCGCCTCGGCGGTGGAGCGTCGCCGCGGGCCGTAGCGTGCGGGTCGTCGTTCCGCGCTAAGAGGAAGATGGATTCTTCTGTCGGGGTGCGGATGCAAAACGCTGTGCCCCTGTGAATTCCGGCTGTGTACCGCTACAGAGGATCAGCGCAGCGGTGCGCTGGAAGATTGCGCCTCTGCAAAATCGGAATGCAGCGGTGCGCAGCGAGAATGCACCGCCGCAAAGTCCGCGGGCACCGGTGCACCGCGGGAGTGCACCGCTGCAAAACACCAGCGCACCGGTGCACTGGGACGATGCACCGCAGCAATCCGGCCGCGCACCTCTTCAAAATGGTTATGTACCACTGCAATGTCCTGGAGCACCTCTGCAAAACACCAGAGCACCGCTACAAAACGAAAATGCACCGGTGCACCGGGTTGTGCCGCGGTGCACTGAGCGGTGTACCGTTGCAACGGCCTGTGCAGCGGTGCACAGCGGGCGGCGGGGAGGGGGCAGCGAGCGGGGGGAAGGGTGCCGCTCGCGCAAAGCTCGCCGCTCGGGGGCAGAACTTCTCCGTAACGGATCGTGGTGCGCGGCGACACGTCGCCGCACTCCAAAATGTCTCGGCTCCGACTCTACGCCTCGGCCGGCGAAGCCCCCGTTGCCGAGCTGGTGCTCAGCGGTCCCAGGAGAACCTCGGCGTCTTCCAGCTCCCCCAAGCGCCGGCCGTAGCCGTGCTTCTCAATCAATCGGCGCGCCTCCGCGAGTGCGGCTCGGTCGTGGAACATCCGGCCGCGATAGAGCGCGATGTCGGCAAGAGACAGCCGCATCGGGCCGCGCTCCGCGATTTCTTGCGCTTCGTCCAGGTCGGCGCGGGCGGCCTCGGGGTGGCCCATTTCGAAATGCAGCCAGGAGCGGGTGAGCAGGCCCCGAACGATGAATTCGAAAGTGCCTGCGCGGCGGAGATCGTCCAGGGCTGACTCGATCTCAGGTTTCGCGGCGGCGGGGTTCGTGCCCTCCAGGATCGATCGATAGAGCGCGGCGCGGCTGAGGGTTAGGTGGTCGAGGGCGATGTCGAGAAGCCAGTTCTGGGGTGTGACCCATTCCAGCGTCTCCGCCGCCCGCTCCTCGACCTCGCGGATCGCGTCGAAGAGCTCCGCCCCCACCGATTCCGTTCTCCCTTTCCGAACCGCCGCACGCTCGGCCTCGCCGAGCAGAAGGTCGCAGTACCGGAAGCCTGCGAACGAGTAGAGCCGCGGGTATTCCGCCTGAAACTCGGCCTGTATCCTCTCCGCCGCGGCGAACAGCGATCGCGACTCACCTCCTCGGCCCGACTGGTGCAGCGTGTCGGCGTGCGCCGTGCGGAAGGCCATCCTTAGAAAGGCATCCTCGCTTTGGTCGGCGAAGGTCACGGAGCGCGCCGCGTCCTCCGCGGACTGGGCGATCTCTCCCAGCGTCAGCTCCAGCTCGCTCAGGTTGGAGGCGCTGACGGCGGCTCCATTCCATTCACCTCGATTGACATCCATCTCCATGGAGATCCGCATCGGCTCCAGGGCCTCGGTCAGCCGTCCCAGGGCGCGCAGGCGGAAGGCGGCCTGGTTCAGCAGCCAAGCGTGGTCGGCTTCGGAGAGGGCGGACGAGACGCGGCCCCAGGGGGGATCGAAAAAGCAGGCCACGGCCCCCAGGTCGGCGCCGAAGGCTCCGAGCTTACTCACGACGAACGCTGCCGCCCCGCGCGAGATGCGATCCCAGTAGATCCCGTCACATGCCTCCTGCTGCCGCCCCGCATGGCAGCCGTGGGCGACGGCCTGGTAGAGAGGCTGGAGACCTTCGAGCGTGTCGGGCTGATGAGGGCTCGAATCCCGCAGGTGCTCGAAAAGCCGGCCGTGCGCGGACCGCCAGGCTTCCGGGTTCTTCGTCTTGAGCCGCTCGGCGAAGTACTCGCGGACGAGTGGATGGGCGTCGAGGATCTCGGCCCGGCCGGTCTTCGCGTCGGTCGAAAGCGAGAGGAGGCCGCATCCGGTCAGGGCGTCGACGGCAAAGTTCCAGTCCTCGTCGACGAGCTCCACGAGCGCATCCGTCAGCCCAGCAATCGCCGGCTCCTGGCGAAGCGCCTTCACGCATCCCCCGTCCGCCGGGCGGTCGAAGAGGCCGAGCAGCCGCAGGATGGCAAGCTGCCGAGCGCCCTCTTCTCCCTCGGTGATCAACAAACGCTCATAGGCCCCGATCACCCGGAACGCGTGACGGCCTTGGACTTTGGCATCCGCCTTCTCCAGCTTCACCACGTCTCGCTTCCGAACGTCGCCTTTGTGCGCTTTCGCGAGGTACGTCCCGAGCAGGTTGATCGTGAGGGCGTGGCCTTTCACGTCTTCGATCAGCTTTTCGAAATCCTCCCCCGAGCCCCAGACGCCGAGCTTCTTGAGCAGCGCGATACCCGCATCGGTGCTCAAACCCTCCAGCGACCATTCAGGTGTCGAGGCCGAGTTGAACTTCGGAATACCCTTTACGCTCTCGCGGGTCGTCACGACGCAAAGGCCTGGGTTGTTTGCCGCGAGGCCTCCCAACAGGGCTTGCAGTCCAGGATCTTTCAACTGCCCGGCCAGCGGGCTCGATACTGGATATTGGAGAGGCTCCAGGCCGTCGAGGACCAAGAGCGCCTTCCTCTTCCCGATGAGCCCGGCGAGCTTCGCTGCCTTTTCCCAAGAGGACATCGAACTGGCCGCGATCTTCTCTCCCTCCACATCGCCGAAGAACCGCAACGCCGCGTTAACGAACGGCTCACCGGTGGCCGAGCCTTCTTCCTTGGTACCCTGGCTGTAGAACGACCAGTCGAAATAATCCGCCCCGCCGAGGTCTTTCTCGGCCGCCCACTTGCCGACCAGCGAGGTCTTCCCGACGCCGCCCCAGGCGACGAGGGTCACGACGCGGACGTTCGGATCGGCCCACGCGGCGTCGAGGGCGGCGCGTTCTTTCTCTCGGCCGATTAGATCTTCGGCCACGTGGGTGAGGCGGCTGGGGGCGACCCTAGGACCCCGGTCCAGCACCAAAGGCACAGCGGGGGGAGTGTTGTAGATCGTGACATTCCCAAGGACGTTTCCACCGATCGCGGCTCCACCCGGTCCGGCGGCAACGCTTCTTGTGCTTGCCTCCTCCGACACTCCAAATGTCCGCCAGATCGAAGGCCAGTACTTCGGTCCGACCCTTCGGAGCAGATCCGGCCTCGCCCGGATCGCTTCCCAGATCTCGTCCCAGAACCAGACCGAGACCCGAAATCCGGCGTCGCGGATCTGCCGCGCGCGCTCTTGAATCGCCACGTCTCGCGGACCGGTCGTGGCCACGATGAAAAAGCTCAGCGAGGGAGAAAAGCCTTGGGCCTTCTTGACCTCCTGAGTCAGCTCCGCCGCAGTGAGCTTCGAGTCGGCCTGGGCGCTCTTCTGCTTGCACTGAACGCCCACCCAACCCGTGCCGTCGTGCCCATAGACGTCCACCCCGGCCTGCGGCTGGCCGAGGCGACCGTTCTTCTGCGCGTCGCTTTTCGGACCCCAGATCTCTCGCCAGAGATCGAGGCAGAGGGCCTCGAACTCGGAGGGGTCCTCCAGCGGGGTTAGAAAGTCGACGCTCATCGCAGGTTTCCGGAAACAGCGGAAAGCGTAACACTGAGAGAGGGGGTGCCGATCTCGACTCTGGGCAAGAGCTCTCAGACCGCCGCACTCCAAATCCTCGGCTACGCTTTCATGGCTCCACCGGCGAAGTCCCTGTTGCCGAGCCGGTGCTCGGCGCTCCCAGGAGTGCCCCAGCGTGTTTCAGCTCTCCTAAACGCGGCCTTGCAACTGGATCAGCCGGCGCGCCTCGGCCAACCTGACGGCCAGTCCTCAGAGATACCCCAACGCCCTCAGCCGCTTCTCCGTCTCGGCATCGACCGTCTGCGTGGCCTGACCGTACAACGCGTGAAGCCGCGCGTTCTCGCGCGTCCAGGCCTCCAGCGCGGCGCGCAACTCCGCGACGAGGGCGGGTTTCGTTCCCGTTAGGTTTTCGGTCTCCCCCGGGTCTCTCGTGAGGTCGTAGAGCTCGACGCTTTCGGGCTTCGCGCGATGGAGGATCAGCACGTTTGCCCCACGGCGCACGGAGGCCAGCGGGACCGAGGCGTCGGTGTCTAGATCGTGGTGGAAAACCGTCGCGAAACCTTCGGCGAACCGGTCGCGATCGACGAACGCCGCGGGCTTCGCCGCGAAGTACGGCAGCAAGCTTTTCCCCTGGATCGGCGGGGCGTTCGGGGCGAAGGGGTCTCCGCCGGCCAACGCCACGAGGGTGGGCGTGACGTCGATCGAGCCGACCGGGGCTTCGACCTCCCTTCCGGCCGGGAGGCGCCCAGGACCCCAGAGGATCAGCGGGACGTGGAGCACCTCGTCGTAGAGCGTGTCGCCGTGGTCGAAGCCTCCGTGGTCGAACAGCTCCTCGCCGTGGTCGGAGGTGAGGAGCACGATCGTGTCGCGATCGAGGCCGGTGGAACGGAGCCTCGCGATCAGGCGCGCGATGAAATCGTCGGTGTGGCGGATCTCGCCGTCGTAGCGCGCACGGAACGCCTCGACGTCGGAGGCAAGCGTTGGAAACGATCCGTCGCGGAATCGGGCGAGGTCCGCCATTCCGAGCGTCACGCCGGCTCGGGCGTAGCCACGGCTTCCGGGGGGCACGAACAACGCGTCGTACGGCGGCGGCTGCCGGTAGGGTTGGTGGACCTGGTAGGTGTGGAGAAAGAGGAAGAACGGGCGATCGGAGGCATCGAAGGCGCGGTCGTTCTCGCCCGTCGCCTCTTTCGCGAGCCAGGCGAGCGCGAGCTTTTGGGTGCCCGAGTCCAGGTCGTCGTCTTCCTGAGCGACGTAGCGGTCGAAGCCCTGATCGAATCCGAAGCGCGCCGCGACCCATCCTCCCTCGGTGATCGCCGCGGTGCGATAGCCGAGCCGCCGAAGACGCTCGGCGAGGGTGAGCAGGCGCGGGGAGCCGCCGATCGCGAAGGTCGCGCTCGGCTCTTGGCGCCCGGCGAGTAGGGCGCGGTCGGGATTCACGCCATGCGCCGAGGGAGAGAGGCCGGTCATCATCGTCATGTGCGACGGGAGCGTCCAGGCCGAGGCGGCGTAGGCACGCGAGAACCGAACGCCGTCGCGCGCCAGCGCATCGATCGCCGGGCTCGTCGGATGAGGGCCGCCGTAGCAGCCGAGCCGGTCGGCGCGCAGGGTATCGATCGAGATCAGGATCAGGTTCGGCCGCCGGGCCCGATCGGGGCGTGAAGTCGAAGCGGTCCGCAGCGTGGCGGGCCGCGCGTCGGACGAAGGCTCGGCGGAGCGTTCAAGCCGCGCAGCCGGCGGAGATTTGCGTGGCTCGTACAAACGATCGAACCGCGCGAGCGCCCGGTCGCGGGCGGCTGCGTCGCCGAGGCGGTCGCTGGCGTTGGCGAGCTGGTACCACCCCTCGGCGGCGCGCGGCTCGAGTGCGGTCGCTCGCTGGAGCTGGAGGCGCGCCTCCCGCGGCTTTCCGGTTTCGAGCAGCAGAAGCCCGAGCACGTAGCGCGGATAGGCGCCGGCACCAGGCAAACCGAGGGCGGTACGAAGCTCCCGTTCCGCCTCGGCGAAGCGATGTCGGCGACGGAGCGCGTCGCCGTACCAGGCGCGAAGCTCCGGATTCGTGGGCAGGCGGCTCACCCCCGCACGCGCGACGGCGAGGACCTCGACGAGCTTTCCCGAGCGGACGAGCAGGCGGCTCAAACCCAGGTACGCCGGGGCGAGATCGGCGTTCGCGGCGTTCGCGGCGTTCGCGGCGTTCGAAGCGATCGCCGCGCGGTATTCGCGCTCGGCGGTCGCACGGGGATCGGCAGAAGAGTCGCTAGTCGAGTTCTCGCGCTCCTGGCGCTCGGCGGCGAGCGCCCGCTCGAAGTGGCGCCGCTCGGGCGGGGTACAGCCGGCGAGCAGAACAACGGCGAGCGAGAGCCTCACGGCGGACGAGGTGAAGGGAGGCACCGCCGCGTCCTCGCCTCAGCGCGGTGGCGGCGGCTCGCGCCGGAAGCCGGGGGGGAGACCCTCGGGATCGAGCGCGGGGGTCGGCTCGGTAGATTGCGCCGGGCCTTCTCCACGGAGCCAGCCGAGATCCGGCAGGTCGACCACGGCCCCGTTTGCGGGCGCGGCTGGCGCGGCGGCGGGGGCCTCCCCGGCAGCGACGAGGCGCGGCGTGATCACGAACAGCAGCTCCTGCTGCTGGCGGCTCTTCTTGCGCCAGCGAAAGAGCGGCAGCTTGCCGAGGCCGGGGAGACGCGATTCCTCGAACCCCTCTTCGAAGCTCAGGAGACCGCCGAGCACGAGGCTCTCCCCTGCCGAGACGCGCGCCGTCGTCTGGACGCTCTGCACCTGGAAGCCGGGCACGCCGCCGACCGCGAGCGTGGGCGACGGCCGGATGATGCTCGGCGCGACCTCGAGCGCGATCACTCCCGTTTCGTCGACCGTCGGCCGGATGTCCAGCCGGACGCCGAAGTCCTGAAACGCGAAGCCCTGCACGGAGGTCGACTGGGAGAGCGTGGTGATCGGGATCGGCACCTCGCCGCCGACCAAGACCGATGCCTCCTCGCCCGAGAGGGTGAGGACGTTCGGCTCCGAGACGGCGCGGGCGACGTTCTGGTCTTCGAGGAAATCAACCGCCGAGACGATCGAGAGCGTTCGGTCGACGAAGCTTTGCACGAGGTTGCCGGCGACCGCCGAGACGTCGGCTATACCGCCGAGCTGGCGCGGCGGGCGCCCTTGCGGCCCGGGGAAGCTGCCGAGCGAGAAGTGGTCGCCGTCGACGCGGAAGTTGATCCCCGCCTTCTTCGCCCGCGCGCGGTCGATCTCCAGGACGCGGATCGACACCATCACCTGCGGCAGCTCGTCGACCTTGAGCAGCGAGAGCACCCGGCCGGATTCGCTGGTGATCGCCAGGCCCCGCGCGATCTGTCCGGCGAGGCCTCCGACCGGCCGGTCGGTCGCCGCGAGCGAGGCGCTGCCCGACGCGGGAGTGGCGGTGTTTCCGGGGAAGACCCGCGTCCGGCCGGAGCTCAAACCGCGGACCGGCGACTCGACTCGGACCCCCGCGTTGCCGAGCTGCCGCTCGGCGAGGATCACGGCGCGGGCGAGCGCCTGGGTGTTCTTGACCTGCCCTTCGAGGATGTAGGAGTCGCGCTCGGGGTTCGGCTCCGGACCGACCTGGATGCGCCGCAAGCGGATGCGCGGATCGATCGCGCCGAGCGCCTCGGTGAGCCAGAGGTCGGGCGCGGCGGTCGACGTCGGCGCGCGGATCAGGTTCACGACCTGCACCGCGCCGCCGCCCGAGGCCGCCGTTCCCTGCGCTTTGAGCATGGCGTTCGCAATCGACTCAGCGCGCTCCGCGGTCTCGCGGTCGGGCGCCTCGCCCGAGAGGACGACGCCCGAGCCGTCGACGCTCGACGAGATCACGATCCGCGGATCGAGGGCGGCGAGCGTCTTCCGGAGGAACGACAGATCGCGCTCGACCTCGACCTCGTAGCGCAGGCGGCGCCCTCCCGCGAGCCAGACGAACAGCGTGCTCTTGCCGGTGCGGAGCCCGGTGACCAGAACCTCGCGCCCGGAGACGACCTGGAGCCGCGCGAGCGCCTCGTCGGCGAGGGCGACCCGCTCGACGTCGAGGGACAGCGTGATCAAACGGCCGACGCCGATCGGCGCGCGGATCGAGCCCTGGCTTTCGACCGCGCCGAGATCGGTGGGGCGACCGGCCACGCTCAGCGGCCGATCGGGCGGGACCTCCTGCGGCCGGCTGGGGGCGGCCTGAGGGCCGACCGGCGCGGCCTTCGCGGGATCCGCGGGGTCCGCCGAGCCCTGCGCCGGATCCGCCGCGTTTTGCGGGCGGGTCGGGCGGGCGGCGAACAGGAAAAACGCTGCGCTCACCGCGAGCGCGAGGAACGATGAAGTCCAGATCGAGCGGCGATGGCTCATGACGGCGGGCCTCCCGCGACGGTGATCGTTTCGCGCCGGCCGCCGACGATGACCTCGACCTGGCCGACGCGCGGCATCGGCAGCTCGAGCACCTTGCCCTTTTCCACCTCGGACCGGCCGTGGAGGACGAGCGAGAGCGGCGCGCCCGCGGCTTGCGCTTCGGCGAGCGGCAGGGCTTCCCACGGGCGGACCGCGAGCAGCAACGGCGATTTCGTGGGGTTTTCTCCCTTGCCTCCGGAGGAGCTGGCGAGCGCCTCGGCGATCTGGCCTCCCAGGCCGTCGGACTTCTTCGCCGCGGGATCCGGCGGACGCTCCGAGACCCAGCCGACGAACATCGCGTCGTGGACGAGCGGCACCGCGCCCTGGCCGCCGCTCCGCAGCGGACCGAAGGCGACCACGTCGAACCGATCGCCGAAGCGGAGCTGCTCGACCAACTCGGAGAGCGGCAGGCTCGAGAGCGGCAGGAAGACGAGCACGCGGCCTTCCGGCAGGATGCCGGCGAGCCCCGGGCCTTGGTCGGGCGGCGCGAAATCGGCGCGGAAGAACGGCGTGCCCGCACGCTTGGCTCGCGCGAGCCGCTTGCCTTCGATCGCGCTCCGCTCGCGCAGCACCGTGCCGGGGACCTCGCTCTCGCGTACCCGCACCGATTTGAGGCTGGCCTTGCCGATCTCGGTCCCCGGCGCGAGATCGCTCGCGGCCACCCAGACCTCGAGGTCGCCGCGGAAGCGCTGCACCTGTCGATAGAGCAGGATCACCACGAGGAGCACCGCCGCGACCAGCACGGCGATGCGCGCCCAAGGCTTCTCCGCCGCGTTTCGAAAGGTTTCTCTACGCATGGGGAAGCCGGCAGTTTAGCGCAATGCCAGGAACTGCAAAGGCCCCGGCGGGGGCCGCGCCCCCGCCGGAGTCCAAAGTCGTCAAGCCCTGTCCAGCCCCAGCCACGAGGTTACGGTATGTCGCCTACGAGCTCGGGCGTGGGCGGGATGCACATCCGTACACCACAGCGTCCGCCTTGATCGCAAAAGTCTTGAGTGTCGGCAAAGGCGCTTCCCGACCAGGTCGCGACGTCGGCCGGATGGACCGGGTCGGTGGGATGGCCTACCGCCATGCCGCTCAGGGAGTAGCTCTGGTTGAGCGAGCCGATCGCGCCGCCCAGATCGCCGATCTCGCCGATGAGCTTGGCGCAGATCGAAGACCAGCCGATCGCGACGCAACAGAGCATCAGGGTCAGGATGAAAACGAGCTCGGCGCTCGCGACGAACCCGGCCTGCCTCTGGCTCTTGCGCTCGGTGCTACCGCGTTGGATCACCGGTTTGCTCTCCTTTCCGCTTCGGGTCGAAGACGTTTCTCCGGCTCCGAGGCAACGGTCCCTCGAAACCGGAAAGGCCGGCTCGGCGAGCCGGCCCGAGGAGCGCGAACCGGCTTACGGCAGCGGCGGACCTTCCGGCGTCGGCGGGATGCACATGCGGACGCCGCAGCGACCGCCCTGATCGCAGAAGTCCTGGGTGTCGGCGAATGCGCTGCCCGACCAGGTCGCGATGTCGGTCGGATGGACGGGATCCGTGGGATGCCCGACCGCCATGCCGCTCAGGCTGTAGCTCTGGTTGAGCGATCCGATCGCTCCGCCGAGATCGCCGATCTCGCCGATGATCTTGGCGCAGATCGAAGACCAGCCGATCGCCACGCAGCAGAGCATGATGGTCAGGATGAAGATGAGCTCCGCGCTGACGATGAACCCGGCTTGCCCTTTCTTTCCTCTACGTACCATGGTTTAAGCTCCTTTCCCCGCCCTCGGGGGGTTCAATGGTTGCGACGTCCTCTCGCCAAAGAACCGACAGCGCGCCCCTTTCCGCTCCCGGCGGCCAACCCGGAAGGAAAGCTTTTTTTCGATCGAGAAGCGCTGTCCGTTGGACAGGTCTAATGTAGGAAATACGGCAGGGCAAAGGTATCGGCGATCGTCTGATTCTCGACGGCGAAAAAACTGATTTCTCCCGGCCGGAGCTCCGTCTTCTCAAGCGTGGGACAGATCGGTCAGACCTTCGCGGATCGCGTACTTGGTGAGGCCGGCGACCGAGTGGATGCCGAGCTTCTCCATCAGGTGTTCGCGGTGGGTGCCGACCGTCTTGATGCTCAGGAACAGACGGTCGGCGATCTCCTTGGTCGAATGCCCCTCGGCGATCAATTGGAGGATCTCGCGCTCGCGCTCGGTGAGCGGCTCGACCGTCGAGGTGACGCTCGGGCGATCGGCCTTGAGCGCCCGCACCACGGCATGGCCGACGCGCGGGCAGATGTAGACCTCGCCGACGATCACGTGGCGGATCGCGCGCACGAGGCTCTCGTGCGAGTAATCCTTGAGCAGGTAGCCGGCGGCGTTCGCCTCGAGCATCGCCTTGACGAACTGCGGCTCGGCATGCGCCGACAAACAGAGCACCTTCGCGTCCGGGCGCCGGGCCGTGATCTGACGGGTCGCGTCGATGCCGTTCAAGCCGGGCATCGACACGTCCATCACCACCACGTCGGGATGCAGCGCGTGCGATTTCTCCACGGCCTCCCGGCCGTCGCGCGCCGTGCCGACGACCTCGAAATCGGGCTCCTTCGCGAGCAGAGCGGCGAGGCCGTCGAGCAGGATTTCGTGATCGTCGGCGAGCAGGATGCGTGTTTTCATGAGGGATCGCTCCGTATCGGCACGAGGGCCGAGACGCGGCTGCCGGCGCCGGACGAGGAATCGATCTCCAGGCGCCCGCCGAAGGAACCGAGCAGCTGACGGACGCCCGGGAGGCCCAGGCCGCCGAGGCACGGCTCGGCGAGCGCCGGGTCGAAACCCACGCCGTCGTCCTCGACGCAGACGCGGACCCGATCTTGCTCCCGCGCGACCGAGACGCCGATCGAGCGGGCGCGCGCGTGCTTCGCCGCGTTCACCAGCAGCTCTTCGGCCACCCGGTAGAGGATGGTCTCGGCGTCTTCGCCGAGCGGCTTGGGCTCGCCGTCGCTCCGCCAGACGAAGCGCAGGCCCTGATGGCCGGCGATCCGCTCGCCGAGCCCCTGGAGGGCGGGCTCGAGGCCCAGCTCGCACAGCGCGAGCGACGACAGCTCGAAGGTGAGGGAACGGGTCTCCTCCACCGCGCGCCCGAGCAACTCAGCCACCTGCGAGAGAGCGGCCCGGCGCTCGTCGCTCCGCTCGCCCGCGATCAGCTGGGCGAGCTGCAGCCGGGCGAGCGCGAGCGGATGCCCGACCACGTCGTGGAGCCCGCGGGCGATCCGGCGCCGCTCCCTCTCTTGGACCAGCGCGAGCTGGCCGACGGACCCGAGACGACCGTGGCTCGCCATGCCTCGTACGTCACACCTCTCGAAGCTCGTTGTTTCGGATCGAAGCATGCTAGCACGGCCTCTATCCGCGGACGGCGGGGAGGGCCGCGGGGGCCCGAGGACCTCCGCCTCTTCCTTCATCCCGCCCTCCTTCCGCTCGCACCTTGGGGCAGCCAATCGGCGGGCTCCGTGCCGCGCCACTGGGCGAGGGCGCGGCCGGCGTGCGAAAGGAACGAGAAGTCGCGCTGGATCTCCTCGGCGCTCATGCCGTCGACCGTGCGCACGAGCCAGCCCGCGGCCCGGGCGCGGACTTCGAGCGGCGGCAGGATCTCGCGCGGCGCGACGGACCACCATTCGAGCGCGTGCCCGGTGGCGATCAGGCGATCGCTCAGCCGGTCTCCGTCCGCCTCGGACGGCGCGCCCCCGCGCGGCATCGCCGTCGGCCACTCGCCGTTCCAGAAGCCGTCCGGGTGCTGGTGCGCTACCAGCAGTCCGGTCGCGGCCCGGAGGTAGGCGACGACCTCCTTGCGCACCGCGGGCGACAGGATCCGCGGCCGGCCGTCGGCCGCCATGCGGTCGTCGATGCGCAGGAAGACCACCAGGGCGTGCAAGCGGTGGTTACCCCAGCAGACGCCGCGCGGCAGCTCCTCGCGCTCGATCCGCCGGGCCAGGCGATCGAACGTCATCTCCTGCCCCTCGACCGTCCGCCACCGGGCGACCGGAGGTAGGTAGAGCGCGTAGGCGAGGGCCGACCATTCGTACTCCGCCTGGTTCAGATGGAACGATCGGAGCGAGCCCACGAGCACCGAGCGGAGGGTCGTGCGACGGCCGGGGGTTACGAGCGGCTGGTCGAGCGACAGACCCGCTTCGGCGAGCGATGCGAGCGTGTGGTCGACGTGGGGGCTCGAGACGACCCCTTCGAGCGAGCGGACGGCGACCGCCGGCTGCGTGGGGGCGCCCGCGGCGTCGTCGAGCAGGAGCGGCGGCTGGTGCGGTCCGTAGGTGCCGAGAAAGCGCCAGTTGTCGGTGAGCAAGCGCAGCAGGTCGCGCCCCGAAACGTACGGTGCGGGGAGCTCGGCGTCCGGACCCCATTCGCGCAGGGCGTGCTCGACGTTGCCGATCACCGTGCCCTTCCCCGCGTCGCGCAAGGCGAGGCGCGGCAGCACGCGCCGAAGATCGGCGTCCGAGACGACGGCGGGCTCGTCGTAGAGCGGGCGCACGTCGTACGGCTCGGCGCGCAACGGCGGCGGGGAGGGAGGGAGATCCGCCGTCGTCGCGGCCCGTGCCTGCCAGGCGCACCAGCCGAGCGCCGCGAGCAGGAGAGTCGCCTCGATTGCGAATGAAAGGGACCGGGGGGTCCGGGACGATCGCGGGTAGGTGCTCATCGTCCACCGCCGGCGGCAAGCGCCGTCTGTCCGGCGGGCGTTGCGAGCGGTCGCTCGGACGTCCGTCCCGCTGGCTTGGAAATCCTTTCGAACACCAGCGCCCGGTCGTCCTCGTATGCGATCCGCCAGTCGTCGTCGTAGCGCAGCGATTGGATCTGGCCGTGCTGGGTCGCGCGGTCGAAGATCGCGGTCCGCACGCCGTAACGGCCGAGCACGCGCTGCCAATCGGCGGCGCCGCCCGCGACGCGCAGGTAGTCCTGCCAGGCGAGCGGCGGCAGCGTTTCGACCCGGGTGCCGGCGAAGGGCCGCAACGTCTGCGCTCCTCGGGGACCTTCGCGCACGAGCCAATCGGCCCAGGCGGCCGGCAGGAAGGTGAGCCCGCTCGGCGGCTGGGCGCGAAGATGGTCGGCGAGGGCGAACGGCGCCGAGGAAGAGAGCACCGCCTCGCGCGGGCGGACCTCGCGGCGCAGGAGGGCGGCCCCGACCGGAGAGAGGGCGAACGCCGCCCAGGCGAGGGCCGCGGCGAGCAGGACGCCCCGCCAGCTGGGGCGCCGCAGCGGCTCCAGCCGCTCGCGCCAGCCGGCGAGGAGGCGGCTCGAGCGGAGCGGCCTGAACGGCTCGACGAACGAGGCATCGTTGCTTCGACGGGCCGCGAGCGAAGGGAGGAGCGCGTAGACCAAGAGGGGCGCTACCCCCGCGAGCAGGCCCGCATAGGCGAGCGCCGCCGCGCCGAAGCCGGCGAGCCAGAGAGCATGCTGCGGCCGGAGAGTGGCCCCCTCCCGCCGAGCGGAAAAGCTCAAGGAAAGGAACGCAACGCAGCCGAGAAGCGCGAGCGCCCAACCGCCAGGGCTTTCGACCGATAGCGCGCGGAACGCCGGAAGGTCGGCTAGGTTGGCGCTACGGGGCAGCCGAAGGACGTAGCGCCAAAGCTCGATGCCGTACGGGGAGAACAAGGTACCCGCGGCGGCGAACAGCGTGACGCGGAGAAAGCGCCGAAGCGGACGATCCGCGGCGACCGCGGCGACCGCGGCGACCGCTGAGAACGGGCGCGCACCCACCCTCCGGGCGCGACCGAGCGCCTCGATCAGACGCCCCAGGGTCGCGAGGCTGAGCGCGGCGAGGCCGACGGCGAACGAGACGTGAAGATTCGCCCACAGTGCGAAGAGGGCGGCCCAGCCGGCGAGCGCTACCGCTTCGGCCCATCCGTTCGCTGAGGCCTTGCGCTCGAAGGAATCCGCTTCGGACGGCACCCCCTCCCCCGCTTCCAGCCGCTCGATTCGCACCAAGAAGAGCGCGAGGCAGAGGGCGCCGAAGATCTGCGGGAGGAAGACCGCGTAGGGTCCCGTGGGAGAGAGCGAGAGCGCGAGGACGGCGACCGCGCCGAGGAGCCCCAGGGGACCGAAGGCCCGGCCGGACAGGGCGCGCGAGAACGCCGTCCAGAGCACGCCCAGCGTCGCCAACCGAAGGAAGGCGAACAGCGTTGCGAGCCAGGCGTAGCCGGCTCCCGGCCGCACCGCGTCCCCCGCCCGCGCGACGGCGGCGAGGATCGCCTCGGAGCCCCAGGAGGCGTCGAGCAGGGGCATCCCTTCCGCGAGCGGCAGCGTCGGATCCGAGGCAGGGAGCGCCCGGTGCTCGACGATCCAATCGCCGTAGACCAGTTGGCCGGCGAGGCCCGCCATTTCGAGCGGCGCGTAGGCGAGGAGGAGGAACGCGGCGGCCACCAAGGCGAGCCCCGCGACCGCCACGGCGGACAGGGCCCAGCGCGTAGTGCCTCCCCTCGCCTCGGCGTCTTCCGGAGTCAGGGAGTGGGAGAGCGGACCGGCGGGCGGGCTATCGGCGGGCAGGATCATGGCGACACCTCGTGGAGCGTTCTGATGCGGATCTCTTCAGCCGAGGACGGCGCGCACCTCTTCCAACAGCTGAAGGATCGCCGGGAAGAAAGTGAGCAGGAAGAACAAGGGAAATCCGGCGAGCATCACCGGGAAAGTCACTTTGACCGAGGCGGCGTTGATCCGCTTGAGCGCAGTCTCCCGGCGTTTGGTCCAGAGCAGCTCGGCCTGGGAGGTGAGCGTGGAGCGGACCGGCGTTCCGAGGCGTGCGCCCAGCTCCAGCGCGGCGGCGAGCGCGCGCAGATCGGCCACGCCCGTCCGCGCGGCGAGGGCGCGGAACGCCGTCGTCGGGTCCTGCCCCGCGTCGAGCTCTTGGCCCAGGATCGCCACCTCGCGGGCGAGCGGATGGGAGGGTGCGAGACCCTCGCGCCCGGCGCGTCGGAACGCGCGCTCCAGCGACAGCC
Source organism: Thermoanaerobaculia bacterium (assembly GCA_044226625.1). Taxonomy (GTDB): domain Bacteria; phylum Acidobacteriota; class Thermoanaerobaculia; order Multivoradales; family UBA5704; genus DASYKS01. Next base: position 17,164 of record JBGAGQ010000082.1, read on the forward strand.
CCGAATGGAGGAAGGCGACCATCAGGTCGACGAAGAACGAGAGCGCCTGGGCGACCTTCGCCCGCCGCCGACGCCGCACACCGAGCAGCCAGAGGTCGGGAAGGACGAAACCGAGGATCGCCGGCACGGCCAACACGACGGCGGATCGCGAGCCCCCCATTCCGCTCAATCGGCCCCAAGGCATCAGTATCTCGATCGCGAGCGAGGGCAGGAGCAACGCGAGGACGACGCGGGAGACGACGAACAGGCCGAACAGCGACCCGGGATCGAAGCCCGCCTGGCGCGCCGCCTTCGGGAAGTAGCCCGAGATCGCCGTCGTCGCGCGTTTCCAACCCGAGGCGATCGAGGTCCCGTCGGATCCGCCGCGTACGGGAAGGGTGTTCTGGGCGCCGACCAGCCATGCCGCTCCGGGGCCGGCGGGGCGGCTTCGCAGGAGCCAGATCACGGCGGCGAGCGCCCCGGCGGCGAGTAGCAGATCCAGGCCGGATCCGCTCACAGCTCGATCCTCAAAATGCGCCCGAGCCACATCCAGGCGGCGATCTGGAGCAGTACCGCGACGGTGAGCAGCGACGGCCCGTACGGATGCTCGATCAGGCGCCGGATGAGATCGGGCAGCTTCCAGAGGAAGATCGGAATCACCCCGTACGGGAGTAGCGCCACGGCGACCGCCGTGACCCGCGCGCCGCCGAGCTGGGAGAGCAGGCGCAGGCGCACCTGGATGCGATCGCGGACGATCCGGCCGACCGATTCGAGCAGCGGCGCGAGGTCGCCTCCGACCTCCCACTTCGCGATCAGGCTCTGGGCGAAAAGGCGCACCCCTTCGGCGTCGTACCCCGCGAGGAGGCGCGAGAGGGCGCGGCGGATCGGCATGCCGAGCGCGAGTCGGTGGGCCACCTCCGCGAACTCGCGGCGGATCGCGCCGGTCGACGCCTCGGCGACGCTCGCGAACGCTTGGGTCGGGTTCTCCCCCGCCTGAAGCGAGCCGACCATGAAGCCGAGCGCCTCGCCCAGCCGCGCCTCGAAACGCCGGGCGCGCCACCGGCCGAGCGAGCCGAGCCACGCCCACGGGAGGTAGAGGGCGAGGCCCGCGGCGGCGAACGCCGCAAGCGGCACGGCGGGGAGCAGCGCCGCGAGGCCCGAGGCCGCCGCCACCGCTCCGAGCACGCCGGCCGCGACGAAGGTCGCCGGACCGATCGGGAGCCCCGCCGCGCGGAGCCGACGGTCGAGAGCGCCGCGCGCGGTTCGTCCAGGCTCTGGATCGCCGCCGCCAGACGAGAGGGGATCGCCTCCACCCGGCCGTTCGGCGAGGCGGGCGAGCAGCCGCCGGTCGCGCCGCTCGGCGAGCCCGGCGCGCAGGTAGTCCGCCGCGGCCGCGGCGACCACGAGCGCGGCGGCGAGCAGCATCAGCCCCTCGGTCCACGGGGGCATCACGGCGCGGCGCTCTCCGGCTCTTCCGCCGTGGCATCCAACAGCGATTCTTCGAAGCCGGGCAGCCCGGCCAGGCGCGGCAGGAAGGCGGGCCGCAGGCCGGTCGCCACGTGGCGACCAGCACCGCCGCCTTCGAACCGGAAGAGCTCGCGCGTGAGCAGGCGGCCCTCGTCGATCCGCACCTCGCGCACGGAGGTCACGCGACGGCTGCCGTCGCGCGCGCGGTTCACCTGGATCACCAGGTCGAACGCCGCCCCCAACAGCTCGCGGATCGCCGCGCTCGGCAGCTCGAAGCCGCCCATCTGGACCAGGTTCTCGAGGCGGCGGAGGGCGTCCTCCGGCGTATTCGCGTGGACGGTCGTGAGGCTCCCCTCGTGCCCCGTGTTCATCGCCTGCAGCATGTCGAACGCCTCGGGGCCGCGGACCTCGCCGACCAGGATGCGGTCGGGGCGCATGCGCAGAGCGTTCTTGACCAGCGTGCGCAGGGAGACCTCCCCCTTGCCCTCGATGTTCGGCAGCCGCGCTTCGAGCGAAACCTTGTGGGGGTGCGGAAAGCGCAGCTCCACGGTCTCCTCGATCGTGATCACCCGCTCGCTCGGCGGGATCAGCGCGGCGAGCACGTTGAGCAGGGTCGTCTTGCCGGACGCGGTGCCGCCGGAGATCAGGATGTTCAACCGCGCCCGCACGGCGGCCGCGAGGAAGCGCGAGAGGACGGGCGAAATCGTGCCCCCTCGGGCGAGCTCGTCGAGTTGGAAGGGCGCCGGGCGCGCGCGGCGGATCGAGACCACCGGCGCGGGGGCGAGCGGCGGGATCAACGCGTGGAGGCGGCTGCCATCCGGCAGGCGCACGTCGACGCAGGGAGAGGCCTCGTCGAGGTGCCGTCCCTGCGAGCCGACGAGGCGGCCGAGAATCCGCACGAGATGGGCGCCGTCGTCGAAACGGACGCGCGTCCGCTCCAGCCGTCCGAAGCGGTCGACCCAGACCTCGTCCGGGCCGTTGACCAAGATGTCGGAGACCGTCGGATCGGAAAAGAGCGGCTCGAGCGGCCCGAGGCCGCGGATCTCGGCGACCACCCGATCGAGCAAGCGTGAGCGCTCGCCCGCGTCGAGCGGCGCGAGCCGCCCCGAAGCCTCCGACTCCTCGATGAGACGCCGGACCCGGCGGCGCGCTTCGCGCGAGCCGATCTGGGCCGTGGCGGCTCCGTTCCGCGCGTCGACGCTCGCGAGGAACAGCTCGAGGATTCGACGTCGCGGGAGCTGCCGCGAGCGGTCCGTCTCCGCTTCGGAGCCCTCGCCGCCGAGAACGCCGAGCACGCCGAGGGTCCTCTCGCCGCGCTCGGCCCGATCGATCGACTCGCCTCTCTGGACCCCCGAGATCCGCCGCGCGGCCGAGAGGCTTCGCCGCCGCCAGCCGGACCGCAGCCGCACGCGGTAGTCCTCGCCAGCCTCCAACGAGGCGTCCGCGCCGGCCGAATCGAACGGGTTTCCCGCGCTCATCGAGCTCCCCGCGCCTCCGGCACGGCCATCTCCGCCCTGCCGGCGAGCAGCAGGTCGACGAGCCGCTGAACGCCGACCGAGAACGGAGCCTTCGGTTGGGCGAGCACCATCGGCGATCCGGTGGCACCCGCCGCGCGCACCGCCTCGGCCTCGGGCAGGACGGCGTCGATCGGGCGCCCTAGATGCTCCGAGACCGTCCGCTCCGACAGGAGCCCGGGGCCCGAGCCCTGGCGGTTGAGCACCACCCGGAAACGGTCGCGGGCGAACCCCTCCTCGGCGAGGAGATCGAGCCAGACCGCGCTTGCGACCACCGTCGGCGCGACCGCCTCGGTGACCAGCACGATCGACTCGGCGAGGTCGAGCACGGCGAGGCTCCAGAGATCGAGCGCGCTCGGGGTATCCACGATCACGAGGCCGAAGCGGCGACGGAGCGCGACGAGCGCCGCTCCGAGATCCTCCGGCGCGACGCCCGCCGCGGCGCGTGGATCGCGCGGCGCGGCGAGCAGGGCGAGCCCGCTACGGTCATCGTACGCGAGATAGCTCGCGAGAGACTCCAGCCGATCGAGCCGGCCGAGCTGGCCTAGGTCGGTCGCGAGATCCCCGAGGTCGGCCTCCGGCTTGACGCCCAGGAGCGCCGCGCCGGAGCCGAACGTGCAGGCCGCGTCGCAGAGGACGACCCCTCGTCCGATCCGCCCGGAGGCCGCGAGCGCGAGCGCGGCGTTCGCGGCGAGCGTGGAGGTCCCTACGCCCCCCTTGTGGCCGACGAACGCGACCAGCCGCCCTTCCATTGGCCGCCGGCTGCCGGAGGGGCCGTCGAGCCCCCGCACTCCCCCTTCCAACGTCCCACCCCATTCCCCTTCCAGCGCCGCGGCCAGCTCGTCCTCCGCCGCGGGCAGCGCCACGAAGTCGCCGCACCCGGCGCGGGCGGCGCCGCGAAACAGATCCCCGTCGCCCTCCTTCGCCTCGAGCGGGCTGAAGAGAGCGACGATCCGCCGCCCCGCGCGCCGTCCCGCGCGCGCCAGCTCGAGCGCGAGATCCCGCTCCGCGCCGAGGTCGAGCAGGACCACGTGCGGATCGAGCCGCGGCATGCGCTCGAACGCGGCCAGCGGCCCCGGGCAGTCATAGATCGAAAGCGGTCCGGGAGCGATCCGCCGGAGCGACGATTCGATCGCCGCGCGGACCTGCGCGTCGGGATGGATCACCAGAACGCGCAGCGCTCGAGCATCCTCGCTCCGTGGCGCGCCGCCCGGAAGGTCCCGCGGCGCGCCGAAATTCGCAGGGTTCCTCGAACCGATCACCGCATCTCCTCGGCCCTCGATGGGTGGTTTCGATCACTATACGCACCGGTTTTCGGCTTGTGAACGGCCGATCTTTCCTTTCGCCGCGGCGAAAAAATAGAAAATCCAATGACGGCAGAGAGATAGAGAGACCGCTCAGGTTTTTGGAAGCAAAGATTCAGGTTTTTCCCGAGAGGCGACGAAGCGCGCCTCGCGACCCAGGTGTCACCTTTCGGATGCAGTGGGAGGATCGCCGGTATCCGAACCGCGGCGCGAAATAGTCAAGATTTCGATAGCACGCGGATTCACGAGCGCCGTACGCTCCTCGGCGTTGGATCTCGGGTCGTCCGAGATCCCGCGGCGCGAAGCCGGGGCTTGACGTTTCCGCTCCTCTCGGCGTTAGTTCCGGCCCGCGCCGCGCAGCTTTAACCCGAATTTCTCAACGGGTTTCGTAGCGAGGCGGAAGAGATGCCGGTGAATGCAAGGCGCGCGAAGGGAGGACGACGTAGGCGGAGTCGACCCTCCGTCGAGGAGTCCGAACGAGCGCAACGCAGCAGGCGCCGGCAGATGTTCCGCCGCAGCAGAAAACCGGTGAGAAATTCGGGTTAGATCTCGAGAAAATCGCTCCGCCAGGCTTCGTGGTCATGGCGGGTCGTGCAGGCTCCACCCTCCCCCCTCGTCATCTCTCCCCTCCCGCCACAAATTCTCCGGGCCGACCGGGCCCGGAGCCCTCCTTGGCGCTTGGGAGCGCGCAAACGAATGCGCCTGGCTCCTCGCGGAACCTTCGGCTAGGCTTTGACGTATCCCGTCGATCCGCACACGTCCACTTCCACGAGGACACCGCATGCTCTCGATCCGTCGCTCGATCCTCCTTTCTCTCCTCGCCACCGCGCTCGAGCTGGGCTCGCTCGCGGGCCCTCTCGCCGCGGAGCCGGGGACCGCTTCACCTCCCGTCACGCGAGCCGACGCGGAAAAGACGGAGAAAACGGCCGAAATCGAAGATCCTCCCGGCACGAAGGGGATCAAGTACCGCCTGCTCGGCCCCGCCTGGGGCGGACGGGCGACGCGCGCGGCGGGCATCCCCGGCGATCCGAACGTCTTCTTTTTCACGGCGGCTTCCGGCGGGGTCTGGAAATCGACCGACGGCGGCAAGAGCTTTTCGCCGATCTTCGACGATCAGCCGATCTCCTCGATCGGCTCGTTCGCGATCGCACCGTCCGACCCGAACGTGATCTACGTCGGCTCGGGCGAGGCGAACATCCGGGGCAACGTCGCCGCCGGCAACGGGATCTACAAGTCGAGCGACGGAGGCAAGAGCTGGAGCCACCTCTGGGTCCAGGAGGGGCAGATCGGCCAGATGACGGTCGACCCGCGCAACGCGGACGTCGCTTACGCCGCGGTGCTCGGCCACGCGTTCGGCCCGAATCCGCAGCGCGGCGTCTATCGGACGCGCGACGGAGGCAAGACCTGGGCGCAGGTGCTCAAGGTCGACGAATATACCGGCGCCTCCGCGGTGACGCTCGATCCGAGCAATCCCAACGTGGTCTTCGCCGGCCTCTGGCAGGCGCGCCGCCGCCCCTGGGAGCTCACGAGCGGCGGGCCGGGCAGTGGCCTCTGGCGGTCGGCCGACGGCGGCGAGACCTGGAAGCGGCTCACCGGCAGCGGTCTGCCCGACGGGATCTGGGGGAAGGTCGGCGTGGCCGTTGCCCCGTCCGACGGGCGCCGCGTCTACGCCCTGATCGAGAACGAGAAGGGGGGTCTCTTCCGCTCGGACGACGGTGGCGAGAGCTGGACCCTCGCGAGCGGCGACCGGCGCCTGCGCCAGCGTGCCTGGTACTACACGACGCTCGCCGTCCACCCGACCAACCCGAACGAGGTCTGGTGCCCGAACGTGCCGATGCTCAAATCGATCGACGGCGGAAAGACGTTCGATTTCGTGGACGGTCTCCACCACGGAGACTGCCACGACCT
>JBGAGQ010000005.1:0-187548 GCA_044226625.1 Thermoanaerobaculia bacterium
TAGCCGAAGATCCAGGTTTCCATGGCGCACCCTTCCTCCAGCGGGGTGTCGTGGCCGCCGTCGGCCGTGTGATCGACCCAATGGGTCGTCTCGTGGACGATCGTGGCGGCGAGCACCATCAAGAGCGCGGGATTGTGCTCGACGTCCAGTTTCAACTGCTCGTCGATGAAGATGGTGTTCGGGGCGGTGAGATGCCGGTACTCACCGTACGTGCCGGGATCGAGGTTGTCGATTTTGATCTCCGGCCCTTCCCCGTCGTCGTCGAAGCCCTCTGGGTCCATCCCCTGGTCGAGAGGGCCGTGGAGGAAACAGTCCACTCCTTCCGAACCGTTGACGATCTGGTTCGCCATCGAGATCGCCTGTCCCAGGATGGGACATGCGGCGAGCAGGTCCGGATCGATTTTCCATGCCGTGGCGGGTGCCGCGAACAAAAGCGCCGCGGCGAAGAGCGGAATCGCGCGAACCGATTTCCTCGGTGTTCTCATGGGCGCTCCGCGGGCTCGACCGGAGCCGGCTGGACGCGCTTGCCCTGGACCGCGATCTCCACGTCGGCGTAATCGTTGAGTAGCCCGTAGATCCGGAGCCCTCGGGAGGCGTCGAGCGGCGGATCGAAAGTGATCGTGCCGTGGCGCAGGTCGACCGCTCCCTTGGGCACGCTTTCGAGGTCGAGGAGCAAAGCGGTACCGCCGATGCCGGTCGCCGTCACCTTCAACGAAGTGACGTACCCGTTGTCACGACCGAAGGCGGCGAACGCGGGGGTGATCGTATGGTCGGGGGCGATGGCACACTTTTCGTTTTGCCCGAGCAGGCCGTCGGCGAACGCGCAGAGGTTGGCGTCGCGGACGTTGGTCGGCTGGATGCGCAAACTGTCGCCGGCTTGCGCCGCCGCGGAAAGCTTGCAGGTGACCTGGAAGTTGCGGTTGTTGCCGACGCATTTGGACTCGCTGTCGGCGTCGGCGCCGTTTTCCTGAAGGCGGATCTTTCCATCCGGCGTCGGCTGATTGTTGTCGGCATGGTTGAGCGCGTTGCCGCCTCCCCCTTCATCGGTCGGGCCTGCGCCCGGGGGGGCGCTGCTCTCGTTGCCCGCTCCCGTGGAGAGAGAGCCATTTTCGTCGTCGTCGGCGTCCCAGTCTTCGTCGGTGTGTTGCGGATCGTCGACCACGCAGCCGGCGATCTCGAAGCCGCCCACCGCGCGCGAGACGACCAGATCGCAGATCGGCACCCCGGTCGTGTTGGTGAAGGTGAAGGCCGGGGTCGTCTCGCCGGCCGGGATGTTGACCGTGGTGGTGCCGCCGGAAAGGTTGGTCGGAGTCGCGGCGAGGATCGGTACTGCGAAGGCGAGGGCGGAAGCGACGGCGAGGCGGGCGGGGGTGCGCGGCGAATGAGCCATCGTTGAGACTCTCCTCTGGGTAGACGAGCTTTCATAGGCCCACCGATGCGAATCGGCGGGTCGGTTCATGACGACAGGGTCTTCCTAGAGGCGCCTCTACGACCGGTGTGCCGAGAGGGCGTCGGGGAGGGACAACGAAACGCTCACCTCGAGCGACGGGGGGCCGAAAATGAAAACGGCTCCCGGGGTCGGGAGCCGTTTTCGCGCTCTACGTGCGAACCTTTACAGCGAGTCGGGATCCGGGATGTCCGGAACGGTCGGAACGTTCACCCCACCGTGACCCTGGAGCAGCCCCTGGTGCGCCGGGGCGAGGAAGGGGAATCGATCGAGGAAGTTCTTGTCGTTCACCTCGACGCCCTTGGCGAGCCCGGCGGCCGGGTCGCCCGCGGCGATCAGGCTGATCAACACGGTATTCACGTTGACCTGATGGCTGTTCGGCGTCGGCCCGCCGCCCAGGCGCCGGCCGTTCGGGAACTGCGAATCGACCGCGGCGTCCAGCGTGATCACGTCACCGGTGAATCCGTCGGCGACCGGGATCGGACGGCCGAGGTTGATCGCGTTGACGATGTCGAGGCGCGGGCCCTTGAGCGTCGCGACCGCGGAATCGGGCACTCCGAGAGCCTTGTAGATTCCGAGGGCCTCCGCGTCGCGGACCAGGACCGGGTAGAGGATGTCCGCGCCGAAGGAGCTGACGTCGGTCAGGGGCGACTGGTGGAGATATTTGCCCTGACGCTGCGTGCCGATCAGGCCGGCGTTGAACAGGGGGAGGGCGTTGCGGCCGACTTGGACCCACTCGCCCGAGCCGCGGAGGCCGGTGATCGCGTTCGTCGGATCGACGATCTGGTTCTGCTGCCGGCTGATGCTGGTCCAGACGCGGAGCAGGCTGTCGGTCGAGTTGGCGCGCAACTCACCGTTGTGGGGAATGCCGCCGGGGAAGATGTCGGACATCGGAACTTCGAGCGCGATCGAGAAGATGTTGAAGCCGGTGAAGACGTCCTCGCCCGGCGGGCGGCGGGCGCCCGGGATGCCGCCCAGATCGTCGGTGTTCAGATTGACGAGGTCGAAGATCCCCTTCTCGTCGAGCTGGTACGGATCGTCGAACTGGCCGGCGATGACGCGACCGCCGTTCGAGAGCGTGTGGATGTAGGTGTCGACGAACGCCTGGTCGTACAAGCCCTGCTCGCGGCTCGAAGCGTCGCCCGAGTCATAGCCCTTGAAGGTGCCGAGGCCGTAAACCAGCCGGTCGGTCTGCGGACCATGGTTGTTCGGCAGGACGGTCAGGTTACCGCCGAGGAGGACCCGCTGCTTGCCCGGCTCGAGACGCGAGACGCGCATCTTCTCGGTGCCGCCGGTGAGCTGCCAGAGCAGCTCGTTGCCGCCGCCGAGATTGTCGGTCGGGCTGGGAGCGCCCTCGGGCGTGATCTTGTTGAAGAACTCGACGCGGTAGACGACCTGATCCTTGAGCTTCTTGCCTTTGCCGATGTGGAACTCGTAGCGATAGCCGTTGCACGCGCGAAGGCCCTGGTTGCCCTGCCCCGGCTCGTGGAGCGGGTTGAAGTCCATGATCAGGTAGAGCTTGGAATGGGCACCGTCGGACACCCAGGCGTAGGTGTCGGTGTTGTCGGCGCACGGCTCGTTCAGGACCGTGAGCGCTTCGCGGTGGCTGGAAGCTTGCGCGGCGCCGGCGATCGAGCCGAGGCAGGCTAGCGCCATCAGTGTTTTGAACACTCGGTTCATTTTCGTTTCTCCTCTGGATGGCCGAATCGGCCTTCTAGGTCAGCGATCCGTTCGATTCGGGTCGTGCTGTCAAGGGGCTCTACGGCGAGGAGGGGAGCTTGGATGACGGGCGGAAAAAATCGTTTCGAGCGCCGCGAGCGGGCTCGGTCGAGCCCCTCGGCCGTGGGCCAGAGAAGAATCGGAGAGACGAGGACGGAGCCCGGAGGCTCCGCCGCCTTTACCTCGGGTTTCGCGACGCGATCTCTAGAACGGGTGCTCGAAGCTCAGGTAGAGGAAGACCGCCTTCTCGCCGTCGCTAGGTCCGACGCCGATGGGGAAGGCGATACCTGGGACGATCTGGAGGCCGCTCGCGAGGTTGTACGACCAGCGGACGCCCGGGCTGATGGTGAAGGCGTGGGACTTGGCCGTGAAGTCCGGCGCGACCGTCGTCTCGTCGATCGAGTAGACGGCTTCGAGCATTAGGTTCACCCGTGGATGAACGAGCCAGACGAGGCTCTGGCCGAGCTGGGGAGTGAAATTGTCCGCCTGATCGCCGATCTCGTTCTTGGCCTTGCGGGTCCAGGTGAAGCCCAGGTTGGTGTGCGCCGCGAGGCGAGGCGAGACGGCGACCGACAGGGGGAGGTTGACCTGCAGGCCGAGGGCTCCCGTGCCTCGGCCTTCCTTTTCGTCGCCGGTCGGCAGGAGCAGCGTCAGCCGCGGCGAGAAGGCGACCGGCGCGTTGCCGTCGCCGACGAGTTGGTAGCGATAGTTCAGTGCGAGGTCGCCCGGACCGCCTTCGTCGGTCTGCCCGAATCGACCCGCGGCATGACTCCAGGCGAGGGTATAGCTCAGCTGGTGTTTCGGGCTCAGGAACGGCCATTCCTGGGTGAACGTCGCCGCCCAGTCGTGGCTGTCGTGATCCTGCTCCCAGGTGGTGATGTGCTGTACAACGCCCATCTCCTGGTTGTAGGCCTCCTCGATCAGGAAGGAGTTGTCCTGGATCGGCGGAGCCTCGCCGTCTCGAGCGAAGGCCGGTGCGGTGATGAGGGGGAGAAGGGGGAGGGCGAGGGCGAGGAGGGTCGAAAGGGCGAGAGCGCGCATGACGTGAATTATCCCGGTTCCTGGGGCGGGGCGCGACCGTTCCGATTGCGGTAGGGTCGAAGGGCGGTATGGCGCGGTTTGCGCCGCTTCCGCGAACCCGACCTTTTTGGAGCCCGACCATGAGCCGCACTCCCCGCGATCTCTATTCACGACCCTTTACGGACGACGAAGAAGAAGAGCCGTCGGTGCGAGGGGCGCATCCGGAATCGTTCATGATGAGCTACGGCTACCGTCCGGAGTGGTCCGAAGGATCGGTCAAACCGCCGCTCTTCCAGACCTCGACCTTCGCGTTCAAGAACGCCGAGCAGGGCAAGGCGTTCTTTGCCTACGCCTACGGTCTGGCCCCGCTCAAAGGGCCCATGGGGCTGATCTACAGCCGGATCAACAATCCGAACCTGGAGATCCTCGAAACGCGCCTGAATCTCTGGGACCGCGCCGAGGCGAGCGCGGTGTTCGCCTCCGGCATGGCCGCGATCTCCACCTCGCTCCTCGCGCACGTGCCGATCGGCCGTTCGATCGTCTACTCGCGGCCGGTCTACGGCGGCACCCACTACCTGCTCGAGAAGATCCTTCCCGAGATGGGCATTCCGTCGCGGCATTTCCCGGCCGGCGCGGACCCTTCCTTGGTGGAGCGTTTGCTGGTCGAGCTCGAGGCGGCCGGGACCCCGTGCCGGGTGCTGCTCCTCGAGGTGCCGGCGAACCCGACGCTCGTGCTCACCGACATCGCCGCGATCGCCGAGGTAGCCCACCGGCACTCGGCCTTGGTGGCCGTCGACAACACCCTCCTCGGGCCGCTCTACCAGCAGCCGCTTTCGCTCGGCGCGGACCTCGTCCTCTACTCGGCGACCAAGTATCTCGCCGGCCACAGCGACGTGGTGGCGGGCGTGGCGCTGGGCAATCGTGAGGTGATCGACCGGGTCAAGCAGTTCCGGACCATTCTGGGCACCATGCTCGACCCGCACTCGGCGTGGTTGCTGCTCCGCTCGCTCGAGACCTACAAGCTGCGGATGACCTGCGAGCGGAAGAACGCGGAGCGGATCGCCGCGTGGCTCGCGAGCCATCCCAAGGTCGCCCGGGTCTATTACCCGGGGATCATCCACGATCGGAGCCAGCGCGAGATCTACGAGCGGCAGTGCACCGGGGCGGGCGCTCTGATCTCCTTCGAGCTCAAGGAGGGGGGCGAGGCCGAGGCGTTTCGCCTTCTCAACGCGGTCAAGCTGATCAAGCTCGCGGTGAGCCTGGGAGGAACCGAGTCGCTGATCGAGCATCCGGCGACGATGACCCACTCCGACATTCCGGCGGACGAGCAGCGGGAGATCGGCATCACCCCGCAGATGATCCGTCTCGCGGTAGGAATCGAGCACCCGGACGAGCTGATCGCCGACCTCGAAAACGCCTTCGAGGCGATCGGCTCGACTTCGAGAGAGGTGCCGGCGGCGGGTTCGGTTGCCGAGGTGCGATAAGAGCGATCGAGGTCAGATCACGACTTCCCGCGCGGGCTCCCGTAGGTTGTAGTGGGAGCTCATCGATCGGCCGTAGGCGCCGACCGTCGCGATCAATAGGACGTCCCCCTCGTGCGACTCGGGGAGGCGGCGGTCGATGCCCAGCACGTCGCCGGTCTCGCAGATGGGACCGACGACGCGCACGGCCTCGGTGGGAGGCTCGCCCCAACGAGTGAGGTTGGCGATCTCCTGGTGGGCGCCGTAGAGCATCGGCCGAATCAACGAGTTCATGCCGACGTCGACGCCGACGTAGCGGTTCTTTCCCTTGCCCTTCGTCTGGGTCACCGTCGCGAGCAAGACCCCCGCTTCGGCCACCAGGAACCGCCCCGGCTCGAGCCAGAGCTCGAAACGTCGGTCGCCCTCTTCGAGGCGCCGGCGGAGAGCACCGAGTGCCTCGGCGAGAGGCTCGAGGTCGAGCCCGGACCGGCCCGCCGGATCGGAAACGCCGAGACCGCCGCCGAGGTCGAGAACCGTCGCATCGGGAAAGAGGGCGCTTGCCTCGGCGAGATCGAGCGCCGTTTCGTGCCAGATCTCGGGATCGAGAATGCCGCTCCCGGCATGGCTGTGGAGGCCGACGATCCGCACCTCGGCGCGCCGGGCGAGATCGGCGAGCTCCGGCCATTCCGCCCGCGGGATGCCGAATTTCGAATGCTCCCCGGCGGTGCGGACATGAGAGTGATGGCCGGCGCCGCGGCCGAGGTCGAGCCGGACGAAGAGGTCGCGTCGCGCGAGGCTCGTCCGCCAGTGGAGCAGCGGGTGGAGGCTGTCCAGGGTCAAGCGGACGCCGAGTTCGAGCGCCGCGTCGTATTCGCGGCGCGGCGCGAAGTTCGGGGTGAACAGGATCCTCTCCGGAGAGACTTCGGGACAGGAGCCGAGCACCCGTTCGATCTCGCCGGGCGAGACGCATTCGAACGCGAGACCGAGCCGCGCGAAGCGGCGCAGGATCTCCGGGTGCGGATTCGCCTTGACCGCGTAGAGGAGGCGATCGAAGACCCCGAGGCCGGCGAGCTTCGCCGCGGCCCGATCCAGGCTTTCGAGCTCGTAGACGTAGGAGGGGGTCGCCTCGGCGGCGATCGCCAGCAGCTCGTCGCGCCGCGCGAGCCACCAGGGCGTGGCCTCGCTCACGGATGCCACCGGGGTCAACTTTCGGTCGGCTCGGCCGGCGACTCGGGCCGCACGGTCGCGCGCAGGGTCTTGACGCGATGCCCCTCGATCGCCATCACCTCGAGCCGCAGGGGACCGAGCAAGATCGAGTCGCCGACCTGCGGCACCCGGCCGAGCTCGGAGAGCACGACTCCGCCGATCGTGTCCTCGTCGCGCTCCGATAGCTCGAGGTCGAGCTCGTCTTCGAGGTCTTCGACCAGCATGGCGCCGGAGACGTCGTAGACGCCGTCGCTGCCCGCGAGGCCGACGATCTCGGCGGTCTCCCGGTCGAACTCGTCCTGGATCTCGCCGACGATCTCCTCGATCACGTTTTCGAGCGTGACGATGCCGGAGACGCCGCCGTACTCGTCCATCACCGCCGCGAGGTGGAACTTCTCGGCGCGCATCCGCTTGAGCAGACGGTCGAGCTCCAAGGTCTCCGGCACGAAGACGATCGGCCGCGCGATGTCCCGGATCTTGGTGATCGGCCGGTCGGCGCGGAAGATGTCTTTGATGTGGACGATCGCGATCGGATGGTCGAGATCTCCCTCGCAGAGCGGGAATCGCGTATGTCCCGAGCGGCGCGCGATCCGCAGGTTCTCGTCGAGGGTCCGGTCGGTCGAGAGATAGACCACGTCGCCGCGCGGCACCATGATCTGCCGTGCCACGCGGTGCGAGAGCTCGAACACGTTGTCGAGGAGCTCCCGCTTCTGGAGCGAGAGATCCCCCGCCTGGGGTCCCGAGAGGAGCAGACGCAGCTCCGCCTCGTCGTGCTCCAACTCGCTTTCGGAAGCGGGCTCGATGCCCACCAGCTTCAAAAGCGCATTGGCCGACAGATTCAGCAGCCAGATCGCCGGGTAGGTCACCTTGTAGAAGGCGAAGAGCGGCCAGGCGATGAACAGGGTGGTCGGCTCCGATTTGCGGATCGCGATCGATTTCGGAGCGAGCTCGCCGAGCACGATGTGGAGGATCGTGATGATCAGGAACGCGAGCGTGACCCCCGCCGAGTGGACGAGGGCGGGGTTGGTTCCGCCGGTCATCGCGGCGATCAGCGGCGAGACGATCCAGGCGAACGCGGGCTCGCCGATCCAGCCGAGCGCGAGGCTCGAGAGCGTGATGCCGAGCTGGGTCGCCGAGAGATAGGCGTCCAGATGTTTGATCATGTGCGCCGCGACGTTGCCGGCGCGGCGTCCGCTGCCGGTGTGAGGCTCGATCTGCGTCGGTCGCACCTTGACCAGCGCGAACTCGGCGGCGACGAAAAACCCGTTGAGCAGGATGAGGACGAAGGCGAGGAAGAACCCCGTCCAAGGCGAGATGAAGCTCGCATCGACGGGCGCGCCCGCGGCGATCAACCAGGGGATCATCGAGAAGATGGGACGGCGCGCCTCGCCTCGCCCGGGCGGCCCGCGCGAGGACGCGGACGGACGGCGAAGCTCGGACTCGGTGGGTCGTCGTTCAAGGTGCAGCGAAGTCTAGCACAGGGTCCTCGGGGCCCAGGGGAGGGCTCCCTTCGGAGCCTTCCCCTGCTGACGGGACGCGGGGCCGAGACTTAGGGCAGGGCGGTGCAGCCGACCGCACAGGTGTTGAAGTGGGTCACGAAGGGACAGAATTTGGTGACGCAGATCGTGGTCAAACAGATCTGGCTCGGGGGGAGCCCGATGTCGCCGCCTTGGGCGGCGGCGAGCGGCGAGCGGTCCAGGACGGCGACGGTCTCGCGGTGGAGCGTGAGGCGGGGGGACTTCTTCATGGCTCGATCTCCTCGAATTGTCGGTGAAGGCGCGGCGGTCCCTTCTGGGAGACCGCCGGCGCTTCATTCACTGTAGAGGTCGAGACGAAGCCGTCGCCTCTGCCAAAAGTCAGGATTTTCGTCAGCCGAAGGTCGGGGGACAGATACCCGCCAGACGCTCGGAGAGAAATCGCCGCTCCGGCTCCAACCGAGCGAGCGCCAGGGCGCGGCGATACGCCTCCACGGCTTCCTCCATCCGCCCCAGGCGGCACAGAAGATCCGCGCGCGCCGCCGGCAAGAGATGGTAGTCGGACAGCGCTCCCTTCGCTTCGATCTCGTCGAGCAATGCAAGACCGGCCGCCGGCCCGTCCGCCATGGCCACTGCCACCGCCCGGTTGAGCTCGACCACGGGCGACGGGCGGGTGCGCAGCAGGATGCGGTAGAGCTCGGCGATCTGGCGCCAGTCGGTCTGCTCGGCGCGCTCGGCCCGGGCGTGGACCGCGGCGATGGCGGCCTCGAGCGCGTAGGCGTCGGGAGGACCGGAGTTCAAAGTGCGCTCGAGGCGCCAGAGCCCTTCGGCGATCCTGCGACGATCCCATCGGGAGCGGTCCTGGTCGGCCAGCAGGATCGGCATCCCGTCGTCCGCCGTCCTCGCGTCGCCGCGGGCGTCGTGGAGGAGCATGAGCGCGAGCAACCCTTCGGCTGTCCTCCGCTCGTGGCGACCGGCGAGCAGGCGGGTCACCAGACGGCCGAGGTGGATCGCCTCCCGGCAGAGCTCGCGGCGGACCAAGGCGTCGCCGGCGGTGGCGGCGTAGCCCTCGTTGAAGACCAGATAGATCACGGCCAGCACGGCGTCGAGCCGCTCGGGCAGCTCGGCGGGGTCCGGGATTCGATAGGGGATGGCCGCGGCGCGGATCTTCGCCTTGGCCCGCACGATCCGTTGCTGGAGCGTCGGCAGCGGCGTCATGAAGGCTCGTGCGATCTCCTCGGCAGCGAGACCGCAGACCGTCCGCAAGGTGAGCGCCACCTGCGCCTCCGGCGCGAGCGCCGGATGGCAGCAGGTAAAGATCAGACGCAACCGTTCGTCGGGCCAAGCGCTGTCGTCCGAATGCCCGGCCACTTCAGGATCGACGCCTTCGCGCGCGAGGGTCGCGAGCTTCGCGGAAAGCACCCGCTCGCGCCGCAAACGGTCGAGCGCCTTATGGCGCGCGGTCGAGATCAGCCAGGAGCGGGGTTGATCGGGGACGCCTGTGGTAGGCCATGCGGCGAGCGCGATCGCGCAAGCGTCCTGCAAAGCCTCCTCGGCGCGGTCGAAGTCGCCGAGGAGGCCGATCAAGGTCGCGAGCACGCGGCCGGATTCCTCGCGGACGATCCGGTCGAGAGCCAGATCGGGGCGCAAGGGGCCGGCGGCGGGCTCGCGGGACACGTTCGATTCGGGAGAGCTTACTGGTCGCCGCCGCCGAGATCCGGGATCGGCCGGATCTCGATCGAGCCGACGCGCACCGCCGGGATACGGGCCGCGATCGCGATCGCCTCGTCGAGATCGGCGGCCCGGATCTGATAGTAGCCGCCGAGCTGCTCGCGGGTTTCTGCGAACGGGCCGTCGGTGGTGAGGGTCTTGCCCTCCCGGACCCGAACGGTGGTCGCGGTGTTCGTGGCTTCGAGCGGATTGCCCGAAAGGTAGTGGCCGGAGGCGCGGATCGATTCGGTGAAGGCCATGTATTCGCCAAAGATCTTGCCCTGCTCCTCGGGCGACATCGCGAGCCAGTTGGCTTCGTTTTCGTAGATCAGCAGCAGGTAGTTCATGGAGCTCTCCTCGGTGTTCACGGGAAGGGAAGCGCGGTGCCGCGCCTCGGGTTCGACCTCTAGTCGAACGGGAAGCGGCGAGATCGACAACCGAAGCCGAACGATCTCGCGAGGATCGGTGGCATCAAGTTCGCGTCGCCCTGGGCCGCGGAGGCGAGCGCCCCGAGCGTGGCCCGCACGTGCGAGGGCTCACGTCGGGCGCGGAGCGCGCGAAGGCGAGTCACCTGATCGCGCTCGATCTCGGGGTCGATCTGCAGCACCTCGATCGGCGGCTCGGCCTCGGCCGTAAATGCGTTCACTCCCACCACCAGATCGCGCTTCTCCTCGATCGCGATCTGGGCCCGATAGGCGGCCTCGGCGATCTCGCGTTGCTGGAAACCGCGCTCGATCGCGGCGACCGCGCCGCCGAGCTCGTCGATCTTGTCGACGTAGGCGCGAGCCCGCCGCGCGATCTCGTCGGTCCAAGCCTCGATCACATAGGAGCCGCCGAGCGGATCGGCGATCTCGGCCACCCCGCTCTCGCTGGCGATGATCTGTTGGGTTCGGAGGGCGACCCGCGCGGCTTCCTCGGTCGGCAGGCCGAGCGCTTCGTCGAGCGAGTTGGTATGGAGCGACTGGGTGCCGCCGCAGACCGCGGCGAGCGCCTGGAGCGCCACGCGTGCGACGTTGTTGGTCGGCTGCTGCGCCGTCAGCGTCGAGCCCGCGGTCTGGGTGTGGAAGCGCAGCCAGAGCGACCGCTCGTCCTTGGGCGCGAACCGCTCGCGCACCAGCTCGGCCCACAGGCGGCGGGCGGCGCGGAACTTCGCCACCTCTTCGAGGAAGTTGTTGTGGGCGTTCCAGAAGAACGACAGGCGCGGCGCGAACGCGTCGATCGCGAGGCCGCGGTCGAGCGCGGCGGAGACGTAGCAGAGCGCGTTGGCGAGGGTGAAGGCGACCTCCTGGACCGCCGTGGAGCCCGCCTCGCGCATGTGGTAGCCGGAGATCGAGATCGTGTTCCACTTCGGCACCCGCTCGGCGCAGAAGGCGATCACGTCGGTGACCAGCCGGAGCGACGGGCCGGGGGGGTAGATGTAGGTGCCGCGCGCCGCGTACTCCTTGAGAATGTCGTTCTGCACGGTGCCGCCCACGCGCTCCCAGGGGACCCCTTGCTCTTCGGCGACCACGAGGTAGAGCCCCAGCAGGATGGCGGCCGTCGAATTGATCGTCATCGAGGTCGTGACCCGGTCGAGCGGGATGCCGGAGAAGAGGCGGCGCATGTCCTCGATCGAATCGATCGCCACGCCGACGCGGCCGACCTCGCCGAGCGCGAGCGCGTGGTCCGAGTCGTAGCCGATCTGGGTCGGCAGATCGAAGGCGACGGAGAGGCCCGTGGTTCCCTGTTCGAGCAGGTAGCGATACCGGCGGTTCGACTCCTCGGCGGTGGCGAAGCCGGCGTATTGCCGCATGGTCCAGCGCTTGTGGCGGTACATGTCGGCGTACAGGCCGCGCGTGAACGGATAAACCCCCGGAGGGGCGATCGTCGCGGAATCAGCCCCCGCGACGTCGGCGGGGCTATAGGAGGTCTCGATCGGAATGCCGGACGAGGTCTCCAGGGGAGGCGCCGGCTTGGCGGGAACGCGGGATTCGACGGGCATGGACGAATTATAGGCGGTCAGCCGGCAGGGAATTTTGGAAGGGGTCGGCGGAGTACGCACCGCTTTGCCCGGGGCTCGATTGGGGAGCTCCCTCGCCGGTCGCGAGGGGGGAAAGTTGTGGAAATCCTGTGGAGACGGCACTACCAGATGTGGTGTCCGGCCACGGTGTGCCCCCTATCACTGGTAGTGAACAGGGGTTGACAGGCCATGGGGCGGGCGGTACTTTGGCGCTCGACGTCCAGGTGCATCGCAGGGGTACGGGCGGAATCTCGCCCTGCCGCTGCCGCAATGTTTTCACCACGATCTAACAGGCAGAATAGCTAGGAGAGCTACCGCATGGCGACCGAACCGAACTTGATGCCCGAAAGCTCGACCGGAGTGACCATGCCCGCTCCTGAAGCGCCGCGAGGAACGAAGTTCCAGCGCTACTACACGACGCCCGGGGTGCACCCGTACGACCAGGTCGAATGGGAGCTGCGCGACGCCCTGATCAGCAACGAGCGGGGCGAGAAGCGAACGTCGTCGTGTCGAAATATTTTCGCGGCCATCTGGGCGCGCTCGATCGGGAGCGCAGCGTCCGCCAGCTGATCGGTCGCGTCGCGGACACGATCGCCGCTTGGGGACGGGAAGGGAAGTATTTCTCGACCGAGGCCGATGCCGAGACCTTCCACGCGGAGCTGACGCACATCCTGCTCCACCAGTACGCCTGCTTCAATTCGCCGGTCTGGTTCAACGTCGGCATCGAGGAGAAGCCGCAGTGCTCGGCCTGCTTCATCAACTCCGTGTCCGACACGATGCAGTCGATCCTCGAGCTGGCCAAGACCGAGGGGATGCTCTTCAAGTACGGCTCGGGCACCGGCTCGAACCTCTCCGCGCTCCGTTCGGCGCGGGAGCCGCTCGCGGGCGGCGGCACCGCCTCCGGCCCGGTCTCGTTCATGAAGGGTTTCGACGCGTTCGCGGGGGTCATCAAGAGCGGCGGCAAGACCCGGCGGGCGGCCAAGATGGTGATCCTCGACGTCGATCATCCGGACGTGGTCGACTTCATCCGCTGCAAGGAGATCGAGGAGCGCAAGGCGTGGGCGCTGATCGACGCCGGCTACGAAGGGGGCTTCAACATCGTGGGCGGCGCTTACGATTCGATCGCTTATCAGAACGCCAACCATTCGGTTCGCGCGAGCGATGACTTCATGAAGGCGGTGGTCGAGGACGGAACCTGGACCACCCGGGCGCGAATCGACGCTCGTCCCATGGACACCTACCGGGCGCGCGACATCATGCGCATGATCGCCGAGGCGACCTGGGTCTGCGGCGATCCGGGGATGCAGTTCGACACCACGATCAACGACTGGCATACCTCGGCGAACTCCGCCCGGATCAATGCAAGCAACCCATGCTCGGAATACATGTTCCTGGACGACACGGCGTGCAACCTCGCGTCGCTCAACCTGCTCCGCTTCTATGAAGACACCACGGGATTCGACGTGGCGAGCTTCAAGCATGCTTGCGAGGTGGTGATCTCGGCGCAGGAGATCCTGGTCGACTTCGCGAGCTACCCGACGCCCAAGATCGCCGGAAACTCATACGCCTTCCGCCCGCTCGGTATCGGTTACGCGAACCTCGGCGCCCTGCTGATGGCGCGCGGCCTTCCGTACGATTCCGACGCGGGACGCGACTACGCGGGAGCGATCACCGCGCTGATGACCGGCGCCTCCTACGCGCAGTCGGCGCGGCTCGCGGCGACCATGGGACCCTTCGCGGGCTACGCCGAGAACCGCGAGCCCATGAGCCGCGTGATGCGCAAGCATCGCGACGCGCTCCGCCGCATCGACGCGGCCCATGTTCCCCTCGACCTGCTGCAGGCGGCCAAGCGGTCGTGGGACGAGGTGGTCGAGCTCGGCGAGAAGCACGGCCTGCGCAATAGCCAGATCTCGGTGCTTGCGCCGACCGGCACGATCGCCTTCATGATGGATTGCGACACCACCGGCGTCGAGCCCGACATCGCGCTCGTCAAGTACAAGAAGCTGGTGGGCGGCGGCATGATCAAGATCGTCAACGGCACCGTGCCCAAGGCGCTCAAGCGGCTGGGTTACGACCGGGAGCAGATTCGCGCGATCGTCGAGTTCATCGACGAGAACGACACCATCGAGGGCGCGCCGCATCTGAAGACCGAGCATCTCGCGGTGTTCGATTGCGCGTTCAAGCCCGCCAAGGGATCGCGTTCGATCCACTACATGGGGCATCTCAAGATGCTCGCCGCGGCGCAGCCGTTCATCTCGGGGGCGATCAGCAAGACGATCAACATGCCTGAGGATTCGACGGTCGACGACATCCTCGAAGCGTACGTCGAGGGGTGGCGGATGGGTCTGAAGGCGATCGCGGTCTACCGCGACAACTGCAAGCGCAGCCAGCCGCTCTCGACAAAAAAAGAGGAGTCGCCGGTCACAACGGTCTTGAACCTCGCCGCCGAGCGCAAGGCGGTGCGCCGTCGCCTCGCCGACGAGCGCCGGGCGATCACCCACAAGTTCTCGATCAACGACCACGAAGGGTTCATCACGGTCGGCCTCTACGACGACGGACAACCGGGCGAGCTGTTCCTGATGATGGCCAAAGAGGGCTCGACCATCTCGGGCTTGATGGACGCCTTCGGCATCGCCGTCTCGATCGCGCTGCAATACGGCGTGCCGCTCAAGACGCTCGTGGACAAGTTCAGCCACACCCGTTTCGAGCCCTCGGGCTTCTCGTCGAACCCCGAGATTCCGATCGCCAAGTCGATCATCGACTACATCTTCCGCTGGATGGCCTCGAAGTTCCTGTCGCCGGAAGAGAAGATCGACGCCGGCGTGATCCTGCGCGAAGAGGTTCCTTCGGCCGAGGCCCCTCCGGCTGTGGCGCTCTTGGGCGGTGGACGGCTCGAGCCGGTGGCGGTCGCCAATAGCAACGCGGCGGCCGACGCCTCACGCAAGGTGACCTTCCTCTATCAGCAGGACGCCCCCAGCTGTCACGACTGCGGCTCGATCATGGTGCGCAACGGCAGCTGCTATAAATGCCTGAATTGCGGTTCGACCAGCGGTTGCAGTTAGAATTCGCGCGCTAGGCTCACCGCAGTCGTAGGGCAGGAAGGCGCGTCTGGAGGGGCGTGCCGGCAGGACCAGTACCCGCAGGGGGAGGAGAGACGGGGGAGGGAGCTCGAGCTTCCTTCCCCGTCGGTTTAAACCCTCCCGGTTCCGTCCAACCTCTTCCTCTCGCTCTCGAGCCCCCGATCGACCGAGCCGATCGTCCGTTTCGGGCAGGTGCCCTGCGGGTCGAGCCGTTTCGTCCGCGGCCGCGGGATGCCATATATTGGCGCGGCCATGAAGACGCTCCGCCTCGGTTCCGTCCTTCCGCTCGCCCTCGTCACGGTCCTGCTCGGCTTCGGTTGCCAGGAAGGCTATTCCTCTTCCGCCGCAGCTTCGAAGACCGCCAATGCGGAGGCGGCCAAGTTCCGGCTGAAGACCCTCGACGGTGCAAGGTCCTTGGGGCCGCCGGATTTCCGCGGCAAGGTCGTGATCGTGGACTTCTGGGCGACCTGGTGCGGCCCCTGCCAGATCCAGGCGCGGATCCTCGACTCGCTCGCCCGCAGTTATCAGGGCAAGAACGTGCAGTTCCTCGCCGCGAACGTCGGCGAGACCGCCCAGACGGTCCAGAGCTTCGTCAAGGACAAGCCGTTTCCCTACCCCGTCCTGGTCGATCCGGACGGCGTCTCCGACGACCTCGGCGTGATTGCCCTGCCCACGCTCCTGATCATCGATCCCAAGGGGAAAGTCGCTTACTTCGAAGCCGGGATCGCCGACGCGGACGTGATCAAGCGGATCCTGCGGCAGTCCGGGGTCTGAGGATCAACGCGAGATTGCGGGCGTACACCGCGAGCCCGGCGATCTGACCGACCGATCCCACCGGGTCGCCGCGGCGTAAGAAATAGACGGAGAGGATCAGCCCGCCGAATAGGCTGAGCCACCAGAATACGACGGGAACGACGCTCTGGCGCTTCCGCTCGGTCGCGACCCATTGCGCGAGCATCCGCGCGGTAAAGAGCGCTTGGCCGAGGAAGCCGAAGGCGATCCACGCGGTCGGTAGTCCCGCCTTCCGCGCATCCGTGGCCGCCTTGGGGTCGTTGGTGACGTGGGAGATGAGGGGCAGCAGCGCGAGACCTGCGGCGAGGCCGACGACGAAGATGACGAGATAGATCGGTTTCACGCCGGCATGGTACCGCACAGCCGATCGGCTCCACCCCGCCGGCTAGCCGTGTCGCCGTCTCTCCGGTAACATCCAAAAACCAACGCAGCAAGCAGACCTCGATGCGAACCCGCGCTTCCGCTTTCGGGCGGAGGACGGATTTGGCGGGGAAAAGAGCGTGAAAGTCAGGCGATGAATCACATCCACCCGATCGAGCCGATTGCGACCGTCCTCCTGATCATCCTCTTGATCTATCTTCGCCGGAAGGGCAAGGCGGAGCGCGAGGCCAGCAAGCCGAAACCCGTCACGCAGCAGGTCGTGATCGAGCGGCCGGCAAAGGTCGAGGAGCCGCCGGAAGTCGTCTACGCGAAGCTTCGTCGTCGCGCGTTGGGGATGACCCCCGAGGTGATGGGCGTGGCGAACGACATCGGCCCGGGCGATCCGTTCGTGGTGCTGATGGAGATGGGCATGCCGGGAACGGTCGTCACGCTCGCTTGTTTTGCCGACGGGGACGCGGGGGTCTATTACCAGACCGGCGGCGGCATGGTCGGGGGGCGGGCGCATGAAACGGTGCGCCAGGCGGCTAAGGGTTTCATCGCGCAGATCGCCCCTCTCGTGGTGGGGATGGAAAAGAAAGCCGACCCGCCGTTGCCCGAGTCGGGGCGGGTGCGGTTTACCGCGGTGAACTCGGAGGGATGCTTCACCGCCGAGACCGACCGCGAAGCGCTCGCCGACCCGGACAACGCGCTCTCCGCCCTGTTCTACAGCGGCCAGGAAGTGGTGAGCCAGATGCGGGAGGTCCTCGCGCAGAAGTCCTGAGTTCGAAGCGGATCACTCCCAGACCTGGGCGAGGCGGTCGCGTTCGATGCGCCAGACGCCGTCGATTTTGCGCAGGAACAAGCTTCCTCTATAGGTGGCGGTTTGCCGGGAGCCGGCGAGATAAATCTCGGCTTGGTCGCCTTTCGTCCGGCCGCCGGAGATCTCGATCTGCGGCAAGGACAGCGAAGGAAGGTCGCCGAGCAGGTCGTTTCGGAGGCCTTCCGCCTGTTCTTCCGGCACCATCCCCTCGAAGGCGTCCAGGCGCGCGGCGATCGCGTCGCCGCAGACCCGAGCGATCGCCACGCGATCGGCGCTCGACAGGATTCCGCGGCAATCGAGCAGGAAGCGGCCGACCTCTCCTCCGTCCTGCGCGAGAAGCGTTTCACCGACCGGTTTGGCGATCGGTACCGCGAGGGTCAGATCGATGTCGAATCCGTTTCCTTCGAGCGCGTCGGCCGCCTTCGTACGGATCCAGCCGAGGACCCTGCCGTCTTCGATCATCAGATGAGCCTGTGCCGCTTGCGACCGCGAGCTGCAGTAGCCGCATGCGGCGCCTTTCGGCAGGCGGAAAGAAAGGCCCTCCCAAGCGCCGTCCTCCTGGGCCACGTCGAGCGTCACGGTTCCCGCGTCCTCCGCCGTCTGCCGGTCGAGCTCGCCGGTGAGGTCGAGCGCACCTTCGAGCGCGGTTCGGTCGAGCCGATGGCCGGCCAGCCGGACCTTGACCACGGTTTCGTTCCCGAAGAATCCGGGCCCGAGGTAGGCATAGGCGTCGACGACCGAGAAGCCGTCTCCCTCCCGGCCGAAGGAACCGGATGCCGTGGACGAGGAGGCCAGGACGGCCGCGACCTTCCCTTTCTTCGACCGGTGCCGATGCTTGGGACGCTTCGCCGCCTGGGCCTCGTCGGCCGCGAACAGGCCGGCGACGAACCCGAAGAGGAACAGGCCGAGGGCGAGCGAGGCGGTCCTTCCGCGCGGCACGATCTTCAAACGGACGAGCCTTACCGGACGATCTTCGCCATTACGTGCTTGATCTGGGTGTAGTCCTCGATCGCGTACATCGACATGTCTTTGCCGTAACCCGATTGCTTGTACCCGCCGTGGGGCATCTCGGAGACCAGTGGCATGTGATCGTTGATCCAGACGCATCCGAAGCGTAGCTTGCGCGAGGCATGAAGAGCCCGGTTCACGTCCCGGGTCCAGACCGAGGCCGAAAGGCCGTAGTCGACGTCGTTGGCCCAGGCGATCGCCTCGTCGTCCGAGCCGAACCGGGTGACCGTCACCACGGGCCCGAAGACCTCCTTCTGGACGATCTCGTCCGCTTGGAGGGCGCCAGCGACGACCGTCGGCCGGTAATAGAAGCCGCGCCCGTCGGGCGCGCCACCACCGGTCACGACCTGGGCATGGCCGGTCGCCCGGGCACGGTCGACGAAACCCGAGACCCGATCGCGCTGCTCGGCCGAAACCAGCGGCCCGAGCGCGGTCGATTCCTCCTCGATCGGCCCCATCTCGATCGATTCGACCGCCGGCACCAACCGTTCGAGGAGAGGCTCGTAGATCCCGTCCTTCGCGTAGATCCGACAGGCGGCGGTGCAATCCTGACCGGAGTTGGCGAAACCGGCGAACTTGACCACCGAGACGGCGAGGTCGAGATCGGCGTCGTCGAAGAGGACGACCGGCGCTTTGCCGCCGAGCTCAAGGTGCACCTTCTTGAGCGTCGCCGCGGCGGCGCGTGCGACTTCTTTGCCGGTCGAGACGTCGCCGGTGAGCGAGACCATCCCGACTTTCGGATGGGCGACGAGCGGCGCGCCGACGGGCAGGCCGTGGCCGGTGATCACGTTGAACACGCCGGGCGGAAAGATGTCGGCGGCGAGCTCCGCGAGGCGCAGGGCGGTGAGCGGCGTCTGCTCGGACGGCTTCAAGACCACCGTGTTTCCCGCCGCGAGCGCCGGACCGATTTTCCAGATCGCCATCATCAGCGGGTAGTTCCAGGGGGCGATGAGACCGACGACGCCGATCGGCTCGCGCCGGATCATGCTGGTGTAGCCGGCGAGGTACTCGCCTGCGGCCTTGCCCTCCTGGCAGCGCGCCGCCCCGGCGAAGAAGCGGAGGTTGTCGATCACGAACGGTAGCTCGGCGCGAGCGAGGGTGATCGGCTTACCGACGTTCGCGGCTTCGAGCGCGGCGAGCTCCTCGGCGTTCTGCTCGATCCGGTCGGCGAGCTTGAGCAGCATCAGGCTGCGGTCGGCCGGGGTCGAGTCGAACCAGGTTTCGAACGCCGCGGCGGCCGCGGCGACCGCCCGGTCCACGTCCTCGCTCGAGCCGTATGGAACGACCGCCAGAGGCTGCTCGGTCGCGGGATGGACGAGCGTCTCGGTCTCGCCCGAAGCCGCGGCGGTCATCTCGCCGTTGACGAACATCGAATAGGTCTTCATGCCGTTCGCTCCGGAGGTCGGATCGAGGTCAGAAGGAAACCGACGCGCCGAACGTGACGATCGTCTCGTCTTCCGACGTCCCGGTGAGCTCGGGAGTTGCCTCGCGCCGCTTGTCGAGGCTGTCGAGCGCGATCGAGCGCTGGACCGAGCCGTGGATCGAGAACTTGTCGTTCAGCTGGATCGGCACGTTGACGCCGAACAGGGCGTCGTTCAAGGTTCCGTCCGAGACCGCCTTGTTGTTGTAGCCGAAGTCCCAACCGACCGAGGCGGAAAAATCGAGGCTCGCCTTGCTGCTGAGCTCGAAGCTGTGAGAGATGCCGAAACTGCCGTAGCCGCCTTTGACCTTGTCGTTGTCGTACCAGTAGCTGAACTTGGGCGACAGCGGACCGCCGAAGCCGAGATAACCGTACACCTCATAGGTGTCGAGGAAGACCAGGATGTCCTCGGCGTCCTTGTTGTACTGATAGCTCACGGCGCCGAGGGTCAAGGTGGCGCTGCCCAGCGGGATCGCGTATTCCGCGCCGAGATCGACCTCGCGATAGTCGCCATCGGGGATATCACCGGCGTAGCCGTAGCTGTAGAGCGAGAGGTTGCCGACCCCGAAGAGGAGGTACGGTGTGAGGACCGACTCGTCGTCGAGTAGATCCGAGCCGCGGAACAGGTATTGGCTGCTGCGGTCGACGCCGGCGGTGAAGCTCCAACTCTTTTCCGGCTCTCCTTGTCCGAAGCCGGGCGCGGCGATCGCCGCGAGGACGACGAGGGCGAAAAACGGCATGAGACGAGAAATTTTCATCGATCGGTCCCCTCGGAAATGGAATGCGAAACGCGATCGTCGCCTCGGGTGAGGCCGCCTCTCGATCGTTTCGACATGAGCTCTAGGGTAGTGTACTGCGACTTGGTCCGCGGGCAAGGACCCGGTGCGCACCGGCCGTCCCGCCCTCCGTCAAGCCAAGAGACTCCCGAAGGGGCCGAGATGACCGACGCCACCGATCGTTCGAGCGAGAGCCTCCTTCGCTCGATTCTCAAGAGCCAGTACCACGCCGCGCTTGGAATGTTGCGCCAGGCGGTCGAGCGCTGTCCGGAGGAGATTTGGCTCGATCTCCGGCCGGTCAACCCGTACTGGCGGATCGCGTATCACGCGCTCTATTTCACCCACCTCTACCTTCAGCCGAGACTTGAGGATTTCCACCCCTGGGAAGGCCATCAGACCGGCATGCATGATCTCGACGACGTCCCCGCGGAACCGGAGCTCCTCCTCTACATGGAGCTACCGCATCGCCCGCCGCAAACCGGCCCTTACTCGAGAGAGAGAATCCTCGACTATTGGCGGTTCGTCGACGGGGTGGTGGACCCGATCGTCGAGCAGATGGACGTTTTGAGCTCGGCGAGCGGTTTTTCCTGGTATCCGATCGGCAAGCTCGAGCATCAGCTCGTGAACGTCCGGCATTTGCAGCACCACGCGGCGCAGCTTGGCGATCGATTGCGGAACGCGACCCGCGACCTGGGCGTCGAGTGGTACGGCCGTTGGCCGCGTCCGGCGCGCTGAAACTCAACGCGGCGCCTCGATCCGGTGGGAGAGGGGCGGCGGGGCTCCGAGCCACCCGCACGGGTGGCGCCTCCGCGCGGTCGGCCCGAGTAGCGTTCCCGAGCGGAAACGGAACATGGTCCTCAAGCTTCTCGTCGCCATGCTCGTCGGGTCGTCCACGAGTCTCGCGCTCGGCGTCCTGTTCGGGGCCGTACGGTGGAAATCGAAAACCGAGGCCTTGCGCACCCGCCTCGCCGCGGCGCGGCGCCCGGTGTCGCCAAGGACGTTCGATCCCGCCGAGCTGATCGGTTTGCCGCCTCCGGTCGAGCGCTTCTTCCGGGCCGCTCTACGGCCGGGACAGCCGATGATCGCGGCCGCTCACATCTGCCACGCCGGGATCTTCAACCTAGGCGAAACGCGACCGAGCTGGAAGCCGTTTACCTCGACCGAGGTGGTTACCCTTCGGCGGCCGGGGTTCGATTGGGACGGCCGCATCGCGGTCGCGCCGGGGATGGCCGTTCGCGTGCACGACGCTTACGTCGCGGGCGAGGGGATCCTCGAGGCTCGTCTGCTCGGGCTGGTCAAGCTCGCGGGAGAACGGGGCACGCCGGAGCTCGCGCGCGGCGAGCTGCTCCGCTATCTGGCCGAGGCGATGTGGTACCCGACCGCCCTGCTGCCGAGCCAGGGGGTCCATTGGGAGCCGCTGGACGACACCTCCGCCCGCGCCACCTTGAGCGACGGCGGCACCACCGTTTCGCTCGACTTCCATTTCGCCGCCGACGGTCTGATCGAATCGAGCCGGGCGGTGTCGCGCAGCCGGACGTTGGGTGGTGTGGTGATGGAGAGCCCCTGGGGGGGCCGCGGATGGCGTTACGAGCTCAAGGACGGCATGCGGATCCCCATGGCGGGAGAGGTCGCTTGGCTCACTCCGGAGGGAGCCTATCCGTACTGGCGCGGCGAGATCGCGAGCCTGCGCTACGAATTCGCGCGGTAGGCTTCGGTTCGAGATGCCGAAGAAAAGCGAAAACGGGCCCCGGTTTTTCCCTCGCCCCGAAGACTTCCGCGCTTGGCTCGCTACCCATCACGCGACGGCGGACAGCCTGTTTGGTCGGTTTCTACCGGCGCGACTCGGGGCTTCCGAGCTTGACCTGGCAAGAGTCGGTCGACGAGGCGCTCTGCCACGGTTGGATCGACGGCGTGAGAAAGCGCCGGGACGAGACGAGCTACACGATCCGTTTCACTCGCCGACGGCCGGCGAGCATCTGGAGCGCGATCAACATCGGGCGCATGAACGAGCTGATCGCCGAAGGCCGGGTGCGGCCCGCCGGGCTCGCCGCCTTCGAGCGCCGTACGGAGAAGCGGTCCCAGGTCTACGCCTACGAACAGCGCGACCGGGCCGCCTTCGATGCCGAGACCGAACGCCGCTTCCGCGCGGAGGCGGCCGCCTGGGCGTTCTTCGTCGCCCAGCCGCCGGGCTATCGGCAGCTCGCGACCTATTGGGTGATGACCGCGAAAAAGGAAGAGACGCGCGCCCGGCGCCTCGCCAAACTGATCGACTTTTCCTGCCGGGGCCAGCGGATCTGAGCGCGCTTCGCGGTTCGGCTGGAACGGCTACAATATGAAGCACCCTCGGGAGATCTAATGCGCGCACGTCGCCTCGACCTCAGCCCTCTGTTGGACGCCTTCGGCGCGGCGCTGGTCGCCGTCGTTCTCGCCTTTCTCGTCACCGCGGTTCCCGCGGCGGCGGCCAAAGATCGAATTTTCGAGCTGACCGACCCGCGGGGCGACGACCACGGTGACGGCTCGCTTCGATATCCGCTCCGGTATTACGGGCTCGCGGCGGGCGACCTCGATCTAACCTCGTTCTCCGCCCGGGCGGTGTCCGGCGGTACGGAGTTCGAGGTGGGCTTCGCGAGTCCCGTTCGTGCGACCGGGCGGCGGACGATCGACATCGGAGGAACGAATCTCGACTCGGTCGCCCGATTCGGTTTCTATACCGTCAACGTCGACGTTTACATCGACACCGACCGAAAGGCGGGCTCCGGGGCGACGAACACGCTGCCCGGCCGCCGCGCCGAGATCGATCCCGCGTTCGCCTGGGAACGGGCGGTTGCCCTCACGCCGAGACCGTTCGACGCGAAGACGACCTTGAAACGAATCCTGCTCCGGTCCCTCAAAGAGGAGCTGCGCGCCAAAGACGGCGGCCTCAGCCGCGACCAGGCGGAGTTGATCCAGACCACGCTTCCGGGTGACCTCGAAGCGCACATCTTCTTCCCTAACCGGATCAAGACCTCCGGCCGGACGATCAAGTTCTTCGTTCCCGACGATTTCCTGGGCGCGACGGCGAGCGCGGATTGGGCCTACACGATCGTCGTCACCGCCTGCGACATCGATCAGCGGTTCGACTTGGGCGACCGCCTCCCGACCCGCCGGGACGCCGACAATCTGTTCATCCTGCCGCTCGCGCCGGGCGGCAACGAGGACAAGATTGGCGGGGGGCAGGAGGACGACGATCTGCAGCCACCGATCATGGACCTCGTGGTGCCGGCCGGATTCACCCAGGAGAAAATCCTGCGCGACTACGATCTCGGCAAAGAGCGTCCCGTCCGGCTGCCCGGGGTCGTGCCCGCAAACGCCGGCAAATGATCCGTCTGGGCGCGGCGGCCGAGCCCCGCCACGCCTAGTGGCGCGCCGTCCCTTTCTGCAGGCGTACGCGCCCCCCGCCTCGGACATCCACCGCGACGCCACGCCAGGCTTCTTCGTCGGGCAAGTTGGAGTAGTAGCCGAGCACGTACTGGTTGCGGAGCTCGTCGAGAATCGAGGAGAGCGCGCCCGCCATCTGATCGATCGAATCGATCACCTCGATCCGCCCTCCGCTCTCTTCCACAGCGCGTTCGAGGCCGGAGCGCTCCCGGTCGTTCGTTCGGGCGTCGCGCCAGATCGACCAGCGATAGATGAGGCCGAGCCGTTCCTCTTCACGCCGTAGCCGAATCCAGTAGAGGGCCATCGGCTCGCGCTCCAGCCGGCTGCGGATCCAGGCGATCGGCAAGACGCTCTCGATCTCCCCGCCGTCGGAAAGCAGCACGATCACTCGCCGCCCCTGCCGCGGCGCGAGCCGTTCGATCGCCACGTAAAGCGCGTCGTTGAGCGCGGTGCCTCCGCTCGCCCGCGCGCCGTTGAGTGCGAGGTCGAGAACGCCGGGAACGCTGGTGAACGGAGTCTCGAGCTGCAACCGATCCGAGAACAGGAGCAGCTTCGCTTCGTCGAGCGGGCGCATCGCGCGCAGGAAGGAGCGCGCTCCGTCGAGCGCCGACTTTAAGCGGTCGCCCTCCATGCTGCGGCTCGAATCGACCAGAAGCGTGGCGGTGAACGGGATGTCGCCGCGCTCGAAGGTGACGATTTCCGGGCGCCCGCCGCCCCGCTCGCGGATCGTGAAATCGCTCTTCTCGAGCCGCTGATCTCCGCCCGAGACGGTGACGTAAAGCTGCCGCAGCAGGACCTCGATGGTGAGGTCCGTGGCGATGCTCGGCGTGCGGATCGAGGCGCTCGCGAGCGGTGCGCCGCCGCCGCCATAGCCGACCGCCTCGAAACGGTGGCCGACGTTGTCTTGGCCGACGTCGACGAGAAGGCGGAACGGCGCTTTTTCGGCGCTTCCCGCGCGCTTTCCATCGAGAAAGAACTCGACCCGAGAAACACCGCTCCCAGGCGGCGCGTCGACCCGCATCTCGACGGTGCCGAACGCCGCCTGATCGGCCGGCGGGCTCGTAAAGGTAAGAACCGCGGCGCCGAGCGGCGCGGCGAGGGTTACACCGACCAAGAGGCCAGCCAACAGGAGGCCTCCGAACGAGAAGCCCTCGCGGGAGCGACGGGCGCTCATCGGTCGCCCCATGGTGCGCCGGCCGGCAGAGCGGTCGCGAGGGCGGCCAGGCGATCCTTGCCCGCCTTCTCGAGCTCGAGCCAAAGCGCCTCGATCCGCTCGCGCGGCAGTTGGTCGTAGCGGAGACGCGGCGCAAGTTGCGGCCCTTCCGCCGGAGCCCAGGCGGCCAGCCGAGCCTTCGCCTCCCTCGCCTCGTCCGGCGGGGTTTTGAGCCGGTCGGAGAGCGCGGCGGAGAGCAGGATGAGCTTTTCGTCCTCGGGAAAGGCGCGGAGGCCGTTCGCGAGGGTCCGGGAGGCGCCGGCCAGATCCCTCCCCTCGATCTGGAGCCGGGCGAGCTCTTGCGCCGCGAGGGCGAGCGGCCAGGTCGCCCGCTCCGACGGAAGCGCTCCCTGCGTATTGGCACTTTCCGGGTTCCCCGCTTTTGCAGCGGTCCCTGCCACCTGCGCGAGAAGCCGCTCGAACCGTTCGCGGGCGTCTTTCGTACGGCCGAGCCGGGCCGCGTTGATCGCGAGACGCACGGCGGCCTCCGGTTCGAGGCGACCTCGCGCCTCGAGCTTTTCGAGCCCCGCGACCGCCGCTTCGTAGCGTCCGTGACGCTCGTCGACCTGGGCCTGGGCGAGCAGCGCTTCCGGTAGTTCCGGATCGAGCTCCAGGGCGCGCTTGAGCTCGGCCTCGATCAGAGTCGTGAGGCCGCTGCGATCGAGATTCGGTGTCAGGCTGATCAAAAAACCGGCCGCCAGGCGGCGTCCCTCGGGGGTGGGAACAGCTTGCGCGTACAGCTCGGCGAGGCTTCCCACGAGGAGCATCGCGTACATCGCGGGCTGGCGCAGGCCGCGCTTCTGGTAGGTGCCGTGCAGCTGACGGTACAAACCCATCACCGGAATCAGACTCTCCGGATCGCGCAGTTTGAGCAGGCGCAGGATCGCCCCTTCGAGCACGATCAGCTCTTCGCGGGCTGCCGCTTTCGGGCCGGAAAGGAGGGGCACCTCGAAGGCGGCGATCTCATCGGCCACTTGGTCGATGTCCTTTTCGGGGAGCCGGGAGAGAATCCGAGCGTACGTGGCGCGCAGAGCCGACGCTTCGGAGCGCCGCCAGCGTCCGGTCGCGGTTTCCTCCGCGGCAGCTCCGGCGGCCTTCTCACCGCCCACGGAAGCAGTGGAAGTGCCGACGCTCTCGCGCTCGGCCCAGCTCGCGGCGAACTCCTCGGCCGAGACGAGGTCGAAGATGAGATCGGGCTGCGCACCGAACGGCGCGCCCGGTTCGGCGACGCGGAGCTCGTAACGGCCGGCGGAAAGGCCGCGGGTCGGAATCGAAACGTCGATGCGTTCGAAACCCTCCTCTTGGCCGGTCGCCGTGACGCTCGCGGTCGGTTCGGTCCCGGTCGCCGCCCCGGTCGCGCGCAGCTCGAACCTCGTCTCGAGCGTCGGCCGCGGCGCCCGGCCCCCGAGCGAGAAGAGCGCCACCGGCACGTCGCCCTCGAGGCGAACGAGTGCCCGGCGCGAAAGCGGCCAGAAGGAAGGCAAGCCGAGGGAGGGAGCGTCGAGCGAGGAAACGGTGAGCCAGTCCGAGCCCGAGCCCGGCGCGAACCCCGGCACTGACCGTGGGGCGCTTGCCGGAACGACGAGCTTTTCGGTCGCGAGACCGATCGTCTTCGACGCGGCATGCCCCACGAGGACGCGAAGGCTGTAGACCCCTGGGCGGAGGAAGAATCCGCCGAAAAAGCGGAGACCGT
Organism: Thermoanaerobaculia bacterium; assembly: GCA_044226625.1. Taxonomy (GTDB): domain Bacteria; phylum Acidobacteriota; class Thermoanaerobaculia; order Multivoradales; family UBA5704; genus DASYKS01. The sequence continues at coordinate 26,616 of JBGAGQ010000005.1, forward strand.
GGGTGGGCAGCGACTCGGCCGCGCCGGGGATCTCGATCGTCTCGAGCAGCGAGCCGGCGAGCGCACCTCGCTCGTCCAAGGCGTAGACCGCGACGTCCACCGGAAGCGGTCGGCCCGTCGGATCGGCCGCCGCCGCGAGAGCGCCGCCCGCGGCTTCGATCGTCAGCCCGACCTTCACCCGGCCGTCGGAAGGTTTCGCCGCAGGGCTCGACGCGCTCGGAGGAGTCGGAAGTGGAAGCGCCAGGACCGCCAGCGCGACCGGTCCGCCTTGCTGGCCGCTCCAGAGCAGCGCCGCGCTCTCGACCCGAAGCCCGCCGGTGCGCAGCACGCGGATCTCCCGAGCCGGCAGGGATTCGTCGGCCGGTGGGTCGACCGGTTCCACGGATTCCCGCCCCGACCCCGGCTCCTGCGCGGTCAAGGCGGAAGCGAGACCGAGGCCCGCCGCGAGGCAGAGCACGAGGCGGCGACGGCTGCGCGTCATCGGCCTCCGGGAGCGCCCGGAGTCGCCGCGGGTGTGGCCGCGCGAGTGGCGGCGGGCGCGAAGTCGGTCTGGACTACCGCTTCGGCGCGGCCCAGGTCGTCCCAGACGCCGGCGGCGATGCGATGCGGGCCCGGGCGTACCACCAACGTGACGCGAACTCCGACCGTCTGGCCGAGGGCCGTGAGCAGATTCTCGTTCGGAACGCGGATCGGCGCGTCGACGATCGTGATCGCCGAGAGGCGCTCCTTCGCGTCCTTCGCTCCGACGTAGATGCGCAGCTTGCCTTCGTGGACGTTCTCCTGCGGCAGCAGCACCAGCTTGGCCATGGGGACCTTGACCAACAGCGCGAGCTCGACCGAGCTCCCTTGGCCCGGACGTTCGGCTTCGATCTCGAGCGCGGCGTCGAGCGGGTTATCCTCGGCTTCGGCCTCACGTGGGGACCGGAGTAGCAGGGCGGTCGCGGTCCGCTCCTTCATCCGTTCGTCGGTCGTCTGGTCCCGATCCGCCTCGCGGTGGCGGACGCGGTAGCGCCGATCGCGCATGCGCACGTCGAGGGCGTGGAACTTCTTGTCGGCGGCCCTCGTCGGCGAGTAGCTCAAGAGATACGAACCGCCGATCTCCCGCTTGATGCGATCCAGGAAGCGGCCGGGATCGGCGTTCGGCGTGGCCGCCAGCCCTCCCGTGCCCGCGGCGGCGATCTGAAGCCCGAAGCCGCGCGAGAGCTCCTCGCTGCGCGCGAGGTCGGTCGGCAGCAGGTTGTCGCCGGGGTTCTCGGCCGAAACGCCGAGGCTCGCGTCGGGGAGCGCGAGGCCGTAGATCGTCACCCGCTTGGCGTTGGCTCGTTGGGTCAGATCTTCGATCTTGGAAGTCGTGTCGTCGCGGAACCCCTCGACCGTGTTCATCATGTCCTGGTAATCGGTCCCCTCGTACTTGCGGCGGAAGACCTCGATCAGCATGTCGGCCGGCCGGAGCGACAGACCCCCTCCGACCCAGAGAAGCGCGCGGCGACCGGGCAGCCCGGACATCGCGTCGACGACCGAGGCGAGAGCCGCGATCGTCTGCCGGTCCTGGGCGTTCTGTTGCTGGGCGAAGAGGCGGATTCCCGATTCGACGGAGCGCGCCTCCATCTCCGAGCTGTCGGGCCGCTCGCCTCCGGAGGGCAGGCTCGCTCGTTGGATCTCCTCGAGCAAGCGGCGCCGCGCAGCGGCGGCATCGAGGCCGCGCGCCGGACGGTCCATCTCCTCCTTGAGCGCCTTGCGTAGCGCCTCGGCGTCGCCCGGCGGGATCTCGGTGAGGCGCAGGCCGCCGTCGAAACCCGCAAGCAGGATGTGATCGTTCCTGCCGGTCCGCGCCTCGAAGAAATTCTGCAGGGAATCGCCCAGCCTCGTTCGCGCGAACGGCGGCAGGCTCAGGTGATCGACGAACACGGCAATTTGAAGCCGCCCCTCCGGCCGGTCGTCGAGCGTGCCGGTGCGCGGGATCGCGGAGACCGCAGCGGCGGGCGCGGGCTCCTGCCCAGCTGTCGGCGCGGGCGCTTCCCCACCTTCGCCCTCCGCGCCGACGGCCACCCCCGGTCCGTAGAAATGGCTGATCTCGACGCGCTTTCCGTCTTCGAACAGCTCGAAGTCGGAGGCGGTGAGACCGGACACCGGCTCTCCTTTGGCATCCGTCACGACGACTTCGACGTTGACCAGCCGGACGTCGACCGAGGCGAAGAAGGTCGAATCCTCCGGCGCCGCCTCCTCGGCGGCCGGGGGAGGGCTCGGCTTTTTCTGGGCGGCGGCAGGCGCCGCGGCGAGGCCTGAGGTTCCGGACGCGGCGAACCAGAGCGCCAGGATGCCGAAACCGACGTGGGTGAGAGCGGCTCTACGGAGCGGACGGGCGGTCGAAGTCGACACGTTCGGCGGCGCCTCCTGGGTTGGTGTTCTTAGGTCCGGATCGTACACCGCTAGGCCCGACTCGAAGCGTGCGCCGGGGCGAGTTGCCGGAACGGCGCCGCGACGGTCCGCGCGCTGGCGTGGCCTAAGCCGCCCTAGAAACGCCAGACGCCGGTCGAATAGGGGGGCAGCTTGATTCGCGTACCGGTCTTGCCGCCGCTCGGCGGGGCGATCCCTGGCGAGACGAACAGCGGCTCGAAGCGGGCGCCGACGAAGAACGGGCCGGCTTCGACCTCGACGCCGGAGAGATTGTGGACGACGAGAGAATGCGCCCCCTCGTAGCGCAGCAGGTAGCTCAGCACGGCGGCCAGCTGACCCGGAGGCTTCACCCGCTCCATAGTGCCATAGCGGAGCGAGTTGGAGCGGTGGCGGGCGCGGATCAACAGGCGGTAGGTGGAGAGGAGCGAGTTGGGATCGGCGCTCTGGGCGGCGACGTTCGCCCTCTCGTGGCCGGGCGCGAGCCCCTGCCAGGGCTTGCCCGTGGTGAACCCACCGGTCGCGGAGGCGTCCCAAGGCATCGGCGTCCTTTTGAGCTCGTCTTGTCCCCCGGGTCCGTTCTGGAGCCCGAGCTCTTCGCCGTAATAGACGAACGGCGTCCCCGGAAGCGTGAGAAGGATCGCCGCCGCGAGCTTCAAGCGCGCCGGGTCGTTCGTCAGCTCGGTGGCGATCCGGATCATGTCGTGATTGGTGAGAAAGGTCCCGTCGAGCGCGCCTTTCGGGTAGAGCTTTGCCCTCGCGTCGAGGGCGGCCTGGATCGCCTCCGGATCCCCGGCCTTGAGCGACGACAGGATCGCGCTCGCGAGCGGGAAGTCGAAGCTCATCGGCAGCTCGTCGCCGCCCGCCACCTTGGCGGCCGAACCGTAGTAGCGCGCGATCCGTTCGGCGTCGGTCCAGTTTTCGCCGACCAGCAGAGCCTGGGGATTCGCCTTCCGCACCGCGGCGGAGAGCTCCTTCAGGAAGTCGTGCGTCTCCGTGGTGTCCACCTGGGCGTCCGCCGCGCCGTTTTCGATCAAATGCCGGGTGGCGTCTAGGCGGAATCCGTCCACCCCCCGGTCGAGCCAGAGCTTGGTGATGCGGGCGACCTCGGCGCGCACGGCGGGGTTTCGTAGATTGAGGTCCGGCATGCCGCCCCAGAAGACTCCGTAGTAGTAACCGCTCTTCCCCTTGTGCCAGGTGGCGTTGCCGTTGCCCCACGGGGTCGTCCAATGCGGGTCGTCGCCGCGCCAGACGTACCAGTCGCGCTTGGGAGCGGCGGTCGAGCCGTCGGCTTCCTTGAACCAGGTGTTCTCGGTGCTCGTGTGGTTGATCGGCAGGTCGAGGATCACCTTCATCCCGCGCCGGTGCGCCTCGGCGATCAGGCGGGAGAAATCCGCCTCGGTGCCGTAGGCGGGTTGGATCGTCTCGTAATCGGTGACGTCGTAGCCGTGGTACGACGGCGAAGCGAAGATCGGCATCAGCCAGAGCGCGTCGACATTCAGGTCGCCCGTGCTCTTGGGGTCGCCGTCGTTCAGGTAGTCGAGCTTGGAGATCAGGCCAGGCAGGTCGCCCACCCCGTCGCCGTTCGAATCTGCGAAGCTCCTCACGAAAACCTCGTAGAACACCGCGCCGCGAGCCCAGGTGAGCTGCCAGGCGTCCGCGGGCAGGGGATTGACCGAGGGATCGAGCGTGGGATTGGGAACGGCCTCGGAGCTTTCCGGTGCCGCGACCGGGGGAGGACCAGGTTCTGTCGCAGGCGTCACTGGCGCAACTTTCGCCGAGGAGGTCAGAAAGCCGCCGATCCACGCGATGCCTATCGAAGCCGCCACAATCCGAATTCGCATACCGGTATCTTACGGTGCCTTCTTCCCGACCCGTCGGATTTGAGCGGCGAGATCGGAGCCGCCGAGCCGGGCGACCGGCTCGAGCCGCTCTTCTCGTTCCAGCCTCGCGACGGTCGGGGCGTCGACTCGTTGCAGGGCCGAGCCGTCCGCGGCGGGGCGCAGGCGAAAGATCTCGGCGCGCAGCGTCTCCAGGGAACCGTCGAGCCCGAGGTCGGGTACCTGCATCGTCACGGTGCCGGAGGCGCCGAGGTTTCTCGATTCGTTCGGCGCGCCGGATGCCCCGGTTCCGCGGATCTCGAACGGGTCCGGCAACGACCCGACAGCGAGCGCTTCGCCGTCGCGGCTCACACGCCAGAGAAACGGGCCAATGGAAGCGTCGGACAGGGTGGCGACCCCGGAAATTTCGGCGGCACCTATCACCCGCGCCGTTCCGGCCTGCGTCACCTCGAGCGTCAGATGGAGATAACGGGGCGCCGCGGTCGCGACCGCTTCCCGGGGCGTGTCGCGTGCCGATGGTTCGCAGGCGCGCGATCCCAAGAGCAATAGAAAGAGCGACGCGGCGATCGATAGTGTCTTCATGTAGGAAGAACCTCCTCTCTCGAGGGCGGCGCCGGCGCGTCGTGAAAGTGGCCGGAGAGGCGAGTCTGCCCCTCCGGCTCGAAGGCACGCAAGCTCGGCTACCGTGGAGGCTCGATCACCCGTTCGAGGGGGAGCGCTCGTTGGCGGATCTGCGGCGCGAGCGTCGCCGCCGGCAGGGTTGCGAGGACCCGGATCCGGCTTGTCCGTTCAAGGCGGGCGAGCTCCGAGGCGTCGATCTTCGACAAGGCCTGGTCGGGGGACAGCTCGACGAGGGAGACGCCGAGCCGCTCGATCCGCGCATCGGATCTCGGCAACGGCACCTGCACGACCACCGTCGCGTTCTTGGCGCGCTCGAAATGGTGCCCCCTCTGGGTCCCCGGTGGGCTGAATGCGCGCAGCTCGAAAGGATCGGGCACGCCTTGGACCGCGAGCGTGCTCTCACCGTCCTTGACCACGTAGGCGAAATTCCCCAGTGGCTCGTCGTTGAGCGGTGCCGGACCGGGGACTTCGGCCGCGCTCGCGAGGTCGATCTCGCCGGACGCGCTCACATGGAGCACCAGCTGGAGGTGCGATCCGGCGACCGCCTCGGCGGCGAGTCTCCCTTTCTGCCCCCCGCCGCCGCTCGGCCGCAGAGCCTTTGCCGCCGCGAAGCTCGGTTGCTCCGCGGCTGGAGCGGTTGCCGACATTGCGGCAGATGCCGCCCGGAGCGCTTCGTCCATCGTCAGGATCTTGCCGGCAACCGGGGCGAGGACCGGCGCCGCTGGTGTGCCCTGCATCCGGACTGGTTCGTCGCCCGGCATCGGGACTCCGGTGGCGGGTGCGGAGATAGGCTGGCCCGGCTGGGCCTCGCCCTGTTTCGACTGGGCGCCCGCGTCGGGCGGCGGTTCTTGGGCGGACGTGGGATAGGGCAGCAACGCCGCGGACCAGAGGCCGGCCACGAGGGCCAGGGTCGATACGCGCCGGGGTTTTCTCGTTCGTTTCATGACGAAGCTCCTCGATCTCGTCTCAGTTGCAGTCGCATCGGCCGGGGGGCGAACGATCAGGGCAGGCTGTCCGACCAGGGTTTGGCGTCGTAGAGCGGGCTCAGGATCCAGTGGTAGTAGTGGCGGTCCATCACGAAGCCGCCAGCCGCCTTACGGAGCAGGCCGAACCACTCGTTGTTGCGGATGAAGAGGTCGGCTTTACCGGCGCCTCCTTCGTAATTCGCCGCGGCGAGCTTGTCGACGTTGCCCAAGTTCCAGCCGCCGGCTCCCGGGATGCCGAGCACCCAGTCCGACGACCAGCTACCCAAGAGAGCGGTGCCGTTGGAGATCAACGTCCCCAGGTATTCTGTCGGCCAATCGACTTTCGGGTTGAACACGAACAGGTCGGCTTTGCCGTCCTTGTTGGCGTCGCTCACGAAGAAGCGGTCGCCCTTCTTCATCGTCCAACCCGGAATGTTCGGCGCCCAGCCGGTCGCCGGATCGTCGTCGTAACGCTTCACGTAGGCGAGCGCGGCGCCGGTCGAACGGGTCATCTCGAAATAGGCGACGCTCCAATCCTGGCCGTTGAAGACGTAGAGGTCGTCCTTGTGGTCGCCGTCGAAGTCGCCGACCAAATGGCTGTCGTGGGCGCCCATGTTCCAGCCGGAGGGGAGCGTCCCCGTGTACAGCTTGATGTCCGAGAGGGCGGCGCCGGACGACTTGATCATGCCGAGATATTTGGGCGACCAGTTCGTGCCGTTGAAGACGTAGAGGTCGTCTTTGTTGTCGCCGTCGAAGTCTCCCACCATGTACCGGTCGCCCGCCGCCATGATCCAGCCCGGGATCGAGGCGTCGTAGCGCCGGACCCCGGATATCGAGGTGCCGGACGACTTGAGCATGCCCAGATACTTGGTGCTCCAGCTGGAGCCGGAGAAGAGGTAGAGGTCGTCCTTGCCGTCGCCGTCGAAGTCCGCCACGAACAGCTGGTCGGAAACGCCCAGATTGCCGTATCCGGGGATGCTGCCGTTGTAGTGGATGACCGTCTCGAGGCCGGTGCCGTTCGAGCGCAGGAGACCGAGCCATTTCGTGCCCCAGCTCGTCGTGTTGAGCACGTAGACGTCGTCTTTGCCGTCGCCGTTCCAGTCGGCGACGAAGAAACGGTCGCCCGAGGCGAGCGTCCAGTAATACGAGCTCGCCGGCGCCGACGGAACCCGGTTGTTGGCGACCCATACCTCGTCCAACCGGTTAGGGCCCGGGCTCGCGCGGTAGATCGCGAGGTCGCCGCCGTTCTGCACTAGCACGTCGTCCCTGCCATCGCCGTTGAAATCGCCGTAGACCGCGTTGGCGAAAGTGTGGCCGAGGTTGGGATAGAGCGCCTTGCGCATCAAGGTCTGACAGACCGGACAGTAATCGGGCGTGTTGCCGCGCATGCGGCAGTTGTTCACCGGCCGATAGATGCCGCTGACCTTGGTACCGCACCCTTGGAAAATGCCCACCGTCCGGTTGCTGTCCATTCCGCCGCCGAACGTGGTCGGCACCGGAGTCGACGGGTTGATGAAGCGGTTCCAGAAGTTGTTCGCGCGGCTCGTATTGGTCGAGCAGTTGCGCTCGTTGGTCGCGCCGCCGGAATAGGCGCCGTCGACCGAGTACTCGTCCCAGAGGCCGCCGATGCCGTGGCCGTATTCGTGCGCCACGACGTCCCAGCCGACCGCCTTGGTCACGTGCTGCCGGCCGCCGCCGCCGCAACCGCCGAAACCGACCTCGTTGAGGAGGATCAGGACGTAGTCGTAATGGGAGACGTTCGCGGCCAGCGCGGCGAGGATCTTCGCGTCGGTGTCGCTCGAGTACTCCATCCAGCAATGCGCCCACGACCCCGAAAAGATCATCTTGAGCGCCGTGTTCTTCACCGTCGTACTGGTGATCGTGTCATCGCTCGAGTCGGCCGGCGTCCCGTGCTCGTCATAGACGCGGCGGGTCACGCCGGATTGCGCCGAGACGAGATTCAGACGATAGACGTTGAAGGCATTCTGCTCGGTGCGGTAGAAGTCGTGGTCGAAGACCCCCTTGAGCACCAGGTTGTCGACGTCCGTGTTGTAGGTCGCCTGGTCACCGGAGGCGTAGCCGTCGCCCAGGACCACCAAGATCTTCTTGCCGGCGTCCGAGCCGTTGTCGATCACCTTGGTGCACTGCGCGCCGATGCACGAAGCCCGGCCGGGGCTCGCAAAGACCAGGGCGCCGAACAGCATCGCCGCTGTCAAAGCAAACACTTTCTTCATGGCTCTCTCCTTTGCCTCGCAGGAGAGGGCGCTTTCGCCGGGAGAAAAGTTACAGGCGATTCTTAAACTGCCGAAACGATCCCTAGCGCTCCTTCCGGTACGGCACCCCGAGCGCCTTGGGCGGGCGCGAACGGCCGATGAAACCGGCGAGGACGACGAGGGTGAGGACGTAAGGGATGATCTGGATGAACTGGACGGGGATCGACGTGACCCCCTGCATCTGGATCGAGACCGCCTCGGCGAGACCGAAGAGAAGGCAGGCGAACATCGTCGGGACCGGCTTCCACTTACCCATGATCAGCGCGGCGAGCGCGATGAAGCCGCGGCCGGCGGTCATGTTGCGGGTGAAGAGCGACGATTGGCCGATCGACAGATAGGCGCCGCCGATCGCCGCGAGCGCGCCGGACAGGATGACCGCGAGGGTGCGGACGCGCACCACCGAAACGCCAGCGGCATCGGCCGCCGCGGGGTTTTCGCCCACAGCGCGGAGCCGCAGGCCGAAGCGGGTGCGGGCGAGAACGAAAGTGAGCAGCGGCACGAACGCAAAGGCGAGCACGATCGGCGCGATCGGCAGCAAGTTCTCCTTCGGCACCTGTGGTGTCGCGCCGGTCGAGGCGAACATCGCTCCAGAGAGAAGCGCGGGAACGCCCAGGAACAGGATGTTAATCGCCGTGCCGCTCACCACCTGATCGGCGCCATAGCGAATGCAGGCGACGGCGTGGATGTAGGCGACCACCGAGCCGGCGACGATTCCGGCGAGGAGGCCGAGCCAAGGGCTACCGGAAAAATGGGTGATCACCGCGGCGGTGAACGAGCCGGCGAGCATCAACCCTTCGAGCGCGATGTTGATGACGCCCGAGCGCTCCGACAAAAGGCCCCCGAGCGCCGCGAGCAGCAGGGGCGTCGCGAGACGGATCGCGGAGAGGACCAGGCCGATCTGCAAGAGCTCGCTCATCGCCGTCCACCTCCCGCGGTGGTCCTTTCGCGCGCCCCCACCGCGACGAACAGGATGATCAGCGCCTGGAGCACGAAGATCAGGTCTTTCGAGACCTTCTCCGTGAAGATGTCAACGAACAGGCCGCCGCGCAGCAGGGCGCCGAACAGGAGCGCCGATAGGAGCACGCCGAGCGGCCGGTTGCGGCCGAGCAGCGCGACGGCGATTCCGGTGAAGCCGTAGCCGGCCGAGAAACCGTCGTAGTAGCGATAGCGGTAACCGAGCACCTCGGAGACCGCGACCAGACCGGCGAGGCCTCCCGACAGCGCCATGGCGAGGACGATCTGGCGCGGCGTCGAGATGCCGCCGTACTCGGCGGCATCGGGGTTGGCGCCGGTCGCGCGGATCTCGTAGCCCCAGCGGGTGCGCTTCAGGAAGAGCGCGACCGCGACGCACATGGCAAGCGCGAGCAGGAAGGCGACCGACAGGGGGATCCGCTCCGGAAAGCCGGGCAGGAAACGGCCGAAGCGCGGAATCTGCGCCGCCGCCGGGATCGGCACCGTCTCGAGCAACGCGTCACCCGGCTTCTTGTAGTGGTATTCGGTGAAATAGCTCGCGATCGCCACGGCGACGAAGTTGAGCATGATCGTCGTGATCACCTCGTGCGCCCCGAAACGCGCCTTGAGCACGCCGGGCACAGCTCCCCAGAGCGCTCCGGCGAGTACCGCGGCGGCGATACACAGCGGCACCAGCAGAAAGGCCGGCGCTCCGGCGAAGGTGATGCCGGCCCAGGCGGCGGCGAAGGCGGCGAGCGTGAGCTGCCCTTCGGCTCCGATGTTCAACAGGCCCGCACGCATCGCGAGCGCTACGGCGAGGCCGGTGAAGATCAGCGGCGTGGCGTAGAACAGCGTGTACCCGATGCCGTCGGGCCAGGTGAGGGCGCTGCTGATCAACAGGGTGAAGGTCTGGACGGGGGAGTCGCCGACCATCGCCACGATCACCCCGCCGACGACGAAGGCGGCCAGGACGGCGAGGATCGGGGGCGCCCAGCCGGGCAGGTTCTTGGTCGGGTCCTTCATGCCGCGCACTCCCCGGTCCGCGCGCCGCCGGTCATCAGCAGGCCGATCTCCGCGGCGGTGGTGCGCGCGGGGTCGACCTCCGCGGCCACCTTGCCCGCGTGCAGGACGAGCAGCCGGTCGGCGAGCGCCGTCACCTCTTCGAGCTCGGCCGAGACGAGCAGGATCGCTACGCCGCGGTCGCGCAACGCGATCAGCTGACGATGGATGAACTCGATCGCGCCGATGTCCACGCCGCGCGTCGGCTGGGAGACCAACAGCAGCTTCGGCCGTTGCCCCATCTCGCGTCCGACGATCAGCTTTTGCTGGTTGCCCCCCGAAAGCGCCCGAGCGGGGAGGTCGGGGTTCGCCGGGCGGACGTCGAATTCCGCGAGCAGCTTCTCGGTCGTGGCCCGGATGGCTCTCAGGTCCATCCAGACCGCGCCGACTCGGGATACGACCGGCGGCCGGTCCTCGACCCCCAGGATGGCGTTCTCCGCGAGGTCGAAGTCCAGCACCAGGCCGCGCCGATGGCGATCCTCGGGGATGTGGGCGAGTCCGAGCGTCCGCCGCTCGTACGCCGAGAGCCCCGAGATCTCCTCGCCGTCGAGCTCGATCGCGCCGCTCGCCAGATCGCGTGGCGTGAGGCCGGCGAGCGCTTCGATCAGCTCGGTCTGGCCGTTGCCCTCGACCCCCGCGACGCCGACGATCTCCCCGGCGTGGACTTCGAACGAGACGCCCGCGAGCCGCGCGGCCGACCGTTCGGCCGCCGGACGGCGGACCGCGAGGTTGCGCACCGCGAGAACCGGCGCCTTGGATCCCTGGACGGCACGGGGAGGTTTTTCCACCCGCAGCAGGACGTCACGGCCGACCATCATGCGCGCGAGCTCCGGCGCCGAGGTCTGCGCGGTCGCGACCCGCCCGACGACGCGGCCGTCGCGCATCACGGTGACCTCGTCGGAGATCTCCAGGACCTCGGCGAGCTTGTGGGTAATCAGGACGACGGTCTTGCCCTGCTCGCGCATGCGGTTCAGGGTGCGGAACAGCTCCGCCGTGTCCTGCGGGGCGAGCACCGCGGTGGGCTCGTCGAGGATCAGCAGGCGTGCTTTGCGATAGAGCGCCTTGAGCAGCTCGACCCGCTGCTGCTCGCCGACCGAGAGATCGGAGATCGCCGCCCGCGGATCGACCGCGAGCCCGACCTCGGAGGCGAGACGCGCGATCTCCTCCTCCGCGCGGCGCCAATCGAGGCCGCGGCCGAAACCGGCGACGCGGGGCTCGGCGCCGAGCGCGACGTTTTCGGCGACGGTCATCGGCTCGACCAACATGAAGTGCTGGTGCACCATGCCGATCCCGAGGGCGATCGCGTCTTTCGGGCTCGCCAGCTTGCGCGGTGAGTCGTCGATCAGGATCTCGCCGCCGTCCGGCTGATAGAAGCCATAGGCGATGCGCATGGCGGTCGACTTGCCGGCGCCGTTTTCGCCAACCACGGCGTGGATCGTCCCCGGCCGGACGACGATCGAGACCTCGTCGTTCGCCGTCACCCGGCCGAAACGCTTGGTGATCTTTTTGAGCTCGAGCACGGAGTCTGGGGTCTCGGTTCGGAAAGGCGCCGGCTAGTTCGCCATCGCGTCGGTGACCTTGATCTCGCCGCGGATGATCTTCGCCTTCGCGGCTTCGACCTCGACGATCACCGGGTCCGGGATCAGCCCGGCGTTGTACTGGTCCATGGCGTAGCCGATCCCCCCGTTGTCCAGGCCGTAGACGTGGATGCCCCCCTTGAAGCGACCTTGGACGCGATCCTCGATGATCTGGTAGACAGCGTTGTCGATCCGCTTGACCATGCTGGTGAGCACGTGGCCGGGCTTCACCCAGTTCTGGTTGGAGTCGACGCCGATGATGAGCTTGTCGCGCTGCTCGACCGCGTCGAAGACGCCGAGCCCGGAGTTACCGGCGGCGGCGAAGATCACGTCCGCCCCTTTGCCGATCTGCGCCTCGGCCAGCTCCTTGCCCTTGCCGGGGTTGTTCCAGGCCGATTCGGTGACCCCGACGTAGTTGGGAATCACCTTGACGTCCGGACGCACGGCGCGCGCCCCTTCCTCATAGCCGGTCGCGAAGCGGTGGATCAGGGGGATGTCCATGCCGCCGACGAAGCCGAGCACCCCGGTTCTGCTCTTGCGGGCGGCGATCATCCCGACCAAATAGGAGCCCTCGTGCTCTTTGAAGACCAGCGAGGCGACGTTCGGCAGGTCGAGCACGCCGTCGACGATCGCGAACTGGAGCTTCGGATAGTCGCGGGCGACGGCATCGACGATCGGCATCTGGGCGAAGCCGATGCCGATGATCAGGTCGTAATTGCGCTCGGCGAACGCGCGCATCGCCGGCTCGAGGGAGGTCGGGTCGCCCGGCTCGGCGTCGCGCAGCACGATCGGGAAGTCCTTTGCCGCGCGCTGCACGCCCTGCCAGGCCGCGGCGTTGAACGACCGGTCGTCCTTGCCGCCGCTGTCGAACACGATGCCGACGTGGACCTTGCCGGCCTCGGCCGGCGGCGCTCCCGCCATACGGCAGCCCGCGAGCAGCAGGCCCGCCGCCAAGACCACCGACCCCACGTTCGTGCGCCACATGTTTCGGAGCGGCAGGCTAGCGCGAGCGACCGGGCGCGGGCAAGCGGCTGGCGGGAGAAAGACGAGAAATCCTCGCCGAGCTTTCGCGAGCGCGCGCCGGCCCGCCCCGACACCGGTTCGGGCTCGATCGTCGCGGACGGGCTTACTCGTCGCCTTGCGGTTCAATCTCCTCGGTCTCGGCGAGCAATCGGTCGAGCTCGGCGGTCTCGGAGAGGCGGTCGAATTCGCTGGTCTCGCCGCGCCGACGGCGCGGGCCGCCGGTGTGCTGGATGCGTTCGAGCGCGGTCTGGCCGCCGTACTTCTCGACGATCCGGTCGTCGTAGTCGTCGGCGACCGTCGCAACCGCGGTGATCGCACGCAGGAGGTCGCGCGGCTCGAGGTCGCGGCCGAACAGGGAGTGCGAGAAGAAGACGTCGTCGTCCACGAGCGAGAAATGCCCGAGGGCGAGGTTGTGGTTGAGCTCGAGCAGCCCTAGCAATAGGTCGTCGGCCGCGTCCACGCCCTGGACGCAGTAGGACATGATGCGGACCATCACCTCGTCCGGCCCGTATGGCTCGACCGAGATCTCGAGCACGGTGGTCCCATAGCGGACGTAGAAATGACCCTCTTCGGGGTCGCAATAGGGGTCGTCGAAGAACTCCGATAGGTACTCGCGGACCCGACGAAAGGTCTCCTCCTGGATCGCGTGCTTTCCTGACATAAGGCTCCCCTCTTCCTTCTAAAAGAGGAGTGTATCTCGCCCCGCGTAGCGAGCGCTTCCGAACGGCGCGGTCGAGCGCCGGCGAGGGAGCCCGAACGGGGTCTCGCCGCCGTTGACACCTCTAGACCCGTGGGCTAACGTTCATCATCGCCCTTTCCAGGCGCTTACAAATCTTTGAACGAGCAGATCTTGTCTCGATTGAACGATTGATGGACATACCATCTCAAATCCAACGCAAATACCGGCAGCTTCTGCCAGGAGGATGACAGGCATGCGCAGGCTAGGAACTTCTTTGATCGGCACCGCGCTCTCGGCTTTGGCCCTGGCCGCGGCGGCCGGCCCGTCGTACGCGGCGGGCTTCGGCATCTTCGAGCAGGGCACGAAGGCGATGGGCATGGCCGGCGCGTTCACCGCGCAGGCGGACGACGGCTCGGCGATGTTCCACAACGCGGGCGGGCTCGCGTTCGCCACCGAGCGGGAAATCTCGGGCGGCTTGGTCCTCTTCCACACCACCAAGGCCGATTTCGACGGCGCGTCGCCGTTCCCGGGACCGAATTCGCACGCGGAACAGAAGACTCTTTCGCAGCTCCTTCCCCACGCCTATTGGGTCCAGCCGATCAACCAGACCTGGAAGTTCGGCGTCGGTCTGGAAGCGCCGTTCGGTCTCACCACGGAGTGGAACGCGAACACCTTCTCCGGCCGTTACCTGAGCACCAAAGCGGCGGTGCGCGCGGTCGACATCAACCCGACGATCGCCTGGCAGGTGACGCCGAGCTTCGGCATCGGCTTCGGCGCGATCGCACGCTTCTCCGACATCGAGCTCCGGCGCCGCGTTCCGGCGGTCAACCCGTTCACCCAGCAGGTCGTCGACGTGGCTTCGATCAAGCTCCAGTCCGACCTCGAGAACGCCTACGGTTGGAACATCGGCATTCTGCACAAGTTCAACAATAGCTTCTCGTGGGGCCTCTCCTACCGGAGCAAAGTGAAGACCGATTACGAAGGCGACGGCCGCCTGACCCAGGTCTCGACCGGTAACGCCCAACTCGACGCGGTGCTCCGCACCCGCCTGCCGTTCGACCGCGACCTACCGATCGCCACCTCGATCGAGTACCCCGACATGGCGAGCCTCGGTCTCGCGTTCTCGCTGTCGCCGAGCCTTCTGCTCGAAACCGACGTCAACTGGACCGGCTGGAGCTCGTTCGACACCACCACGATCCGCTTCACCGGCGGCGACCTGCCGAACTCGACGATTCGCTCGGAGTGGAAGGACGTCGAGAACTACCGCGCCGGCCTGCGCTGGACCACCAGCGCCACCTCGGAATGGCGCTTCGGCTACGTCTACGACGAAACGCCGCAGCCGGAAGAGGCGGTAACGCCGCTGCTCCCGGACGCCGACCGCAACGGCGTGACGATCGGTTACGGCCACAAGGGGGCCTCGTACAAGGCCGACTTCGCGCTCATGTACCTCGACTTCAAGGACCGCACCCGCAAGAAGACCTTCGACGGCGAGAGCCCGTTCCTCGGCACGTACCAGACCAAGGCGCTGCTCGCTAGCGCGACCATCACCTTCTAAGAGCTCGGAGAACCCAGCCCATGCGTAGGTATTCGCTCGCTCTGCTCGCCCTTCTCGCCCTGGCGCTTCCCGCGCTCGGGCAGGCCGATTTCACCCGTTACGTCGCGCTCGGCGACAGCTTGACCGCCGGTTATCAGAGCGGCGGTCTCGCCGGCTCGATCTCCCGGAACAGCTATCCCGCCCTGATCAGCCGCCAGGCGCGTCCCGGCGCGGCGTTCGACCAGCCGCTGATCAGCGATCCGGGCATCCCGGCGGTGATGGAACTGCGCAGCCTTTCCGGTCCGACAATCCTGCCGAAGGGCGGCGGTCCGGCGACGTTGACCAACCCGCTCCTCACCCGTCCGTACAACAACCTGGGCGTTCCGGGTGCGAACGTGCGCGACACCGTCTCGACGGTGACCGGTAATCTCCACGATGTGGTTCTTCAGTCGTTCAGCCCGGCGTTGCGGGGTCGCTCCGCGCTCCAGCAGGCGATCCAGCAGAACCCGACGTTCGTGACGATCTGGATCGGCAACAACGACGTGCTCGGCGCGGCGACGTCGGGCGTCGTGATCGAAGGTGTCACGATCACCCCGGTCGCCCGGTTCGAGGCCGACCTGCGCGCCATCGCTTCGGCGATCGCAGCTACGGGCGCCCGGATGGCGTTCGGCAACATCCCCGACGTGACGACGATCCCGTTCGTCACGACGGTTCCCCGGTTCGTCGTCAACCCCGCCACCAGCCAGCCGGTCCTGGTCAACGGCCAGCCGGTGCCACTGATCGGCCCGAACGGTTCGCTCGTCGCGGGCGATCGCGTGCTGCTCACCGCGACCACCGAGCTGCGCGCGGGAAAGGGCATTCCGGTCGCTCTCGGCGGCACGGGACAGCCGCTGTCCAACACCTCGGTGCTGAGCGTGGCGGAGATCGCGACGATCTCGGCGCGCGTGGCGGCCTACAACAACATCATCGCCACCGTCGCTAACGAGCGCGGCGCGGCGCTGGTCGACGTCAACGGTGTGTTGACCCAGGCGGCGGCCCGCGGCATCTCGGTGGGCGGCGTCACCTTCACCCCGTCGTTCCTTACCGGCGGCATCTTCTCGTATGACGGCGTCCACCCGACCTCGTTCGGCTACGCCTACATCGCGAACGTCTGGATCCAGGCGATCAACGCGCGGTACGGCACGAGCGTCCCGCCCGTCGACCTTTCGCCGTTCATCTTCGGAGGAGCTTCGGAGGCGGAGGGTGGCGTCCTGGTCGGAGACGACACCGAAGGGGCGGAGTACTTCTCGGTCCTGTTCAGCGACGAGGCGAAGCACAACCTGTTCTCCAGCCTGAACATCCCGGAGAACCCGCAGGCCCCGCCCTCCGGCGGCGGCCGCGGCGGCCGTCGCGGCGGGCGCCGGCACTAAGAGCCGAGCGTCGAGACGGTTCCCCTACGAGCTGCGGGGACAAAGACGAGAACGGGGGCGGAGCGATCCGCCCCTTTTTCGTTGGCTACTAACTACGGCACTCCAGCCACGACCTTTTCGTTCGATCCGCTTGCGAGGGCCGCTTCGCAAGGCAAGATCGCTCGAGTCGCCGTTCCTGGGACCGCCGGCGTCCTCGCCGGCCTAACGCCTCGTCGGCGATGAACGCTCTCTCGCACTACGGCCCCGTGACTCCCTCGGGGAACCAGCCCGCTCGCACCATAGAATGCGCGCAATCATCATGGCGAGCGTGTTCATCTCCTACAGCCACGTGGACGAGGTGTGGAAAGACCGCCTCCTCCGCCACTTCCGCGTCTTCGAGCGGCAGGGACTCGCGTTCTCCGCCTGGCAGGACCGCGAAATTCCGGGAGGCGGAGACTGGGAGGCGGAGATCCGCAAGGCGATGGCCGGGGCGGATGCCGCGGTGCTGCTGGTTTCGGCCGACTCGCTCGGGTCGAAGTTCATCAACGAGGTGGAGGTGCCGTACCTGCTCGGTCGCCGAGAAAGGGACGGGCTGCCGTTCATTCCGATTGTGGTAGCGCCCTGCAATTGGAAGGACCTACCGTGGCTCCAAAAGCTGAACTTGCGCCCCCGGGACGGGCATCCCCTCTCGGGCGGAACCGATCACGAAATCGAGGACCAACTCGCGGCGATCGCGGCTGAGGTTTTCCGCCTCGCCACGAAGGTCCCGGGAACATCGGGCGGTCCGACTCGGGGAGGGGCCGTCGCCACCCGCGCCGACTGGCGTCTTGTCCATCCGTACGGCATGCCGCCGAACTTCACCGGGCGAGTGGCGGAACGTGGGCAGCTTACCGAGTGGGTGGAGGAGAACGGCCCGGCCCTGCTGGTGCTCCGGGCGCTGGGTGGCTTCGGCAAAAGCGCGCTCGCCTGGCATTGGTTGATGAACGACGTCAATCCCTGCCGCTGGACGCGGGTGGTCTGGTGGAGTTTTTACGACGATTCCTCCTTCAATGAGTTTCTACGCGAGGTCCTGGGCTATCTCGGTGTGAATGCGGATGCGCTCTCCATTCGGGATGGAGTTCGCCAGTTGGTTGATCTGCTCCGCCGCTCGCCGGTCCTCCTCGTCCTCGACGGCTTCGAGCGTGCGCTGCGAGCATTCGCGCGGTTGGATGCCGCTTACCATTTGGACGAAGAGGAAAAGCTTTTGGGTAAGGAGGAAGACCGAGACTGCGTGAGCCTGGCGTCGGATGCGTTCCTTCGAACAGTGTCTTCCTTGCCGGGACTCGCAGGGCGCGTAATCCTAACAACGCGCCTCCGTCCGCGGCCGGTGGAGACGCGTGTGGGCGAGGTTCTTGCCGGATGTCGAGAGATCGAGCTGACAGCGCTGAGCAAAGCGGACGCAGTGGACTTCTTTCACGCGGAAGGCATCCGAGGCACGCGTGCCGAGATCGAAGCAGTCTGCGGTAGCTACGGCTTCCATCCCTTGAGTCTGCGTCTCCTGGCAGGGTTGATCGTGAAGGATTTCCGGAACCCACGAGACATCGCCGTTGCCCAGCGGCTGGATGTTTCGGGCGATCTGGTCCAACGCAAACATCACGTCCTGGAACAGTCATACAAGAGCCTTCCCGTCAAAGACAGGCGCCTACTCTCGCGGATCGCCTGCTTTCGCGGCGCGGTGGACTACAAGGCGCTTTACGCAGCGGCGGGTGGCCTCGCGGAGAACGAAGTCGAGATCATCCTCAAGGATCTCCTCGAGCGGGGCTTGCTTCACCACGAGGAGCGCGATGGCCGCTTCGATCTACATCCCATTGTTCGGCGTTACTCCTATGACCGGCTGGGAATGGAAGAAAAGGAAGACGCTCACAGGCGCCTCCGCGATTACTTCGCCGCGGTGCCTCCGCTCGAGAAGGTCAAGACCCTTACCGACCTCGCTCCAATGATTGAGCGTTACCATCACATGGTACGGGCGGGAGACCTTGACAGAGCGCACGAGTTATTCCGCGATCGACTCCATGAAGAATTGTACTATCAGCTCGGCGCCTACGAGTCATGCATTGAACTCCTGCGCGCACTCCTCCCCGATGGCGGAGAATTCCAACCCCGCCTTACCAAGGAGATTGATCAGGGCTGGACACTGATTACCCTCGCCAACTCTTACAGCCTTTCTGGTCAGCCGAAGTGGGCGCTTCCTCTTTTCGAACAGGCAGTGGCGCTCGTCCAGCGTCCGGGAGAGGAACGGAACCTAGCAATCGCGCTTGGGAACCTAGCGTTCATGTCTCAGCATCGAATTGGTGCTTTCAGATCTGGCGAGGTCAATATTCGGCGAAGTATCGAGCTCTTCCGAGAACTCGGCGACACGCTGTATGCAGCATTTGGCTGCCAGGAGCTTGGTCGGATGCTCGGTTTTCGTGGATATTGGGAGGCAGCTGAGAACGAACTGGCGGAAGCGTTCTTGGAATTCGAAAAGAGCGAGCATGCTCAGAGGCAAGGATTTGTTTGGGCTAATCGTGCCCTTCTTTCCCTTCAGCGCCTTCGGGCAGACGTGTCCGATAGTCAAGAAAAAATACGCCAGAGTGCCCTATTAGCCGCCCGCAGTGCCCTTGAGATGGCGAACGTATCTGCAAGGGCGGACGGCCCAAAGGAGCGCGACTTCGTCCAAGCCCACTGGCTGCTTGGCGCCGCCCTGGGCGAGAACAGAGACATCGGGCAAGCAGACCGGCATCTAACCGAAGCGCTGGAGCGCTGCCGTCGAATCAACCTCGTCGAGAAAGAAGCAGACATCCTGATCGAACTCGGCCGCCTTCGGCGGCTGCACGGTGAAAAGGCGGAAGCTCGGCGGTTAGGAGAGGAGGCGTCAGGGATCGCCGAGCGGTGCGGCTACGTGCTCCAAGGCGCCGACGCCCATCTTCTTCTCGCAGCCGTGGACCGCGACGCGGGAGATCACGCCTCATCCTGCGAGCATGCTCTGGAAGCCAAACGCCTCGCGACCTGCGACGGCCCGCCCGATTACACGTATAAGGTGGCCTACGACGAGGCCGTAGCGATGCTAGCGGAGGGGGCACCTCCCGGCGCCCCCTAAAGCTCGACCGGCGATCAGTAGTCGATGTACCCGTCCCGCGTCCGCACCCGGACTCCCGAAGCCTTCACGCGGACGTCGACCTTGTGCCAGCGGCCGTCGTTCTTGTTCGAGGTGCAGTAGTAGGAGAGGGCGTACTGCTCGCGGAGCTCTTCGAGGATGCCTCGGAAGGCGGAGGTGAAGTCTTCGTTCTTGGCGATGCGGACGATGCGGCCGCCGCTTTCGTCGATTGCCTTTTCGAGCTGGTCGAACTCGCGGTCGTTCGCCTTCCAGTTGCGCCACGCGGAGGTGAAGGACTTGTGTTTTCCGTCATCGTCGAGAGCGATCCAGTAGATCAGCGCTTGGCTCACCCGTGCCTCGCGGAGGACTTCCGACATCGGCAGCACGCTGTGGATGTCGGAGCCGTCGGAAAGCAGGACGACGACGCGGCGGCCCTGGTGCGATTCGAGGATTTTGAGCCCGGCGAAGAGGTAGTCGTTCACCGCCGAGCCGCCCGCCGCCTCGACCTTTTCCAGAGTCTTGTTGAGCAGAGCCTGGTCGTTCGTGATCGGCGTGCTCGCCATCAGGCGATCGGAGAACAGGAGGACGCTCGCCTGGTCCTCCGGGCGCATGCCCGCGACGAAGGCGCGCGCGCCCTTGAGCGCCGCGTCGATCCGCTCGCCGCGCATGCTCTCGCTGCTGTCGATCAGGAGGACCGCCGAGAGCGGCAGCTCGCCACGGTCGAAGGCGACCAGCTCCTGCTCCTGCCCATTGTCGAAGATCCGGAAATCGCTCGGGTTCAGGTTGAGCACCCGCTGGCGGTCGCGGAGCACGGTGGCGTAGAGCTGCTGCAGCTCGAGGTCGAGCCGCTCGTCGATCTGCACCGGCGAGGTGGTGAGGGCGTCTGAAGCGCTTGAGCCGGAGGCGCCGTAGGCGACGACCCGAAACTCGCGCGCAACGTTCTGGTCGCCGGCGTTCCAGGTCAACTTGTACGGAGGCGTCGCGACCGAACCGACCGAGCGGCCGCCGACGAAGAACTCCACCCGGGAGATCGGCTCGTTGCCCGCGACCGCCGCGGTGAGCTCCGTGGGACCGAAGACCGGTTGGCCGGGCTCGGGGCTGGTGATCTTCACCTGGATCGTCGCGAAGGCGGCCTGGGCGGCGCCGAGCGCGCCAAGCCCGCAGAGCAGGAGACGAAGCGTGAGGGCGAGGTGGGGGGAACGATTCATCGCGCCACCCCGTCCGCGGCGGGGGCCGCGCTGACGCCGGAGGAGAGCGAAGAGGCGAGCGTCACCAAGCGGACCTTTCCCGCCGGTTCGACCACCCGGTCCGAGTCGTCGAACAGCTCGTCGGAGAAGCGGTTGTAGCGATAGCGTGAGTCGTCGCCCGGATCCGCGCCGATCTCGGCGAGGCGGTCGAGCACCGAGCGAGCTTCCTGTTGCGCCCCCTTGGCGTCCAGCACCGAGGCGAGCTGGAGCGTCAGCCGCGCCGAACCCGGGAATTTCTGGAGCGCCGCACGCAGGACCTTCTCGGCCTGCTCCGGGCGCTTGGCATCGACCTCGATCCGCGCGAGCTCCTGAGCCGCGAGCAGGCCGATCCAGGGCGCCGGGGGTACCTCGGCGAGGGGTGCCAGGAGCTTCTTCGCGTCCCCTCCGCGATCGAGGCGCGCGAGGCAGATGGCGAGGCGAAGGGCGGCTTCGGGATATTTCGAGAGGCTTTGCGGATCGCCCGAGCGCATCCTCTCGATCGCCGCGATCGCGTCCTCATAATTGCCGTTCTTTTCGAACACGGTGGCGAGGCCGAGCAGCGAGACGCTGTTGCGTGCGTCGGCCTGCGCGGCGAGCTCGAACAGCTTCGCGGCTTGGAACGAGTCGGTCGAGACGCTGCCCAGACGGGAGATCAGGCGGCTCGCGAGCGCCGACGCTTCGGGGGTATCGACGTATTTCTTATAGAGGAGGGCTAGGTCGAGGGCGATCGTGCGGTCGTGGGTCGCAACCTGCGCGGCGCCGATGCCGCCGTGCTTCGTGTAGTAGCGGTAGGCCTCTTGGTGAAGGACCGACAGCGGAACCAGGACTTCGAGGTCGACGGCGGCCACTTCGGAGATCACCCGCTGCTCGGCCTTGTGCAGCACCTCGCGGGTCTGCGGCGCTTCGTCGGAGATGATCGACGATTCGAACTTGACCAGCTCGGGCACAGCCCGCGCGTCGCCTGCCGCCCAGAGGCCGAGGACGGCGCGATACCCGCCTTCGAGGAGCGCCGGGTCTAGATCCGCCGCTCGGGCTCCCCCGGAAGTCAACAAGCAAAGAACGATCAGAGGCGCCCAGTTTGTGCGCGAGCGGTAAACAGCCATGTCGGATTTCCCCCGTAATGAGACGGGGAAAGAATCTCGCAATTCGGAAGGGCTCGCAACCGCCTGGGGACCGGGCCGGCCCGGAGTGCCGCCAAAGCCCGGGGAGGAGGGATGGCCGGCGAAAGGGGAGCGATCGCTCCCCTTTGGCGCATACCGGTCGAAGCTAGATGCTCAAATTCTCCTGCCGGCGCAAACGGCCGGACACCCTGCGGAGCAGTCGCGCGAGCTCGGACGTCGCTCGCTCGTGATCGATCGCCCGGCGCAGGACGAGCAGCGCTGCCACCGCCTCGCGGCGAATGCCGAGCGCTCGGAAGGTCTCGAGGATCTCTTCGACGCTCTCGAGAATCTCGGCGGTCCGTCCCTGCTGGAGCCAGAGCATCGCGAGATCGAGCGAAACCACGGCAGCTTCGATCGGCAGGCCGCGGCTCTCGAATTCGTCGTGGACCTCCCAGAGGCCGAGCTCGGCCGCTTCGAGGTCGCCGCGGCCCGCTTCGATCCGCCCTTCGAGCCAGCGCAGCTTCAACTGGTTGATCGCCGTCCCGCGCTGCTCGTACAGCGCCCGGCTCGCGGCGATCCAATGGGCGGCCTGTTCGTAGGCGCCCGCCTCGACCGCGCCGATCAAAAGGTTGTGGATCGCCGACAGGGCGAGGGCCGGCTCGCGGCTTGGGTCGATCTGCGCCAGGCCGTGGGCGATGTACCGGCTCGACTCCTCGAACTCGTTTTCATAGAGGAGCGCGATGCCGTGGCTGATCAGCGCGCGACCGGCGAGATGGCGCTCGCCCGCCGCCCGATGCAGCTCGTAGATCTCTTCGAGAAGCCGGCAGGCCTCGCGGAACCGGCGCTGCGAGATGCGGAGCGACGCGGTGAGGTCGAGGATGCGGGCGTACAGCTGGCGGTCTCCGGTACCGCGCTCGGCGCGAAGCAGCGCCTCGGCGAACGCGCTCTCCGAGCCCTGGACGTCGGCCGCGATGCGGAGGGCGTTGCCGAGCTCGGACCAGGCGCGCGCCTGGAAGTCGGCGCGATCGGCGGGGCTGCCGTCGGCGGAGCCGAGCGAGTCGGCCAGGTGGGCCGCCAGGCGGGCGAGGGTGACCATGCCGGCCGGATCGCTCGCGCGCAGGGCCCAGCTCTCGACCAGCAGGGTCGTGCAGCGCTCCCGTCCCTTGGTCAGAGGCGAGGCGAGGCGCGCCTGCTCGGCGAGCTCGATCTCGCGGTTCCTCTCGGAGATCTCCCGACGCGCCGAGGCGACGGCGCGATCGATCGGTCGATCGTAGGCCGACAGGTCGAAGGTCGGCTGCTCGCGCAGGGGGTGAAAGACCGAGCGGACCATGGGGGCGAGGAGATCCGCGCAGTGCGCGCAGCCGCGCAGGAGATGGGCGATGATCGGCTTGCCTTCACGGGGCGAGAGCTCGGCGCGCAGAAATGCCCAGAGTCGCTCCGGCTCCGGATGGGTCGTTTGAGATTCGAAGCTCATCGAGTTGCTCCAGAACTGTCCCACCAGCGATTGAAGGATCTCACGAAATGTCCGGCCGCGTCACAACGAAATCGAGATCGATCGAAATCGATCGATCTCGATTCGGACCGCGACTCCGCCGAGCCTTTCGATCTCAAGGGATCCACTTGGATCTCAATGGACGGTTGGCGCGGACGGATTGGCGGACGCGTCGTGCGACGGCTGAAGCGGCACGTCGTTCGGGTCGATGGCGATGCCGTACTCGCCCCAGATCGAGGTGGCGGCCGACCGGCCCGTGTCCCATAGAGAGCCGAGCCAATGCGAGAGGGCGCTGGTGATCACCTCGGAAAAAGACGAATCCGCCGAAGCCGACAACGGCCGGCCCTCGAACGGAGCCGCCCAGGAGGGAGCCGAACCGAGGAACAACAACATCGCGAGTACCAGGGATCCCTTCGACTTGCTCGACATCGCGCAACTCCTCCCGCAGACCGGCCGGCCAGTTCCGACGTGGCGCGGAAAAATTCTACGTTCTGAGAAATGGGGTGCGGCCGCAAGCCATTCCGTGACAAGCAAATCGGCGCGAACGCAACGACGAAGCGACTTGGGTCAAATCTCCCGGGCCAGGGCGTTTTGCCCTGGCCTGATCAGGTCGTTTTGGTCGCCAGCGGGTGGCGGACGTCACGCCCGTCGACGAAGTAGACGACATCTTCGCCGATGTTGGTCGCGTGGTCGGCGATCCGTTCCAGGTTGCGCGAGATCAGCAGCAGGTGGAGCGCCCGGCTGACCGTCTTCGGATCCTCGATCATGAAAGTCAGCAGCTCGCGGAAGATCTGCTTGTAGAGCGCGTCCACCTCGTCGTCCCGCCGACAGACCGCCTGCGCCAGCTCGGAATCACGCCGCACCAGGGCGTCGAGACTCTGGCGGACCATCTCCTGGACCAGCCGA
The DNA here is from genome assembly GCA_044226625.1 of Thermoanaerobaculia bacterium. GTDB lineage: Bacteria > Acidobacteriota > Thermoanaerobaculia > Multivoradales > UBA5704 > DASYKS01. The sequence continues at coordinate 50,760 of JBGAGQ010000005.1, forward strand.
GAGAGGTGGGGCAGGTCGATATACGGCTTGAGCGGCGGCTGGTCGACCAGCTGCTCGACCGACTGGGCGATGTTGACCGCCGAATCGCCGATTCGCTCGAGGTCGCTGTTGATCTTCATCACCGCGACCAGGAACCGCAGGTCGATCGCGATCGGCTGGCGCAGGGAGAGCGCCGCATGGCAGAGCTCGTCGATCTCGATCTCCATCCGGTCGATGTCCTGATCGCTCGCGATCACCTGGCGACAGAGCTCGCGGTCGCGCTCGAGCAGCGCCCGAGTCGCTCGCGCGACCATCTCCTCGACCTTGCCTCCCATGCGCAAGAGACTTTGGCGAATGCGGTCGAGGTCTTGATCCAATCGGCGTTCCATGCCTTCTCCTGAACGTTCGGGCGAAGCCAACCGAGCCCAACGGCCGATCATGGTACTCCGCCGCCCGCCGCGGGGAAACCTCCGGGAGGTGAATCCCGCGTGACAGCGGGGTGGCAAACCGACTCGGAGGGGATCCCTCAGGCGGGCAGCCGGACGCGGAACGTCGAGCCCTGGCCCGGGCGGCTCTGCACTTCGACCTGGCCGCCGTGGGTCTGGGCGACGTGCTTGACGATCGAGAGGCCGAGGCCGGTCCCCCCCTCGTCCCGGGAGCGGCCTTTGTCCACGCGGTAGAAGCGCTCGAAGAGACGCGGGAGCGCCTCGGCCGGGATGCCGATCCCGGTGTCCTCTACCTCGAAGACGTACCCCGGGGGGCCGGCGTCGGGGGCGGCGCGGGCGAGACGGAGCCGGACCGACCCGCCGGGGCGGTTGTACTTGATCGCATTAGCGAGCAGGTTGGTGAGCATCCTCTCGATCCCCTCGGCGTCGCAGACCAGGGTCCAGGTCCCGTTGGCCGAGGCCGGAGCCGGCTCGAGCGTCAGCTCGACCCGGCGCTCGTCGGCGACGGAGGCGAGCCCCTCGGTCGCACGGCGGGCGATCGCCAGAAGATCGGCGGGCGCGCGGCCGGTCCGTTCGCCGACGCTTTCGAGTCGGCCGAGCGTGAGCAAGTCGTCGAGCAGCGCCTGGAGCCGCCGGCAGTGCTCGAGGATGCGGAGGATGAAGCGCGCCGCCGTGTCGGGCTCGGCGAGCGCGCCGTCGCGTAGCGTCTCGGCGAAACCCCGGATCGCCGAAAGCGGCGTCTTCAGCTCGTGCGAGACGTTGGCGACGAAATCCCGGCGCATCTCGTCGAGCCGCTTGCCCGCCGTCGTGTCGCGGGCGACCAGCACCGCCCCGGCCAGGCGGTCTTCGTCGAACAGCGCGTCGCTCCGCACCTCGATCGTCCGGCGCTCCGGCCCGTCGGAATCGAGCTCGAGCTCCAGGCTCGCGGTGCCACTCCGGTCCGCCCCCTGCAGCGTCGATTCGATCAGCCCCTCCACCTCCGGGCGGCGCAGGACCTCGAGCATCGCCCGCCCTTCGACGTCGCCGGAGAGGCCGAACAGGCGCTGGAACGCCGGGTTGGTCAACTGGGCGCGGCGGTCGGCGCCGACCACCAGGACCCCTTCCGACATGCTCGCGAGGATCGCGCGCAGATGGTCGCGCTCCTGCTCGATCATCGCGAGCTGGCGCTCGATCGCGCCGCCGAGGCGGTTGAGCGAGAGGGCGAGGGCCGAGAGCTCGTCGTCGTCGGGGACCACGACCCGATGGTCGTATCGCCCGTTGGCCAGCTCGCCCGCGCCGGCCGCGAGGAGGGAGAGGGGGCGGAAGAGCCGGCGGTCGTTCCACCAGCCGAGGCCCAAGCTGATCGCGAGGGCGGCGGCGAGTGCCAGCGCGAGGGCGGCGGCGAGATGGCCCGAGAGGGCCTTGAGCGCGTCGAGAGGCTGCGCGAGGCGGAGGACGATCAAGCGCCCGCCCCGGCCCGGCAGCGTACGCGCGGCGTAGACGTACGGGTCGCCGGTGGTCGCGCTCCACCGCGTCGACCATCCTTCCCCGCGCGCGAGCGCCTCCACCACCTCGGGGCGATTCGCGTGATTCGAGAGGGTGCCCAGGGTCGCGAGGGTGCGGGTGCTCTCGGCGATCACCCGGCCGTCCTCCGCGATCACCGTGACCCGCAGGTTCCCGCGCGTCGCCGCCTGCTCGGCCCAACTCTGAAGACCGGCGGGGGGGCGAAGGTCGGCCGCGGCCGCCTCGGGGCCGATCAATCGCAGGCTTTGGTAGAGGTCGTGCGCGGTGGCCTCTTCGAGCAGCCCGGGGAGCAGCCGCCAAAGCAGGAGGGCCGCCACGCCGAGGGCGGCCACGGCGGGCAGGAGCGGGGCGATGCGCAGCCGCCGGGCGCGGGGAATCAAGCGTGCCTCGGTCCGGCGGCGGCTTCCATCTCGTCCGTGCGTAGGCGGTAGCCGACTCCGATCACCGTTTCGATCCGGTCCGCCTCGTGGCCGAGCTTCCGGCGCAGGCGACGGATGTGGGTGTCGACCGTCCGGCTGTCGATGTCGTCGGCGTATCCCCAGACGTCGGAGAGCAGCTGGCCGCGGGTCTGGACCCGGCCGCCGCGCTCGATCAACAGGCGCAACAGGCGGAACTCGGTGGCGGTCAGGGGAACCTCCTCGCCGGCGACCCAGAGCCGGTGTCCGGCGACGTCGAGCACGATGTCGCCGATCTCCAGGCGCTCGTCGCCCGACGCCGGCTCGACCTCCGGGAGGCGGCGGCGCAGTACGGCCTTGACCCGGAGCACCACCTCGCGCGGCGAGAACGGCTTGCTGACGTAGTCGTCCGCCCCGAGCTCCAGACCGACGATCCGATCGACCTCCTCGCCGCGAGCGGTGATCATGACGATCGGCACCCGCGAGGTGGCCGACTCCCGCTTCAAGGCGCGCATCACCTCGAGACCGTCCATGCCGGGAAGCATCAGGTCGAGCAGGATCAGGTCGGGCACGGGGTCGTGCCGGGCGGTCTCGAGACCGGCCTCGCCGCGCCCGGCGATCTCCACCCGGAACCCCTCTTTTTCGAGGTTGTAGCGGAGGACCTCGGCGATGTCCGGCTCGTCCTCGACGATCAGAATTCGTTCTCTGATCACGGTTTGCGAGCCTAGCACGCGAGAATCCGCAGAACCTGTGGAAAAAGCTGAGGAAAAGGCCCGTAAGCCGTTTGTTTTCAATCATGTCGATTTCTCCGCCGGGAGCCGGCCGAAGCGTCCGTCCCCTTTGCGCACGGCAGATTTCCACAGAATCGAGCGGCCGGCCGGTGAAGACCGTGTTAACTCTTTGTGACAGCGCGGTTTACATCGTCGGTCCGGGCATTCTGTCCGGGGGCCGATCGGTCCGGGCGAGGAGGATTGGGGCGGACCGATGCCGCGCCCGGAGCTCCCTCGCGCCTCAGGAGAGGGCGGACTCGAGCCCTTGCCGGGCGGAAAGACGCCGGTCGAACACCTTCTCGAACAGCCGGCCGTGCGCGAGCGCCGCTTCGAGCTCGAGGTCGACCGCGTACGGAGAAATCACCTCGAGCTTCACCCGCTTCGGACGGATCGAGCAGAAGATCTGCTCGACGCGCGAGGCGTGGGTCCGGTCGAGCGCGTCGGCCACTCGGAGGAGCGCGGCGAGGGTACGGATGGTCTTCTGTTGCCAGGGCTTCGCGCCCGCGAGCGCCGGGTGGCCCGGTTTCGGGGCTGACCCGCGATGGAAGCGCGCGACCAGCGCGACGATTTCGACCTCGCTGGGATCGAACGCGTCGAGCGCGGCGTTGCGGATCAGATAAAAGCTGTGCTCGTGATGCTTCTGGTAATGGATCGAGTAGCCGATGTCGTGCAGCAGTGCGGCGTATTCGAGCCACTCGCGCTCGCGCCGTCCGAGGCCGTGGAGCGAGGTCGTCAGATCGAACAGCCGGACGGCGAGCCGGGCGGTCTGGAGGCTGTGGGGCAGAACGCTCTCGGTGCGCTCGGCGAGGCGAAGCACCTGGCGGCGGCGCAGGTCGTCCGGATCGGCGCCGCGCGGGATCGGCTGTCCGAGCGCGGCGAGCACCAGACCTTCGCGCAGCGCGCGGTCCGAGACCAGAAAGCGCCCGACGCCGGCATGGCGGGCGAGCTCCTCGAGCAGGATCGCCCCGGCGAGCAGCGATTCGGCGCGTGGCGGCCCGACCGAGGGGAGGGCGGCGATCTCGGCGCGCGACATCCGGGAGAGGCGCTGGAAGAGGCCCGAGAGGTCGCGGAGCTTGCACGCGCGCAGCCCCGATTTCGGCGCGCGGGCGGCGACGACCGGCGGCGCGGTCCGGGGCGGGGCCGCGAAGTGGGCGATCAGATCGGCGCAGCAGACTGCGGTTCCGGACGTCGCCACCAGGAGGCCGACCTTCCGCTTCGGAATTTCCCCGATCTCCTCGGCGAGGCGGGCTCGGATCGCGCGGCGCAGGCGCTCGATCGATCGCGGTCCCGGCGGATCGGCCGCTTTCTCCCCGATCACGGGGCCGGAGATCATCGCGGAGCAGCGGAGCGAGCCGAGCGCGAGGCTCGCGACCGACTCGAGCTCCCCGTCGCGCGCGGTCACCCATTCGGTGCTGCCGCCGCCGACGTCGACGATGACCGCGCTGCCGCCGCCGCTTCCGCCGCTGCCGAGATCGACCACCTCGCGGACCGCGCGGTAGATCAGCGCGCCCTCGTCCTCGCCCGACAGGCGCTGAACCTCGATGCCGGTCTGGGCGCGCACGCGGCCGAGAAACTCTTCGCCGTTTCTCGCCTCGCGAACCGCGCTTGTCGCCACCGCGACGATCCGCCCCGCACCGCGCAACGAGGCGAGGGTGATCATCTTGACCAAGGCGAGCAGGCCGTCTTCCATCGCTTGCTCCGACAGCTCGCCGCCGGACCCCGAGAGGCCGAACGCCGAGCGGCCGAGGCGCACCATCTCGCGCTCGCGGCCGAGCACCCGGTAGGAACCGTTCGCCTCCGGGGCAACCACGATCATGTGGATCGAGTTCGAGCCGACGTCGATCGCCGCGAGCGCGGGCATCGCGGAGGGATCGCCGTCGCGTTCTCGAGCTCCCAAGCCGGCCGTCGGATGGCCGAGACGCTGGACCGCGAGTTGGACCGCGAAGGACATACCTCCCATGCTAGTCCCGAATCGCTCGAGGCGGACATCGAGCACGAGATCCGCGAGAATCTCGTAACCCTCTCCAACCTTCGCCTTGCCTCGACGTACGTCCAGGCAGCGAAACCCGAGAGCGGACGAACCCGAGGGACGAACGAGTGAGCATCGAAGAGCGAGGGCGAACGGCGGACGACGACGGAACGGGCGAACCAGGGCCGCGGTTGCGATTTGCGCCCTTTACCTACGACGTCGCCACGGGGGAGCTGGTGGGCGATGAGGGTGGGGTCGTTCGCCTGGAGCCCCAGCCGGCGAAGGTCCTCGCCCTCCTCGCCGGCCGGGCGGGGCAGTTGGTGACCCGAGAGGAGCTCCAGCGCGAGGTCTGGCCCGACGGCACGTTCGTCGACTTCAAACGGGGTCTGAACTACTGCGTGGCGAAGATCCGCGCCGCGCTCGGCGACGACGCGGCGCGGCCGCGCTTCATCGAGACGCTGCCGCGCCGGGGCTACCGGTTCGTGGCCGCGGTCGGTTCGGCGCGGGGAGCGCGCCCGGAACCATCCGGCCACGATCCGGACGAAATCCCGGCAGCCGACCCTGCCGAGCCGCTCGCGGTTCCCGCTTCGTCGCTGCCGTCGACGCGGCCCGCGACGCTGCCGCCGGGGGTAATTCTGGCGCTAGGGGTGGCGATCGCCACGGCGTTCGGCGTGATCGCTTGGCTTGCGCGCCATTCGGCGCCGGACAAGCCGACGATCGCCGTCGCGCGGTTCGATAACGAGACCCGGAGCGGTGAGCTCGAACCGCGGGCGCAGTCGGCCACCGATTCGATCGTGGTAGGGCTCAGCCAGCCGCCGGCGGCGTGGGAGGTGATCGGCAACGCGGCGATTCTCCGGACTTCGCGATCGTTTCGCGATCTCGCCGCGATCCGGAGCGCGCTCGACGCCGACGCGATCGTCCTGGGCCAGATTCAGGGGATCGACGGCCGTTATCGCGTCGTGGTGCATCTGATCCGGGCGCGCGACGAAAAGCACCTCTGGGCGGATCTGTTTCCGGTCGGAGAGGGTGGATGGGTGGGAGCCGAACAGAAAGCGGTTGCCGCGGTGCGCGCCGCGGTCGAGACCCACCACGGCGATTTTCGTTGAAGAGCGGTGGGTGAGGAGCGGGTTCCTCACCCTTTCCTCACCGCGGATCGATCGATCGGCGGGGACTTTTCCGCCAATCTCCGCCTCCGAACGGACCGCTCGCCGGAGGAAACCGCATGGCCCTCACACGCCGCACCTTGCTCGCCGCCGGATCGACCCTCTGCCTCGCCCGAACTGCATTCCCCGATCCAGGCACCACGCCCCCGGAATCGCCTTCGCCGGTTTCCCCGGCCGTATCACCCCGTCCGGCGCCCCTTCCCGAGTCGTTCCCCGCTGAGCCGCCCGATCTGGTCGCGGAGACGGTCCGGGTGTCGCATTTCGATCTCGCCCGGGTCCGCGAGCTGGTCGAAGCGCGCCCCGCGCTCGCCCGGGCGACGTGGGATTGGGGATACGGCGATTTCGAGAGCGCGCTCGGCGCCGCGTCGCACGTCGGCAACCGCGAGATCGCGGAGTATTTGATCTCCCGGGGTGCCCGCCCCGATCTCTTCTCGGCGACCATGCTCGGCCAGCTCGACGTGGTGAAGGTCTGGGTGGCCACATCGCCCGGAGTGCAACGGATCGCGGGTCCGCACGGCATCACCCTCCTCTCGCACGCGCGCGCCGGCGGGGAGCGGGCGCTCCCCGTGCTCCGCTACCTCGAATCGCTCGGCGACGCCGACGCGAAGCCCGCCGCCGCTCCGCTCGCCGACGCCGATCGCGACGCGCTGCTCGGCACCTACCGCTTCGGGACGGGCCCGCGCGATCTCCTGGCGGTCGAGATGATCTCCGTGGGAAGCGGTGGCCAGAGCGTCGCGGTCCGGCGGGCGGACGGCGGACCCCGCGTGCTGCTCCATCGGGGGGAGCGCGCGTTCTCGCCCGCGGGAGCCGAGGCGGTGCGCCTGCGCTTCTCGGCCGAGAGCCCTGCCCTCACTCTCACCGTTTGGGACCCCGACCCGATCGTGACCGCCCGCCGGTCGGCGGCGAGGTAGCGCGCCGGGCGGAAACGGGATCGGGTCCGCTCGGCTACACTACCGGCCGCCATGGCCGACCCGACCCCTTCCGCCCCGCCGATCACGCTCCCTCCGGCCGCGTTGGACAAATCGGGGCGCGCCGTCCAGGAGATGTTCGCCGGGGTGGCGCCGCGCTACGACCTCTTGAACCACCTGCTCTCCGGCGCGCTCGATCTGGTCTGGCGTTGGCGCTCGGCCCGGGCGCTCGCCGACGTGGCGGGCGCCCCGGTCCTCGACCTCTGTTGCGGCACGGGGGACCAGGCGCTCGCGGTCGCGAAGCGAGGAGCCAAGGTCGCCGCGGGCGATTTCTGCGTGCCGATGCTCGCGTTAGCGAAGAAGAAGAAGGCGCCGGCGCGCGCCCTGCCACCGGCCTGGCTGGCGGCCGACGCGCTCTCGCTGCCGTTTCCCGACGGTCATTTCGCCGCGGCGACCGTCTCGTTCGGCCTGCGCAACGTCGCCGATCTCGACCGGGCGCTCCGCGAGCTGCGCCGTGTCCTCCGTCCGGGCGGCGTCCTCTCGGTGCTCGAGTTCGCGCTGCCGGAAAACCGCCTGGTCAAGGGGCTCTACCTGTTCTACTTCCTGAACGTCCTGCCGGCGATCGGCAAGCTCGTCTCGCCGCGCGGCTCGGCCTACAACTATCTGCCCAACTCGGTCCTTCCCTTCCCTCAGCGGCGCGAGTTCACCGATCGGATGAACGCCGCCGGCTTCGACGAATCCGAGTGGAAGAACCTGTCGTTCGGCACCGTCTGTCTCTATACCGGGAGGGTTCGATGAGCGCAGGAGTTTCGGCAAAGATCTTGGACGGCCGCGCGCTCGCGGCGAAGATCCGCGACGAGGTCGCCGTCGGCGTGGCCGAGCTGGTGGCAAAGGGCGGCCGGCCGCCGGGGCTCGCGGTGATCCTCGCGGGCGAGGATCCTGCGTCCCAAGTCTACGTCGGCAGCAAAGTCAAGGCGTGCGCCGAGGTCGGCATGGTAGGCAAGAAGATCACGCTCCCCGCGAAACTGTCCGCCGACGAGCTGCACGCCGCTATCGGCCAGCTCAACGACGACCCGGCGATCGACGGTTTCCTGGTCCAGCTGCCGCTGCCGAACGGTCTGTCGGAACGCGACGCCCTGCTCGCGATCGATCCCGACAAGGACGTCGACGGCTTCCATCCGACGAACGTCGGCCGCCTCTGGGTCGACGAGCCGGGGTTCACCCCGGCGACCCCTACCGGCATCATCCGGATGCTGCGCGAGCACTACCAGGAGGAGGGGGGATCGCTCCAGGGCAAAGAGGTGGTGATCGTCGGCCGTAGCGCGATCGTCGGCAAGCCGATGGCCGGCCTCCTGCTGCGCGAGAACTGCACGGTGACGATCGCCCATTCGAAGACCCGCGACCTGCCGGCGGTCTGCCGCCGCGCCGACGTGGTGATCGCCGCGGTCGGCCGCCCGGGGTTGATCGGGGTCGACCACGTGCGGGAGGGGGCGGTGGTGGTCGACGTCGGGATCAACCGGGTGAGCGACCCCGAAATCGTCGGCCGCTTGTTCCCCGGTGACGCGAAGAAAGCCTCGCAGCTCGCCGAGAAGGGATCGATCCTCACGGGCGACGTCGATTTCGTCGCGCTGCTCGAGAAAGCCGGGGCGGTCTCGCCGGTGCCCGGTGGCGTCGGCCCGCTCACCGTGGCCATGCTCGTCGCGAGCACGCTCGCCTCCTCACGGAGGCGGCAGGGGCTCTAAGCCCTTCCGCTCCCGAGAGATGCCGGACTCGAAGGGCGCGCTCGCGGTCGGCCTCACCGGAGGACTGGCGGGCGGCAAGTCGACCGTGGCGCGCCTCCTCGCCGAGGGAGGATGCACGGTTCTCGACGCCGATCGGGTGGTCGCCTCGCTCTACCGCCCGGGCGAACCGGGGGCGCTCGCGGTGCGCGACCTGTTCGGGTCGGAGATGCTCGCCGCGGACGGCGCGGTCGACCATCGCGCGCTCGGCGCGAAGGTCTTCGCCGATCCGACGGCGAGAAAAGCGCTCGAAGCCGCGATCCATCCGCTCGTCCGCGATCGCTTCGTGAAGATCGCGGGAGCTCTCCCCCTTGGTGCGATCGGCGTGCTCGAAGCGACGCTCCTCGTCGAGGCAGGCTACGGTCCGAGCTTCGACCGGATCGTGACCGTCGAGGCACCCCAAGAGATCCGCCTCGCTCGCGCCATCGCCCGCGGCCTCCCCGAGCAAGACGCCCGCGCCCGCCTCGCGGCGCAAGGCGACGGCCTCACCCGACGCCAAGGTGCCCACCGCGAGTTAGACAACTCGGGCGATCTCGACCGGCTCGAGCGGGAGGTAAAGGTGCTGGTCGCCGATCTGAAAGCGCTCGCGCGGGGAGCGCAACGGTGACGAGACCCCTTCACCTCCCGGCGTTCGTCTTGGTCACCGGCAACCCGGGCAAGCTCGCCGAGGCGCGGCGGCTGGCCGGTGTCGAGTTCGAATCGGTCGCGGTCGACTTGCCCGAGATCCAGTCCCTCTCGTACGAAGAGATCGTGCGAGAGAAGGCGGCGGAGGCGTGGCGTCTGCTCGGCCGGCCGCTCGTGGTCGAGGAGGCGGGTCTCGGCCTGCCGGTCCTCGGCGGCTTTCCCGGGCCGCTGGTTCGATGGATGCTCGAAGCGGCGGGAGCCGAAGGTCTCGCGCGCACCGGCCTCGCGCTCGGCGATCCGCGTGCCACCGCCACCTGCCTGCTGCTCTACAAAGACGCCGATCGCGAGATCCTGGCGGAAGGCGTGACGGACGGCACGTTGATCCACCCCGGACGCGGCACGAACGGTTTCGGCTTCGACCCCGTGTTCCGGCCGGATGGAGCGGGCCTCACCTACGGCGAGCTCGAAGGAGCCGAGAAGGACGCAACCAGCCATCGCGGGAAAGCCTGGCGCGAGCTGCTGCGGCGTCTGAAGGGGAGCTAATCCCGGCGGATCCATCGAAACGTGCGATCCCGTGAGGGGCCGGCAGCACCCCTCACGGTGGTGATTGCGAGGCTCAGTTGGCCGGATTCTTCGACGTTGCCGCCGCAGCTTTTTCCGCTTCGGCGGTGAGGTTCGGGGACGGGCCGCAGGGCCCGACCCGGGTCGCCGCGGCCCGGATCCAGTTGACGAAGACGAAGTTGTCGCGCCATTCGACCCACGGCCCGGCCATCAAGTTGACGGTCACGAAGTCGAGCTGCATCGCGTCGTTGCCGACGTTGCCCGCGTAGTTGCCGAGCATGCTCACGTGATCGCCGTTGCCGCTCGCGTTGTTGCCTTTCTGAAACCAGAGCCCGTGCCATCCGGAAAAGGTGGGGCTGTACCAGGTGCCGTTGGCGAGGAAGCAGATCTGCTGCGATCCGACCGGTGCCATCCCGGGCGATTTGTCGACCGACCAATTGAGGGTCCATTTGCCGACCGGGTTGTTCGGGGCTTGCGCGTGACCGGGCGTGATCCCGGCCAGAGCGAGGACGAGGAAGACGGCGGCGAAAGTGGACAGGGGGCGAAGGGCGAGGGGGCGATCGTTCATGTCTTTCTCCATTGAAGGAAGGTCTAAGGAGGCGTTCGCCGTTCGGGCGCGGGATTGGACACTGCCGAAGCTCTGCCGCCGTCGAGAAGCGGCACCCGGGTAACGCCGGCCCGTTCGCAAACGCCGGAGGGAGAAGACGGCTCGCACGAGGAGACCCCCATGGCCCCACTGAAAGGAACCACCAACCAACCGAACGAGGTCGGAGTCCTCGGAGAGAGCGGCAAGTTCGAGGGGGTGCGCGGGGTGAGCCACGCCGGCTACCACGGCGGCGTCGTGGGCGTGAACGACAGCCCCGAGGCGTCGGCCGGGCCGGGGGTCTACGGCGAGAGCCGGGGCACGGGCGTGTGGGGCGTCAGCAAGACCTGGATGGGGGTGTACGGACGCTCCGAAGGGCCCGGTGCGGGGGTGATGGGGGAGAGCGCGGGGCCGGGGGTGATCGGCAAGAGCTCCTCCTGGCACGGTGTGGCCGGCGAAAGCGAGAGCACCTCGGGCGGCGCGGCGGTCAGCGGCGAGGCGAAGAGCGGCGGCCCGGGCGTGCTGGGCAAGAGCGCTTCGGGAATCGGCGTCTGGGCGGTGAGCGAGACTTACGAAGGGTTGCGCGCCGAGACGAAGTCGGCCGACACCGCCGCGGCCGCTTTCTATCAGTTGAACGCGGGAAGCGACCGTCCGGCGCTCTACGCGCGGCACATGGGCGGCCGCAACGCTGCGGTCTTCGAAGGCAGCGTGTTCGTCACCGGCGACGTCCTGCTCCAGAACGCCGACTGCGCCGAGGATTTCTCGATCGCCGCGGGCGCCGCGGCAGAGCCCGGAACGGTGATGGTGATCGACGAGGCGGGGAGCCTCGCCGAGAGCCTTCGCCCCTACGACAAGCGGGTGGCCGGCGTGATCTCCGGGGCGGGAGATTTCAAACCGGGCCTGATCCTCGACCGCCGGAAGGCGCCGTCCGTTTCGGAAGCCGGGCGCCGGCCGCTCGCGCTCCTGGGCAAGGTCTTCTGCCGGGTCGACGCGGGCGAGGCGGGGATCGAGGTGGGCGACCTGCTCACCACCTCCGCGGTCCCCGGCCATGCGATGAAAGCCGCCGATCCCGCGCGCGCGTTCGGCGCCGTGCTCGGCAAGGCGCTCCGGCCGCTCGCCTCGGGCCGCGGTTTGATCCCGGTGCTCGTCGCCCTTCAATAGCGCGCCGTTGCGGAGGAGAGCCATGTCCGATTTCGGTTTGCGCTCGTTGGAAGCGGCGCTCGAGCCGATCGCCGAGTGGCGGAAGCATCGGGCCCGGGAGCTCGCGCAGCGGATCCGCTGGGAGGACGGCTGGCAAGGCCATGGTCCGATTTCCCTCCGTGCGCTCGACCGCACCACGGGCAAAGGCACCCTCGGCGATTCGCTGGCCTCCCTCGGCGGCGGGCCTCTGAGCCTCGCGGCCGGTTATCGGAGCCTCGACTTTCCCGCCGGCCGCGGCGCGACCGAAACGCGGGGCGCGATCTCGCTGCGCGCCTCGTCCGAGCGGGTTCTCGACCGGGACGTCGTGAAGCTCCGATTTCTGTCGCAGAACACCTACCTGCTCCAGGGCCTGCAGATCCCGCTCGACCGGTGGATCGACGACGGTCCGCGGTGGGACGCGCTCGCCTGGTTCGGCATCCCCGGCGGTGGCGCTCTGCTCCTGCTGCTCGGGCTCACCTCGGTCGCGAATCTCGCGATCGCCGAGATCCTGGCACTGGCCGGCTGGACGCCGAGCAAGGTGATCCGCAAGCTGACCGGGATCGACCTGTCCGGCGCGAAGCTCGGCGCGAAGCCGGCGCTCGAAGATCGCGCCTCGGAATTCGGTCCGGCGCTGGCCGAATACGATCTCTGCTGTCTCTGCGAGGTCTGGACCGAGGACGCGCGGCGGCGCATCTTCGACGGGCTCGACCGGCATCTTTGGCGCTCCTCGGTCGGTCCCGACGGGTTGGACGATTGGATCTTGACCGGCAGCGGCCTGTTCTTCCTCTCGAAGCTGCCGATCGTCCGGACCGAGTCGATGATCTTCTCGGACCTTGGCAAGCGCAACCGCGACTCCGACGCCTGGTCGAAGAAAGGCGTGATGCTGAACGTCGTCGACCTCGGCTTCGGCCGGCTGGAGCTGTTCCAGACCCACCTCTACTACGGCGGCGGACTCCGCGACCAGGTGCCGGGTCCCCTCAAGGTGGCGTTCGAGGATCCGACGATCGACGATCGGCGCGGTGTCTGGCGCGCCGAGCTCGGCGAGCTCGCGGACTTCATCCGGCGCCATCACGAGCCGGAAAACGTGGTCCTGGTGACGGGCGACTTCAACCTCCGCGGCGGCGACGCGCGCGAGTACGGGTTGATCCGTCGCGCCTTCGACCCGTTGGACCTCCACGACCTCTGGGCCTGGGACGTCTACGGCAACAATCCGAGCGAAGGGCTCACCTGCCGCTACACCGACGTCGAACCGCTGGTGCGCACTTTCGACCGCGAATGCCGTTATCAGCCCTACCTGCCCGCGGGCGCCACAGCGCAGATTTGCGACGACCGGTTCGAGACCTTCCATTCCGCCGTGCCGCCGGCGGGCGTGGGGCGATTCGACTATCTATTCGCCGAGCGGCCGAAGCGAGAGCATCGCTACACGCTGGAGGTCGCGCGGCCGTTGCGGCGACCGTTCCGCCGCTCGCGCATCACCGACGACGAGCCGTTCCTCTCCGACCACCTGGGGCTCGACACGACGCTCTTCCTTCGGCCGCGGTGAGGGCCGGCCAGGCCGCCGACCGGCCCGGGCCCCTTCTGCGAGCTCACGCCCCCATGCCGAGCACGGCCGGATTGAAGATGAACATCCGGTCGCGGATCTTCTGTGGCGCTTCGGTGAGGCCCCACTGGATGGTGCGCGCGAGCTTCTCGGGGAGGTAATCGAGGTGGATGTCCTCGGCGTCGCCCCAGCGGCGGACGGGCATCATGCATTTTGCCTCGGCGAGGGAGGCGAGGATCGCCCGGGCGCCCCACTCGGCGTCGATCTCGCCGCTTTCGTACCGGGCGAGAACGTCCTCGGCGAAGTTGACCAGATCGGTCACCTCGTCCTCGCCCGGCGGGCTCATGCCGATCAGCGGATCCTGCTCCAGCCGGTCGAACAACGACCTGTCGCCCGTCTCCAGGTACTTCACACAGACGCTGAACAGGCGCAGGTCGCCATAGATCTCGGCGATCAGCCAGACGCGGAGCCAGGCGTTGAACAGCTGGAAATCGGGAAACGATCGGTAGGAGTTGTTCACCACCCGGTCGCTCTGCCGGAGCATCGCGTGCTGGAGCTTCTCGGCGTACTCGAAACGGCCGCGGTAGAACTCGTCCTCGTCGAGCGCCGCGAGCAGCGGACCGGCGAGCGCCGAGAGCACCTCGAAGGTCGTGATCATGCCGCGCGAATAGAGCGCGTCGATGAAGCCGTGGGCGTGGGCCATCAGGAAGTAGCGGTCGCCGGCGCCGCCGGTCGCCGAGTACTGGAGGCGTCCGGTCTTCACCCAATCGCGGACCACCGTCGCCCCCTCGAACTGCTCGGCGATGCTCGGGAAACGGTTCACGTGGAAGAAGAACTCCTCCTCCGCGCTCATCCCGGTATCCGGCCAGCGCTTCATGTTGAGCGTCAGGCCGACGCTGCAGAGCGGGTTCTTCGAGTACGGCACGTTGTTGAACGGGATGATCCAGAACCATCCCCCTTCGAACACGTGGTGGAGCGTCCCCTCGTACCATTTCGCCGAAAGCCCGGGCGCCTCCTCAGGGGTGAGGCAGTCGTCGTAGAACCTCATGTTCTCGACGTGGGTGAAGATCGAGCGCGACTGGGTGCCGAGCGGACAGGGCTTTTCGCGCAGCTGGAAGCGTTCGGCCAGCGGTGAGCGGAAGCCCGCGCCGTCGACCAGGAACCGTGCCCTAAACGTCTCGCCCTGGTCCGTGGTCAGGCGGACACCGTCGTCATCCACCTCGAAATCGCGCACGTCGACGCGGTCGCGGTAAGTCGCGCCGTAGCGCAACGCGGCGTTCAGGAGATAGAGGTCGATGTCCTGACGAAACAGGTGGCTCTCGGTGGTAAGCGGCGTCGAAGGCGCGATCAGCAGGCTCGATTGGCGCGGATCCTGCCGCTTGCCGTCCTCGTGCCAGACGAAGCCGAGCGCGCGCTTGATGCCGCAGGTGGGACCCACGTGCTCGGAGATCGAATCGAGGCGGGTGAGGTGTTGGATTTCCGGCACGTCGAAGCGGTGCGCGAGGATCCACATCCAGAGCGTGCTCTGGGGGAGCAGCGCCTCGCCGACCGCGAACCGCGGATGGCTCCCTTTCTCGAGCAGCAGGACCTTCTTGCCGTGCCGCCCGAGGATCGCGGCCAGCATGGTCCCCCCGATCCCGGACCCCAGGATCGCGACGTCGTAGGTTTCGGCGTTCCGCATGCGGTTCTCCTCGTAGTAGCGACGCTCTTTAGGAGAATCGGTGCGGTAGGGGGGCCCGAGCGGGCCGCGGATGGCGAACGGATTCGCCTAGGAAGGCTCCTTCCAGACCGCTTCGGCGGTGACGAAGCGAGAATCGGTCGCGCGTCTCGGGCGGAACAGGACCTCGTAAACCGCCCTGCTGAAGGGTCCCACGGGACCGATCGAGATTTCGCGCGTCTCGGCCGGTTCGCCGTCGACCAGCAACGTGACGGTCGCCGTGGTCGCCGGAATGGTCCGGTTCCGCGGGTTGAGGACCTGGCCGGAGACGATCCACTGCCGGCCGAACGGCGCGCAGTGGGGCGAGCCGAGGAAACGTAGCGGAGTCGACGATCCGGCTTGCGCTTTGGGATCGTCTTGCGGGTCGGCCTCTCGTCGGGCCTCCGCCAGCTCCGTTTCGAGGTCGGATTGGAGCTTGTCCGCCTCGCGGCGGATTCGCGCCTCGTCGGTCTGGAGCGGGCCGTCCTCGGGTGGCGTCGCCGACGGGAGCGTCGGAAGGGGCGGCTGAGCGACCGGGGGCGACGCGGGAGCGCTCGCCGGCTCGGCTTCGTCGAGGGAGCGCAGGTCGCTCAGGAGATCGCGGGCGTTCGGATCGTCGCGAAGCCAGACATAGCCGCCGGCGCCGAGGAGCAGCAGCACGAGGAACGCCACACCTCCTGGCCCCAATCCTTTGGGCGCGATCGGTGAGAACGTCGGATCGGTTGAGGTCGAGATCTCGCCGTGTCGCATGGTCTCGAACCTGGAGATCAGCGTCCTCGGCGCCCGGAGCGCCGCCCGATCAACCAACCGATCGCGAGGCCGATCCCGAGCGCGGCGAGGCTTCTCTTCGGATCGGACATCGGCACGAACCGGGTCCCTTCCGGCGCGACCTCGAGCGCCCCGATCGGCCACGCTGCGATCACCCCGCCGCCGCCGCCCCCTCCCTGCTCCCGGGACCGGCTCTCGGCGCCCCCTTCGAGACCGCCGGCTCCGCCGCCGAACAGGCAGGCGACGCGAGCGACCGGGATCACCGTCCGCTCTCCTTGCGTCACCGGCTCGCCGAACGCGGCCTTCCCGCCGCCGGTCGCGGTCATCTGTTCGCCAAGGCTTCGAATCAGTGTGTCGGGTTGCATGGGCACCTCCGCAGGGTCGTTGGGAGTCGTTCCGCTAACTCTACCCAACCGGCGCCGCAATACGACGAGCCGCCCGGAAAGGCCGAAAAGCGTCCCGCGAGGTCGACCTCTCATGCGTTCCTGTTTGGGCCGAGGCAGGGAGTGCTTCGCCCAACGCAGCGAACTCGTTTCCCTCCATGGGGAACTCACTTCCCTGGGCAGGGAAGTCACTGCCCAGGCCAGGGAACTCGATGCCTCATGCAGGGAACTCACTTCCCTGGGCAGGGAAGTCACTGCCCAGGCCAGGGAACTCGATTCCTCGTGCAGGGAACTCACTTCCCTGGGCAGGGAAGTCACTTCCCAGGCCAGGGAACTCGATTCCCCATGCAGGGAACTCACTTCCCAGGGCAGGGAAGTCACTTCCCAGGCCAGGGAACTCGATTCCTCGTGCAGGGAACTCACTTCCCTGGGCAGGGAAGTCGCTGCCCAGCCCAGGGAACTCGGTTCCCCATAGCGGGAATCGAGTTCCTCGCGGGCGGCTCCGGCTTTCTGGATCGAGCTGGTCTCCGGCCGCGCGGCGGGCTTACTGTCTCATGGGTCTGAGCTTCACTCCGCCGGGATCGGCGGCGGACCGTCTGGGATGTACCCCTTGTAGACGACGCCTTTCGTCTTCTCCTCGAACTCCTTGCGGATCTCCGTCCGCTTCTCCGGCTGCTCGAACAGGTCGACCATCGTGGCGGCGAGGGTCTTCGCCGCGAAGGTCATCCCTTTGTGGCCGATCGACATGCCGCCGGAGGCGACGACCGGCCAGGCGTGCCAGGGGGCGGCCAACGGGGCGGTCGTGACCGAGACATGGAGGGTCGGCACGTTCCAGCTCACGTCGGCGACGTCGGTCGAGCCCCCTTCCGGATCGCCGGGGTTCTCGTCGATCGGCTGGATCGAGCCGTCGACGCCTTTCGGCTCGACGCCCGTCTCGCGCTGGATCGCCTTGGCGAACTCTTGCTCTTCCGCGGTGAACTCGATCGGTCCCAGCCATTCCATGTTCGCGTGGAGCACCCGTTCCCCGGCTCGATTCACCAGCATCTCGTAGTCGCCCGACTGCACCCGGAGCGTGCTCTCGACGCCGGTCGCGAGCGCGGCGCCTTCGGCGATCTTCTTCACCCGCTCGAGCAATTCGTCGACCGAGGCGTGCTTCGTGTCGCGCACCCAGGCCCAGACCTTCGCGTGATCGGGGACCACGTTCGGCACGTCGCCGCCGTCGGGAATGACGTAGTGAATCCGCACGCTCGGCCGGACGTGCTCGCGCATCAGGTTGAGCGCGTGGGTGAAGATCTCGAGGCCGTCGAGCGCGCTGCGGCCGTTCCAGGGGTCGAAAGCCGCGTGGGCCGCCTTGCCGTGGAACTCGACCGTGAAGTCGACCAGCGCCTGGCTGCTCGTCGTGTCGGCGCGCGTCTCGTCGGCGGGATGCCAGGCGAGCGCGACGTCGACGTCCTTGAACAGCCCCTCGCGAACCATGTAGAGCTTGCCGCCCACCGACTCCTCGGCCGGCGTCCCGTAGAACCGGATGGTCCCGCGGAGCTTGCCGGCGGCGATTTGCTCCTTGATCGCCACCGCGGCCCCCAGGCTCGCCGCGCCGAACAGGTTATGGCCGCAGCCGTGACCGGGAGCGCCGGCGACCAACGGCTCCTTCGTCGGCTGCGCTTTCTGCGAGATCCCGGGAAGCGCGTCGTACTCTCCGAGGATGGCGATCACCGGCTGGCCCTCGCCGTAGCTCGCGACGAACGCCGTCGGCATCCCCGCCACCCCGCGTTCGACGCGAAATCCCTGCGCCTCGGCGTAGTCCGACAGGATCTTCGCCGAACGCGTCTCCTTGAGCGCTGTCTCGGCGAACCCCCAAACCTGGTTCGCGAGGTCGACCAATTGCGCCCGGTGGGCGTCGACCGAGGCGACGGCGGCCGTCTTGGCGGCGCTCGGAACCGGTTTCGCGGCGACCCGCGGTTTGGCAGCGGCGAAGCCAGGGAGGGAAAGAAACAGCGACAGCGCGAACGCCGATCGGCGGAGGTTCATCGGATGTCTCCCGTTCGAAAGTCGGGAGATCTTACGCGATCCGGTCCGCGGCGCCCGGCGAAGGTTCGGCTTCTTACCCTCGCTCAGACCGCGAGGGATCGGACGACGAGCCCCACACCGGTACCGACCAGCGAGCCCGCGAGCACGTCGAGCGGATAGTGCGCGCCCAGATAGACGCGCGAAACGGCGATCGCGGGGGCGAGCGCCAAGAGCAGGGCACCCAATCCCTGCCCCGCGCCGGCCAGGGCGACCGCGATCGCGAACGCCACGGCGGTGTGGCCGGAAGGGAACGAGAAAGCGTCCGGGCTCTCGACCAACGCGGAGAATCCCTGAAGGCCCGAAGCCGCGGGTCGCGGCCGGTTCCAGAGCCGCTTCAGGGCTTGGGAGAGGACCAGGGCGGCGATCGCCGCCTCGGCGAGCCGGCGGGCATGGATCGGCCCCTCGCCTCCGGAGCCCGCGAGCACGAGGCAGACGACCGCCCAGCTCGCCGGATCGCCCAGCCTCGTGAGGGCGGAGAAGATGCGCGTCGCGAGCCGCGACTGGAACCGGCAGACGGCGAGCAGGAGATGGCGATCGAGCCGATCGAGCCGGTCGCGGAAGGTGCGCGGCCCGAGCGGATCGACCGCTTCGGTCGGCGGTTCGATCGGTGAAACGCGATCGGAAAGGGCGGGGAGCGGCACGAGGGCACGATCGCAGCCCGCGATGTCGGATCCGTGACGGCCGCCGCACGGAATCGCGAGAGGCTCGTGGCGAAGAGGTGACGGCGAGCGGGGCGGGGTTCCCGCCGATTCCTCGATAGACTTTGCCCTCCCGTCGCTCCTTTCCTTCGCCACGAGGCCGCCGACCATGGACTTCGCCCCGTCTCCGCGCGCCGTCGACTTCAGCTCCCGCGTCCGGACGTTCATCGCCGAGAGGATCCTGCCGGTCGAAGAGAGGCTGCTCGCCGCCGGTGCCCCGCGTGCCGGGGCCGATTGGACCTCTTGGACCGAGCCGCCCGAGATCGCGGCGCTCACGGCCGAAGCGCGGTCCGAGGGGCTTTGGAATCTCTTCTTGCCGGATCCGGAGCACGGCGCCGGGCTCTATACCGTCGAGTACGCGACGCTTGCCGAGGCTATGGGCCGGAGCGTCCTCGCGCCCGAGGTCTTCAACTGCAACGCGCCGGACAGCGGCAACATGGAGGTGCTCGCGAAATATGGATCACCCGAGCAGAAGGAGCGCTGGCTCGCGCCGCTCCTGTCCGGCGAGATCCGCTCGGTCTTCTGCATGACCGAGCCGGAAGTGGCGTCCTCGGACGCCACGAACCTCCTCGCCACGGTCGAGGAGGACGGGGATCACCTGATCCTCACCGGCCGTAAGTGGTGGGCGACCGGGCTCGGGCATCCGCGTTGCCGGCTCGCGCTCTTTCTCGGCAGGTCCAGCACCGAGGCGGCGCGCCATCGGCAGCACAGCCTGGTGCTCGTGCCCCTCGAGACCCCGGGCGTCTCGATCCGCCGCATGTTGCCCGTTTTCGGCGAGTACGACGCGCCGTACGGCCATGGCGAAGTGGAATTCGATCGCGTTCGCGTTCCGCGGGAGAACCTGGTGCTCGGCCTCGGGCGGGGTTTCGAGATCGCCCAGGGGCGTCTCGGCCCCGGGCGGATCCACCACTGCATGCGCTGCCTCGGCGCCGCCGAGCGGGCGCTCGAGCTGCTGATCCGGCGCGGTCTCTCCCGCGTCGCGTTCGGCAAGCCGTTGATCGACCTCGACGGCAACCGCGAGCGGATCGCCGAGTTTCGGCTGGCGATCGATCAGGCGCGGTTGCTCACGCTCCACGCCGCCTGGCGGATCGACCAGGTGGGAGCGCTCGCCGCGCTGGCGGAGATCTCGGCGATCAAGGTCGTCGCCCCGAACGTGCTCGAACGGGTAGCCGACGCCGCGATCCAGATCCATGGCGGCGCCGGTCTTTCACACGACACCCCCCTCGCCTCGCTCTTCGCGCTCGCTCGCATCCTGCGGATCGCCGACGGCCCGGACGAGGTGCATCGGGCGCTCATCGCCAAGGCGGAGATCGCAAAGCACACCGGCGAGCGGAAGGGGGCATGAGCGCCGCCGCAGTTCCCAAGCGGCCCGTCCGGGCTGAGGAGGCGCTCGACGTCCCCGCGGTCGACACCTGGCTCAAGGCTCGCGTGCCCGGCCTGGTCGGGACGCCGGAGGTGACCCAGTACACCGGCGGCGCTTCGAACTGGACCTACCGGCTCCGCTATCCGGAGCACGATCTGGTCCTCCGCCGGCCGCCCGCTGGGACCAAGGCGAAGTCTGCGCACGACATGGGACGCGAATACCGGGTGCAGGCGGCTCTCCAGGGCCGCTATCCGGTGCCCGAGATGATCGGCCTGTGCGAGGAGCCCGAAGTGCTCGGTGTGCCGTTTTACGTCATGCGCCGGGTTCCCGGGCTCATCCTGCGCGCGAAGCTCCCCCGCGGCGTTTCGCTCTCTCCGGAGACCGCCCGCGCGCTTTCGGGCCACGCGATCGACCACCTCGCGGCCCTCCACCGAATCGACCCTTCCGCCGCGGGTCTCGGCGCGCTCGGGCGCGGACCGGGCTATTGCCGCCGGCAGGTCGAAGGGTGGAGCGAGCGCTATGTCAGAGCGCGGACGCCGAACGTACCGCGCTTCGAGAAGGTGATCGGCTGGCTCGCCGAGAACGTTCCGGACGACGCCGGCATCGCGTTGATCCATAACGACTTCCGCCTCGACAACCTGGTCCTCGACGAAGGCGATCCGGCGCGGATCGTCGGCGTGCTCGATTGGGAGATGGCGACGCTCGGCGATCCGCTGATGGACCTCGGAAACTCGCTCGCCTACTGGGTGGAGGCGGCCGACGGGCCCCTGTTCCGCGCGCTCAGGCGCCAGCCGACGCACCTTCCCGGAATGCTCACGAGGCGCGAGGTGATCGCCCGATACGCCGAACGCACCGGCTACGCGCCGCGAAGCTGGACGTTCTATGAGGTGTTCGGCCTTTTCCGGCTCGCCGGGATCGCGCAGCAGATCTACTATCGCTACCACCGGAAGGAAACCCGAAACCCGGCGTTTCGGTTTTTCTGGATCTACGTCCACCTGCTTCACCGGCGCTGCCTGAAACGGCTGCGCCGCTCGATCCCATAGAACGTCCCCCCGAGGGTTTTGCCGATGCCTTTCTCGATCGAAACCGACCGCCTGCGAATCCGCCCCTGGGAGCCCCGCGACCGCGCGCCGTTCGCCGCGCTCGCGACCGACCCCGAGATGATGCGTTTCATGACCGACGGCCGACCGTGGACCGACGAGGAGATCGACGGCTACTTCACCCGCCAGGCTGCGACGCTCGCGGCGAACGGCTTTTGTCTCGGCGCCGTCGACGAGAAGGCGAGCGGGCGGATGATCGGCCTCGCCGGCCTCCAGCTCCTCGGCTCGACCGGCGAGCTCGAAACCGGCTACTGGATCGCCCGCGACCTGTGGGGGAGGGGCTACGCCTCCGAGGCCGCGCGCGGCGCGCTCCGCCACGCCTTCGAGGTGGTCGGCGGCGCTCGGGTCCTCGCGATCACCGACCACGACAACCGGGCCTCCCGCCGAGTGATGGAAAAGATCGGAATGATCTACCTCCGCGACACCAACGGCGTCGAGCTCGGCCACCGGATGCCGGAAATCGAGGTCGTCCTCTACGGCATCGAGCGCGCCGCCTGGGAGGCGGGGCGCTAAGCCCCCTGAGCCCCGGCAATTCGCCCTCCCCGGCGCGTCCCGAGCGCCGGAAGCCTCCTCTTCGCACGCCCACCCGTTCGCGCGGGCCGCGCCACTCCGTCGGGGTATGGGTCGGTCCGCGGCCGCCTTCTAGGCTTCGCCGGAATCCCGCCCGAGGGAAAAAAGGAGAAGGGCAATGGAGGACAACGGCGCAGCTGAGGTTCCCGAACATCCGAAAGGGACGTTCGCGATCCTCGCGCTGTACATCGTGCTGTTCACGCTCGGTTTCTTGGCGCTTTATTTCTTCGAGTTCCTGGGTCGCGGCGCGCCGCATCCCTGAGCCGTCGCCCGCCACCCCGTAGAACTGGAGGAGAACCAAAAGATGAAGATCGATTTATACGAGCGGATCTGGATGGGCCTAGGAGCGGTGCTGATCGCGCTGTTCCTCGGCATCATGATCGTGATGAACACCGCGCACGCGGTCCAGCCGCCTAGCCATGTCGAAACCGTCGACCCGAAGACCATCTGGGACGATCCGCGCTTCGCCGACCTTGGCGTCACGCCGACGCCCGAGGGCGCGAAGGTGGAGATGATCGGCCAGATGTACGCCTTTCTGCCGGCGGAAATCGAGGTCCCCGTAGGCAAGCCGGTCACCTTCCGGATGTCGAGCGCGGACGTCGTGCACGGCTTCCAAATCGTCGGCACGAACGCGAACGCGATGCTCGTCCCCGGGTACATCTCGGAGTTCACGATCACCTTCCCGAAGGCAGGTGAGTACTTGATCGTCTGCAACGAGTTTTGTGGCATCGGCCACCACGGCATGTACGGCAAGGTGATCGCCGGCGACAAGCCCGCGGAAGGGGCGGAATCATGAAGCGCGAAAACAAACTCGCTTTCGCCCACATCCTGGTCGCGATCGTGGCCTTCGGTCTCGGCGCGACGGTCGCCGTCATGCAGGCGTTGTCGCGCGCCAGCATCGCGCTGCCGCTTCGCTCGCCGCGGATCTTCTACATCTCGGTTACGGCCCACGGCGTATTGATGGGCTTGGTGTTCACGACGTTCTTCATCATGGGACTCGGCTACGCGTTCTCCCGGGCGGCCTTTGGGCGGGTGACGGGGGAGAAGACCGCGTGGGCCTCGTTCTGGCTCGCGGTGGTCGGAACGGCGGCCGCGGCGGCGATGATCCTCTCGGGCAAGGCGACGGTTCTCTATACCTTCTACCCGCCGCTTCAGGCGCACCCGGTGTTCTACCTCGGCGCCACGGGTTTGGTGATCGGCTCGTGGGGCTGGTGCGGCGTGATGATCGCGAGCTACCGCTCGTGGCGGAAAGACAATCCGACCCTGCCCGTTCCGCTCGCGATGCACGGCATGCTGACCACCGTCATCGTCTGGCTGCTCGCGACCTTCGGCCTCGCGATCGAGGTCGTGGTGCTGATCATCCCTTGGTCGCTCGGCCTGACGAAGACGATCGACCCGATGCTCTGTCGGACCTTCTTCTGGTGGTTCGGTCACCCGCTGGTCTACTTCTGGCTGCTGCCCGCCTACGCGATCTGGTATTCGGTCCTGCCTCGGGTGGTGGGGGGCAAGCTGTTCAGCGACGGCCTCGGCCGGATGGTGTTCGTCCTGTTCATCCTGTTCTCGACTCCGGTGGGCTTCCACCATCAGTTCTCCGATCCGGGCATCTCGGCGGGTTGGAAGCTCGCGCACACCGTGACCACGTTCCTGATCCTCTTCCCGAGCCTCGTGACGGCGTTCACCCTGATCGCCTCGCTCGAGCTCGCGGCGAGGGCGCGGGGCGGCAAAGGACTTGTCGGTTGGGTCAAGGCGCTCCCTTGGGGACAGCCGTTCTTCGCTTCGGTCGGCCTCGCGATGCTCACCTTCGCGATCGGCGGATTCGGCGGCGCGGTCAACGCGGCCTACGCGATGAACGCGATGGTCCACAATACGGCCTGGATCCAGGGACACTTCCACCTGACGGTCGGCACCGCGGTGGCGCTCACCTTCATGGGCATCACCTATTGGCTGCTGCCCCGATTGACCGGGCGCGAGCTGCGCCTGTCGGGCGCCGCGGCCGTCCAGCCCTATCTCTGGTTCATCGGCATGATGATGTTCGGCGTGGTGAACCACGTGACCGGCGTGATGGGCATGCCGCGCCGCATCTACGACGCGGCCTACGGCGGCTCGGAGATCGCGGCCCGGTGGGCGCCGTGGACGGCGGTGAGCGCGGTGGGTGGGGTGGTGCTGTTCATCAGCTCGGCGCTGTTCCTCTCCGTGGTGATCGCGACTCTCCGTTACGGGCGGAAGATCGAAGCTCCCGAGATCGTGTTCGCCGAGGCGTACGACATGTCCGCGAAGCCAGTGCGGGGGATTTGGGACCGTTGGCCGCTCTGGACTTCGATCGCGGTTGCCTTGGTCCTCGCCGCGTACGCGATGCCGATCATGCATCACCTGATGATGGAGCGGTTCGGCTCGATCGGATTCAAGCCCTTCTAGCTCCTTTCCAAAGGTTGAATTCCGGGCCGGCTTCGGCAAGGTGTTGCCGCCGCCGGCCCCTGTTCGTAGACTCAAGGCTCGGAGAATCCAGGATGATCCGGACTCCGAATCGAAAACGACCCTAAGAGGTGACGCTTCGTGAAGATCCATAAGGACCGTTTCACCCGCCGCTCGCTCGCAGTGCTCGCATTGGCCGCTCTGGTGGTTTTCTCCGTCGCTCCCGCGCAAGCGGCCCCGCGCGTGATCAAGATGAACGGCACCGACGCGATGAAGTTCAGCGTCGCTCAAATCAATGCCAAGCCGGGCGAGGAGCTGACGGTTCAGCTCACCGCCGTGAGCACCCAGGACAAAGCCGTGATGGCTCACAACTTCGTCCTGCTCGCGCAGGGCACCGACGTCAACGGTTTCGTCGTCGCCGCCTCGGTCGCCCGCGCGACCCAGCACATCCCGAAGCAGGAGAAGTGGAAGAAGGCGATTCTCGCGTCGACCGGCCTCGCCGGCGGCGGCCAGACCGTCACGGTGACCTTCAAGGCGCCGACCACGCCGGGCAACTACACCTACGTCTGCACGTTCCCGGGCCACTACAACGGCGGCATGAAGGGCATCCTGACCGTCAAGTAGCCTCTCTGTCGCTCGAAAAGAAGAACGCCGGCTCGCTCGCGCGGGCCGGCGTTTTCTTTAGCTTGGGCCTCGACCGGGCCCTTCGATTCTGCCTAGATCTCGATGCCGCCCATCAGCCAGAGCATGACCGCCTTCTGGGTGTGGAGCCGGTTTTCGGCCTGATCGTAGATACGGCTCTGCGGACCGTCGCAGACCTCGGCCGAGACCTCTTCGCCGCGGTGGGCGGGGAGGCAGTGGAGGAAGACCGCGTCCTTCTTGGCGAGCGCCATCATCGAGGCGTCCACCTCGTAGCCCGTGAACGCTTTGAGGCGGATCTGCGCCTCGGATTCCTGGCCCATCGAGGCCCAGACGTCGGTGGTCACGCAGTCGGCGTCGACCACGGCCGCGCGTGGATCCTCGTGCAGCTCGATCGTGGTGCCCGCGGCGGCGGCGTCCTCACGCGCCTGGGCGAGGTACTTGTCCTGCACTTTGTAGCCTTCCGGCGAGGCGATCGCGATGTTCATGCCGCACTTGGCGGCGCCGAACATCAGCGAGTGGGCCATGTTGTTGCCGTCACCCACGTAGGCGATCTTCCGCCCCTTGAGATCGCCGAAGATCTCCGTCAAGGTGAAGTAGTCGGTGAGTCCCTGGCACGGGTGGAGGTCGTCGGTGAGGCCGTTGATCACCGGCACCGAGCCGTACTTCGCGAGATCGGTCACGGTCTGATGCGCGAAGGTGCGGGCCATGATGCCGGAGACGTAGCGCGAAAGGACCTGCGCGGTGTCGGAGATCGGCTCGCCGCGGCCGAGCTGGATGTCGCGGCTCGACAGGAACAGCGCATGGCCGCCCATCTGGAAGGTTCCCACCTCGAACGAGACGCGGGTGCGGGTGGAGGATTTCTCGAAGATCATGCCGAGGGTCTTGCCGGCGAGCGCGGAGGCATATTTCGCCGGGTTCGCCTTGACGTCGGCGGCGAGGCGGAACAGGCCGGCGACCTGGGACGCGGAAAGGTCGTGGATCGAGATGAGGTGGCGGGGAGACATGGGAGCCGCTCCTGAAGGGAAGGCGCGCCGATCGGGATGACGCGCCGGAGTTTTCGTTTCGTTGTCGACGTTCTTGGGTAGGTTTGAAGGACGGTCGGTGGGCGGTCTAGGGAACGAGCCGCGTGCCGCTCTCCCCTTCGAGCGCCGCTTCGAGATGTTCGATATTGGTGATCAGGGCCGGGCGGCCGGTCGAGGCGACGAAGTCGATCGCCGATTCGATTTTGGGCCCCATGCTGCCGGCCGGGAACTGGCCTTTGTCGTAGAGACGGCGCGCCTCGGACAGGGGCAGGACCGGCAGCGGCTCCTGGTCTTTTCGGCCGAAGTTCTTCACCACCTGGGGCACGCCCGTGAGCAGGATGAACAGATCCGCTTTCAAATCGCGCGCGAGCAGGGCGGAGGTGCGGTCCTTGTCGATCACCGCCTCGACGCCGACCAGCCGGCCGCTCCCCTTGCGCACGACCGGGATGCCGCCGCCGCCGCCCGCGATCACGAGATGCCCGTGGTCGAGCAGGCTACGGACCGCGCCGACGTTGACGATCTCGAGCGGGCGCGGGCTGGGGACGACCTTGCGCCAGCCGCGGCCGGAGTCCTCGACCATCTTCCAGCGCAGCCGCCGCTGCAGCTCGAGCGCGCGATGGCGGGCGAAGAACGGGCCGATCGGCTTGCTCGGCGTACGGAACGCCGGATCGTCGCGATCGACCGTGACGAGGGTGAGGACGGTCGCCACCTGACGCTTGATGTGCTGCGAGGCGAGCCGATTGCGGATCGCGAGCTCGAGCAGGAAGCCCATGCCCCCTTCGGTCTCGGCGACCGCGAAGTCGACGGTCCCGGGCGGCACCTTGGCCGCCGCCTCTTCCATCTGGATCAACACCTGGCCGACCTGCGGGCCGTTGCCGTGCACGCAGACCAGATCGTAGCCACGCCGGGAAAAGTCGGCGAGCCAGACCGCCGCGCCTTCGGACCGGCGCAGCTGCTCGGCGACCGTGCCGTCGTCCTCCGGGCGTAGGAGCGCATTGCCGCCGAACGCCACGACCGCGAGCGGGCGATGCGCCTTCTGGGTCGCGATCGGCGCCAGGTTCTCGTCCGGGCTGGCGGCAGAATTGGCTGCGGTCTTGGCGGGGGCCGCGGGCTTCGCGGTGGCCCTCCGGGGCTTGGCCTTTTTGCGTGCGGCCGATGGGGTGGCCGATTTTTCCGGGCTCACAGGGGATCCCTCTCGAGCGGCATGGTCATGCAACGCGGACCGCCGCGGGCGCGCGACAGCTCGTTGTCGAGCAGGCTCACGACCGTGGGGCCCTGGCCGAACAGCGCGGTCCGGCCGGCGAGGAGGTCCTCGGCCTCGACGATCCGCCAGCCGCGCCGGGCGAGCTCGTCGAAGGTCCGTCGATTGCGGTGGTAGAGGAGGATGACGCCCGGGGCGAGCGCGAACGCGTTTGCGCCGTCGGTCCACTGCTCGCGCTCCTGATCGAGGCGGTCCGTGCCGCCGCAGGGGACAACCTCGAGCTCCATGCCGAGATCGGCGAGCGCGGAGAGCAGCGACGGCCGCACGGCGAACGTGAGCTCCTTGGCGTAGAGGTCGACGTAATAGACGTGCGCCGATTCCGCCCGGCCCGGGGCGATGACCGGCAGGTGGGCCAGGCAGGTCTCCCGGTCGATCTGGGTGAACACGGTGTCGAGGTGCATGTAGGAGCGCGAGCGCGGCAGCTCGACCAGGATCAGGTGGCGGAACGTCGTCTCTTCGAGGCGCAGGTACTCGGCGAGGACCTCGACGCCGCGGCGGTTGGTCCGCTCGGAGACGCCGACGCAGACGATCTCCGGGCTCACCACCAGGACGTCCCCCCCTTCGAGCGTCGGGTAGGGATAGGAGGGGTCGTGATGGCGAGCACCGGACGGGGGCACCTCGATCTCGAACGTCGCGGCGAGCCCCGAGAACTCCGAGTGGTGGCGGACGACGAGCCCGGACAGGAGAGGCTCGCGCTCGCGCGCCTCGGTCGCCATCGACGAGATCACGGCGCGGTTGCCGAGGATCAGCATCGGATCGCGCTGGAAGAAGTAGTTGGGCAGCGGGGTGAGATCGAAGATCTTCCGCAGCCGCAGATCGGGCGAGGCCGAAAGGGTGCCTTCGATCAGGGCGCTCGCGAGCGCGCCGGGCGCGAGGTCGCCGAGCGCGAGAACGACGTCGCGCGCCACGCCGTATTCGGTCTCCAGGTCGAGCAGCAGCTTGGCGTGGGCCTCGTCCTCGGCGAGCAGCTCGGCCAACAGGTCGCGCGGATCGAGGACCGCGACGCCCGCGCTCGCGAGCACGTCGCGGAACGAGTCATGCTCCTCGCGCGCGCCGTCGCCGAACAGGATGTCGTCGAAGAGAAGGGTCTCCATCATCGAGGGGACCATCCGGTCGATCTCCCGGCCGGGGCGGTGCACGAGGACGCGCCGAAGGCGTCCGATCTCCGAATCGACGTGAATCGACATAAAGGCTCTTGAAATCCGAAATACCGCGGGTGAATCGAGGGGCGACGGGATGGGTCCGTCTCCGGACCGGGCGCAGATTGTAGCAGACGGGAAAAACCGGGTTTGAACGATAGACTCCGCCCCCATGGCTCCCACCCCCGACGACTCCCCGCAGAACCCCCTCTACGAACGATACGCCTCGCGCGAGATGATGCGGATCTTCTCGGCGAAACACCGATACGGCACCTGGCGGACGCTCTGGATCGCGCTCGCCGAAACGCAGCGCGAGCTCGGCCTGCCGATCTCGGAGGACCAGATCGCGGCGCTCCGCGCAACGGCGGACGACCTCGATCTCTCCCGGGTCGCCGAGCTCGAGCGGCGGACGCGTCACGACGTGGTCGCCCATCTCCGTCACTACGCGGAGCAGGCCGACGCGGTCTGCCCAGGGGCGGGGGGAATCCTCCACCTCGGCGCGACCTCGGCGTTCCTCACCGACAACACGGACGCGGTCCTGATGCGCGACGGGCTTCGGCTCCTCGCCCGGCGGCTTGGCGCGGCGGCCCGCGCGCTCGCGGCCTTCGCCCGGCGGACGCGGGCGATTCCGACGCTCGCCTATACCCATCTGCAACCCGCGCAGCTCACCACCGTGGGCAAGCGCGCGAGCCTCTGGCTCCAGGACCTGCTCGAGGATCTGACGGAGATCGACCGCCGTCTCGATCGACTACGCTGCCGCGGCGCCAAGGGGACGACCGGTACGCAAGCGAGTTTCCTCACGCTCTTTGCGGGCGATCACGAGAAGGTCCGCGCGCTCGACCGCCGTCTCGCCGAGAGGCTCGACTTCGCCGGAAGCTTTCCGCTCACCGGCCAGACTTACACGCGAAAACAGGACAGCCAGGTCCTGCAAACGCTGTCGGGTATCGGCGAGAGCTGCCATAAGTTCGGCACCGACCTGCGGTTGCTGCAGGGGATGGGTGAGCTGTCCGAGCCGTTCGATGCCGAACAGGTCGGCTCGTCGGCGATGGCCTACAAGCGGAATCCGGTGCGCTCCGAGCGGATGTGCGGACTCGCGCGCCGGTTGATCACGGATGCGCTCAACGGTCCGCTCAACACCGCGACGCAATGGCTCGAGCGAAGCCTCGACGACTCGGCGAACCGACGCCTGGTGATCGCTGACATGTTCCTAACCGCCGACGCGGTGTCGAGTCTCGCGGCACACGTCGCGAGCGGCCTCGTGGTGCGGGAAACCTCGATCGCCGCACGGATTTCCCGCGAGCTTCCGTTCATGGCGACCGAGACGCTGTTGATGGAATCGGCATTGCGCGGCGGCGACCGGCAAGAGCTGCACGAACGCATCCGGCGCTACAGCCTCGACACGCAAGCCGAGCTCGAACAGGGCGGAACGAATCGTCTTATCGAGCGGATCGCCGCGGATCCCGATTTTCGTTTGAGCCGCGAGGAGATCGAGCCCTGGCTCGATCCGCTCGCTTTCACCGGCCGCGCGGCCGAGCAGGTGGACGATTTTCTCCGCGAGGTCGCCGAGCCGCTCCTCGCCGACGTTGTCGAACAAGAGGTGGAAGCGCCGCGGATATAGCGGGCCGTGGGCTATCGGCGGGCGAGTGAGGTGCCGCCGCGAGGCTGAAAATTCGCCTGTGTTACACTTTCGACGCTCGCCGTAGTCGTGCGTAGGCATCAAGCCGTGGGACTCGTCTCCGGAGTCGCTCCGGGCGAACGAGCGAAGTGCATGTCACACGACCCGCACGTTGGACCCGACCGCGTGGCGCGATCGGTGTCGCGAAACTCTTCGCGATGCATATCGGATGCCGCGGCCGCTTCTCTCCGAGGGCGAGGGCGGCGCATGCTTCAGGCCGCGATCCTCCTCCTGGGACCGTGGCTCTTCTTTGGCTGCTCGGGTCTGCGTAAACCGATCTCTCCTCCCGCCTCACCTTCGATCGGGCCTTTCTACTCCAAGGGCGTTGCGTCCTGGTATGGCCGCGAATTCCATGGCCGGCGGACGGCGAACGGCGAACGCTACGATCAATACGGATTCACGGCTGCGCATCGCACGCTGCCTTTCGGCACTCGGCTTCTGGTCACCAACCTCCAGAACGGGATGAGCACCGTGGTCAAGGTGAACGACCGCGGGCCGTTCGCCAAAGACCGCATCCTCGATCTGTCGTACGGCGCGGCGAAGGCGATCGGCATGGTGGGACCGGGAACGGCGAGCGTTCAGCTCGAGCTCGTCGACGGTCCGGCGCCGCCGCCGCGCTATACCGTGCAGGTGGGCGCGTTCGCGGCGGCCGAGCGCGCGACGGAGTTGCACGATCGGTTGATGGGAACGTTTCCCGAGGTGAACGTCCAGACCGACGGCACGTGGTATCGCGTGCGCGTCGGCACGTTCGGCGAACGCGATCAGGCCGAAGGGATGCGGCGCGAGCTCGCCGCGCTCGGCATGTCGGCGTTCGTGATCGCGGCGCAGTAGCCCGACGTTTTCAGCACCGTTTCGATCTCCCCGCCTTCCTTCGCGCAGGGCTCGGTGAAGATCTTCGCCGTGGAAGGAATTGGGTTGAAAAGAAGAAGAGCCTCGCGGTAACCCACGCGAGGCTCGAGATTTCTTCGGCGAACGGGCGCCGGAAAAAAACCGCCTACCGCTTGCGGCTCTTCTTGTTGACGGCTTCCTTGAGCTCTTTGCCCGCCTTGAAGCGGACGCTCTTGCTGGCCTTGATCGTGATCGTGGCCCCGGTGGCGGGGTTGCGACCCTTGCGCGACGCGCGCTCGGAGATCGAGAAGCTTCCGAGCCCGGTCACTTTCACAGTGCCGTCGGCGTGAAGGTGCCTGCGCACCGACGCCACGACCGCCTCGAATGCCTCGGCTGCTTGACGCTTGGTCAACCCTTCGACGGCACCCGCGATATCTTCAACGATTTGCGCCTTACCAGCGGCCATACTGTCTCCTCCTTGGATTTCGCTCACTCAGGTGAAACGGTGGTCACAACATAAGTCAACACCGACGGCCTGTCAAGGCGCGTCGGCGGCACGAAAACCCGCATCTTACGGGGCTTTTTCGAGCACGTGGACGGAAAAACCGTCATGCTCGTCGGCGGTTAGCAGGCGCCAGAACCCGGGTCCGAGAACGCCGCGCGCGATCTGCGGCGAGACCAGCGCGGCGAGGTCGAGCGGCTTGAAATCCGGCCTGCCCGCGAGGAACCGGGCGATCACGTGCTCGTTCTCTTCCTCCTCGAGCGAGCAGGTGATCGCGACCAGCAAGCCGCCGGGCGCTACCGCCTCCGCACTCCCTTCGAGCAGGCGGTGCGCCTGATGCGCGAGGCGTCCGATCTCCGACTCGCTGATCCGCCACTTGAGCTCGGGGTTCTTGCGTAGCGTGCCCGTGCCCGTACACGGAAGGTCGAGGACGACGCGGTCGAAAGCGCCCGCGGTGAACGGTGGCGCGCCCGCGTCGCCGATCAGGCCCGGCATCTTGCGGCCGAGCCGCCGGAGGTTCGCGGCGAGCGTGCCGAAGCGTCCCGGCGAGATGTCGGCGAGCGTGAGCCGGACGGTAGGTTCCCAGGCGAGCAGGGAAAACGCCTTGCCGCCGGGCGCCGCAGCGGCGTCGAGGATCCGCTCGCCTGGACGCGGCGGCGGGATCAGCGCGGAGGCCTGGCTCGCCTCGTCTTGGACGTAGAAGTTGCCGGCGCGGAACGCTTCGGTCGCGAACGGCTGGCCGCTGCGCACGGTGAGACCGAGCGTCGAGAGCGGCGTCGGCTCGACCTCGAGACCGGCGTCGATGAGCTCTTCGGCGAGCAGCTCACGGCCGCCGCGATCGCGAAAGGCGAGGATCTGGATCGGCCGCTGGCGATTGTTCGCCGCGAGCAGGGCGCGAGTCTCCTCTTCTCCAAAGCGAGCGAGCCAGCGGCGGACCAGGAAGTCGGGATGACTGAGCTCGATCCCCAATCGGCGGACCGGATCGGCGTCGTCGATCCGCCATTCCTCCAATCGGGGGGCGCGCGCGATCCGGCGCAACACCGCGTTGACGAACCCGGCGGCACCGCGGTGCGCGAGATGGTGCACCTGCTCGACGGCCTCGTGGACCGCGGCGTGCGCCGGCACGCGGTCAAGGAACAACAGCTGGTAGGCGCCGATCCGCAGCGGTGACCAGAGCGCGGCTTCGATCTGTTCGAGCGGCCGGTTCGCCGCGCGGGCGACCACGTGGTCGAGCAGCCGAAGCCAACGCAGGCTGCCAAGCGAGAGCTCGGTGAGCAGCGCCTGATCGCGCTCGTCGAACCGGTCGAGCGCGCTCGCCAGGAAGGTGTCGACGGGGGCGTGCGAGGCGAGCACCCGATCGAGAACCCACGCGGCGGCGATGCGCACGTTGTCCTGCGGCGTCCGGCGCGGCGTGAGCCTGCGGCTGGGGGGTGGTCCGGCCGAGGAGGCGCGTGCGGACGGCGCGATGGGACGATGTCGGCTCAATACGGTCTCCGGATCGGAGGGATTACGAGAAACGAGCGCCGGCCGAGAGCCGCTCGCCGTTGGCGAAATCGGCGGCCGGAAGCGGGCGACGTCCGGGGCGTTGGAGCTCCAGGATTTCGAGCACCCCTTCGCCGCAGGCGACTCGCAGCGCCCCGTCCGCGACGCCGAGGATCGTGCCTGCCGTCGAATCGACAGAGATCTCACGATCCACGCCGTCCATGCTCGCACCCATCGACGTGGCTTCTGGCGTCCGGCGTGCCCGCGCGCGGACGATTTTAACCGGCTCGCCGGAAAGCTGCGCCGTAAGCCCCGGCCAGGGGGTGTACGCGCGCAGGCGGTCGGCGAGGGCGCGCGCCGAGAGGGACCAATCGACGCGCCCGGCCTCTTTGGCGATGCGCGGCGCGTAGGTCGCGCGCTCGTCGTCCTGGCGAACGGGTTCGAGATCGCCCTCCTCGAGGCGCTCGAGCGTCGTGAGAATCAACTGGGCGCCAACCTCGGCGAGGCGTGGCGCGAGCTCCCCGGCGGTCTCGTCCGGGCCGATCGCCAAACGCTCGATGAGCAGGATCGGGCCGCTGTCGAGCCCCTTCTCCATCCGCATCGCGGTGACGCCGGTCTCCGCGTCGCCCGCGGCGATCGCGGCTTGGATCGGGGCGGCGCCGCGATAGGCCGGAAGCAGCGAGGCGTGGAGGTTGACGCAGCCGAGCCTGGGGGCGTCCAGCAGGCGCACGGGAAAGATCTGACCGAAGGCCACGACGATCGCGACGTCGAGCTCGAGCGCCTCGATCTTCGCCAAGAACTCCGGATCGCGGACCTTCTCCGGTTGGACGAGCGGCAGACTCGCGGCGACCGCATAGCGGGCGACCGGAGGCTGCGCAAGGCGGCCGCCGCGCCCAGCGGGCCGATCGGGTTGGCAGACCACGAGCAGCGGCGCCCGCCCCGCGCGCACCAGCGCGTCGAGGGTGGGAACCGCGAAATCGGGGGTACCGAAGAAGGCGAGACGGCGGACCGGCGGCATTCGGGCGCGATGGTAACACCCCGGCCCGAAACGGAACGCGCCCCGCGGGGCGGGGCGCGTCCGACCTCACGGCACGGGGAGGAAGCCTAGAGCGGGTTGCCGATCTGAATGTCGCGCTCGCCGATCAGGATCGAGACTCCGTGATCGTCGATCACCACCACGTTGATCGAGTGCCGGCCGTTGGAAAACTGCGTCGTGTCGAGCGAGAAGGACCAGTTGGCGATCGTGCTCTCGGGATAGCCCGGGTACTGGACGTTGACCCCGGGGCTCGAGATGCCGCGAATGGCATGACCCTGGAACGCGCCGTCCACGTAGACTTGGATCGTATCGATCCCTTCCCAGTCGAGCGCCCAGCCGCGCGCCTCGACGGTGCCGGCGTAGGTGAGACCCTTCGTGGGATAGCCGATCAGGCCGAACGAATTTTCGTTTCCGAGGTCCTCGTCGCAGCTGAAGTTGACCGGCATCTCGGCGATGTTGACCACCTGGCCGAACAGGTCGCCGGCGCGAACGGTGAGCGTGTGCGCGCCGGGGCCGTAGCCGAACGCCATCAGCTGGCCGATGTCGAGCACGAAGCGCCAGCCCGCGTGCGGGCTGTTGGGCAGGCCCGGAAACTGATTCTCGATGTCGAGCCGGCGCACGCCGTAGCACTCGGTCAGGCCGCCGGTGGCGGTCTGGTAGAAGCAGTCGGACTGGGTGTTGTAGAGCACTGCGCGGTCGAGCAGGAGCTCGACGTATCCGATCCCCGTGTCGTCGACTTGAACCCCGGAGTCGAGCGCCCAGCCGGTGACGGCGTAGAGCCTCCGAGGACCGCTGTCGAGCGCGCAGCGGCCGCGCATCTCGGCGTTCTGGTTCGGGAACTCGATCTTGCCGAACGGGATCAGGTTGTGCGTCACGTTGTTGAACGTGAAGACCTTGCTGTTGAGCAGGGAGACCTCGCCGCTCCGCGACAGCACCCGCGGCTGGACGCGGTGGGTGCCGTTCAAGAAGCGGGTGGTGTCGAGCTGGTAGGCGAACCCGGGCAGATCCGAATCGGGATAGCCCGGAAACTGCCGCGTCACCTGGGGCCGGCTGCGACCGTAGGTGGTGCGGCCGACGAGGATGCCGTCGACCATGATGTCGACCGCGGCGATCCCGTTGTCGTCGAGCGCCCAGCCGAACAGCGGCATCTGGCCCGAGCCGGCGTTGCCGCCTCCGACCTTGCCTCCGAACGAGCCGAACGGGGCCGCGGCGTGCGCCGGCAGAGCGCCCATGAAGGCCACGAGGGCGATCGAGGCGAAGATCGCCCCGGCGAGGATTCGATTGCGCTTCATCGCTCTACCTCCAGGATGGTTCGAGCCCTACTCACCGTCCGGCCCGGACGCTCCCTCCTTGATCCCAGACGAAACTTCAGACGACAAAAGAACGACAAAAAGGGTCGGGGCAGCGAAAGTACGGTCGTGTTTCAGCCAGAAACGGGCTTGAAAACCGTGAGTCTTTGCCGGGATCGTACGGCAGCCCCGCGAAAAAAGTCAATTTGGATCGGGACTTAAGCGTCGGATTTCAGCCCTGACCGGCGGCCTCCGCGCCGGGAGCGGGTTTGGCCGGGTCCTCGGCGAGCCCGCCGAGGAATTCTTCGACGAGCGACGGGAGCCTTTCGACGTCGTAACCCCCTTCGAGGACCGCCAGGAGCCGCCCTCCCGCCACCTCGCGGGCGAGCGCGGCGAGCTGTCGCCCCCAGGCGGCGAAGCCTTCCGCCGAAACCGCCATGCCTCCCAGAGGATCGTTCCGCCAAGCGTCGAATCCCGCGGACAGCAGGAGCACGTCGGGGCGAAAGGTCGACAGCGCCGGAAGGATCTTCGCCGCGAACGCCTCGGCGAACTCGGGATCCCCGGCCCCCGCCGGCAGCGGAACGTTGAGGGTCGCGCCGAGCCCGGCGCCGCGGCCGATCTCGCCCGCCGCGCCGGTTCCCGGATAGAACGGAAACTGATGGGTGCTGGCGTAGAAGACGTCCGCCCTCGCCTCGAACAGGTGCTGGGTGCCGTTGCCGTGGTGGACGTCGAAGTCGAAGATCGCCACCCGCTCGAAGCCCTTCCGTCGGAGGTGCTCCGCGGCGACCGCCACGTTGTTGAAGTAGCAGAAACCCATGGCGAGCGCGCGCTCGGCGTGATGTCCGGGCGGACGCACCGCGGCGAAGGCGCGGCCCCCCGCCGCCGCGTGATCCGCCGCGGCGAGCGTCGCCGAGACCGCTCCCCAGGCGGCTTCCCAGGTCCCCTCGGACAGGGGGTTGTCGGCCGAATCGAGCAGAGCGTCGCCGCGCTCGGACGCGCGGCGAAACCGCTCGACGTACGCCGGATCGTGGACCGCGGCGACGGCCGCCTCGGCGGTCGCGCGATCCGCCCCGATCTCGTCGATCGGCCAGCCGCGCGAGCGCAGATGCTCGACGACGCGAGCCAGGCGATCGGATCGTTCGGGATAGCCGCGCGGGGGCCGATGCTGGAGGCACCGGGGCTCGGTGAAGATCCGCACTGGGGACCGTCCCGACGGTTCGCTCTGGGGCTCGCTCATGGGGTCTCGGGGCCTTTCCGTGCTGCGTGAGGCGTCGCTGGATTCAGCGGGCTGATCATACCGGAGCGGCCTCTTGCCTCCGGGGTTGGGACGGTGGCCCGGCGTGGCGCTTCGGCTCGGCGAGGGCCGCGCCGCGACGGGTGCCGTGGACGCCCCGGGCGCGTACGGGCAGGTCGATCCCCGCCTCGGCTAGACGGAGCCGGGTGCGGCCGACGATCGAGTCGATGGTTTCGGGCCGCAGGCGACCCGAGCAGGCGTCCGAGATCTGCCGGCTGCTCCAACCCGCGAGGCCGAGGCTTACGATCACGACATCCCGTCCGGGCGTCCTGCCGCCGACGATCTCGCGCCACGACCGGGCGGTCTTGCGCCAAAGGTCGAGCGCGAGGAGGGCGCGCTCCTGCGTGGGCGCGCGGTCGGCGACCGTCGCGAGGCTCTCGACGGCGATGTCGGAGAGGCCCCTAAGGCGGCCGCAGCCGCGCTTGAGCGCCCGCTCCTTGCGGACGGCGTCGAACGCCAACCGCTCGCCGACCCGGGCGAGAAAACCCGAGAGCCCTCGCTCACCGCCGTTCTCCGGCGCCAGACGGCCGCAGACCAGGAGGCGGCAATAGCTCTCCTGGGCGATCTCCTCCACGTCTTCGGACTTGGGTTCGACCCCCGCTCGACGGAGCGCGCGATGGATCGAGGCGCGGAGGCGCGGCGAATGGCGCTCGACGAGGGCCCGCCAGCGCTCCTCGGTCGCGTCGCGTTCCGCGAGTCGCGGACAGGGCGTCGGTCGGCGCGGCCGGTGGGGGAGACCGCGATCGAGGCGAGCCGGGCTCGCGACCGGCGAGGAGGATCGACCGGAGGTCGGGGACGGCGAAGAAGGCTGGGTCGGGGTGCGTCGCGAGGACTTCGCGGAAGGCGCTTCGGGCTTCGTGGGTTTCATCGGCCGCTCCAGGGAAGGGAGCGGGAAGTGGCGTGAGCGCTTTAGCGGGAGCGACGAAAACGCCGGAAACGAAAAGCCCTTCGGTCCTCGTGGCGATCCGACGAACGGACCGTGCCGCGAGGAGCGAAGGGCAAAGAGATCTTACTCGAAAGCTCTTGGCTGCGGAAGCCCCGCGCCGGAGCGGGGCCATTCCGTGGGAAAATGACAGCCTATGACTCGGCTCTCGGTCGTCATCCCGGCCTACAACGAACGCGCCACGATCCACAACCTGCTCCAGAAGGTCGCGGCGGCCCCGTTGCCGCCCGAGGTTGCGCTCGAGATCGTCGTGGTCGACGACGGCTCCAAGGACGGAACGCGCGAGCTGCTGCGCGAGATCGCGACGAACGGCGAACCGCCGCTCCTCTTGATCGAGCAGCCGGAAAACCGTGGCAAGGGCGCGGCGATCCGCACCGGCTTCGCCGCCGCGACCGGCGACGTCCTGCTGATCCAGGACGCGGATCTCGAGTACGACCCGCGCGACTACCCGGTCCTGCTCCAGCCGATCCTCGACGACGAGGCGGACGTGGTCTACGGCTCGCGTTTCCTCGGCGGGCCGCACAGGGTGCTCTTCTACTGGCACTCAGTGGGGAACAAATTCCTCACCATGCTGTCTAACATGATGACCGACCTGAACCTGTCGGACATGGAGACCTGCTACAAGGTGTTCCGCCGCGAGGTCCTCGACGGCATCGTGCTGCGCTCGAACCGCTTCGGCATCGAGCCCGAGCTGACCGCCAAGGTGGCGAAGCGGGGCGCCCGGGTTTTCGAGGTGCCGATCTCGTATCGCGGTCGGACCTACGCGGACGGCAAGAAGATCGGCTGGAAGGACGGCTTTTCCGCCATTTGGTCGATCCTCCGCTACAATTTCTCGGACTAAGCCGTTCCCCGACCGCCACCTCCTTCGCGCTCCAGGGCAAGACGAATCGGCACGCGGTCCCGTACCAAGAGGGCGCATGGAAACGACCCTGATGATGCCGCCAACCGCAGCCGAACCCCCCGTCTCCGAGCCTCCCCCTTCGCCCGTCTCCGCCGCCGAGGTCGCGACCGCGATCCGCCGGCTGGAGGAGAACATCGCCGAGGTCGTGCGCGGCAAATCCGAGGTGATCCGCCTCGCGACCGTCTGCCTGCTCGCGCGCGGCCACATGCTGGTCCAGGACGTTCCCGGAGTCGGCAAGACGACGCTCGCTCAAGCGCTCGCCCGCTCGCTCGGGCTCGGCTTCCAGCGCATCCAGTTCACCAGCGACCTGCTCCCCTCCGACATCGTCGGGGTGTCGATCTTCAATCAGCAGTCGCAGAGCTTCGAGTTCGTACCAGGCCCGCTCTTCGGCCACGTGGTGCTCGCCGACGAGATCAACCGCGCGACGCCCAAGACGCAAAGCGCGCTCCTCGAGGCGATGAGCGAGCGGAAGGTCTCGGTCGACCGCAAACGCTACGCCTTGCCGCAGCCGTTCCTGGTCCTCGCGACGCAGAACCCGCACGAGTACCACGGCACGTTTCCGCTTCCCGAGTCGCAGCTCGACCGTTTCCTGATGTCGCTGTCGCTCGGCTATCCACCGAAGGACGACGAGCGCGGTCTGCTCCTTTCCGGCGGCGTCGAGGATCGTTTGGAGCATCTCCCGGCCGTGCTGGATCGCGCTCGACTGCTCGACCTCCAGGCGGCGGTCGACCGGGTGAAGACCTCCGAAAAGCTCGCCGACTATCTGATCGCGCTCGCCGAAGCGACGCGCGCCGACTCCGAGTTGCTGCTCGGCGTCTCCACCCGCGGCCTCCAGGGACTTTCCCGCGCCTCGCAGGCGCTCGCGCTCTGCGAGGGACGAGCCTTCGTCCTGCCCGACGACGTCCAACGGCTCGCGCCCTTCGTCCTCGGCCATCGCGTCATTTTGAAGCGCGGCGGCGGCGACCTCGCGACGGCGCGCCGGGCGATCGAGCGGATCGTCGCGGCGACCCCGGTGCCGGTCTAGGCGGGGCAGATGGCCTTGCAGCCCTCCTCCGCGGTCCCTCTCTCTTTGAGAGAGGTGAGCCAGCGCGCGCCCGTGGGCGCCAAGAGGTAGGCCCCATGCCCCGGCGCGAGATCCCCGAGGGCATCCGGATCACCAAGGTCGGGGTCTGGTTCGTCCTCTTCACCCTGGTGGTGGCGGTCGCGGCGACCAACACGGGCAACAACGCGCTCTACATCACGCTGTCGGTGATGTTCGGCGCCCTCACGATCTCGGGCATCGCCTCGCGTCAGAACGTGCGAGGCCTCGTCGTCGGGCTCGAGCTTCCTGGCGAGGTCTTCGCCAAGCAGATGTTCCAAGCGACCTTCTCGCTCGCGAGCCGGCGGCGTTTCCTACCGCGCTGGTTCCTGCTCTTTTCGCTCGACGGCGGCGGCCCGCCGCTTCTCGTTCCCTACCTGCCGCGCGGTGGTAAGAGCCGCGGCCGCATCGATCTGATGCTCAAGGCGCGCGGCCGCCATCGCGTCCCGGACGCTCACGTCTCGAGCCTCTTCCCCTTCGGCCTCTTCTCCAAGGGGGCGCGGTATCGGTTGGAGTCGGAGGTGCTCGTCTTCCCCGAGCTGTTCCCCTCCGAAGGGATCCACCTCGCCGAGGCCGAGCCGATGGGCGACGATCCGTCGCGTCGCATCGGCTGGGGGCACGACCTCCATTCCCTGCGCGCCTTCCGGCGCGGCGACGATCCACGAAGCATCCACTGGAAGCAGACGGCGAGGACGGGAAGCCTCGTGTTCATGGAGCGCGAGAGCGAGCGCAACCGGCGCCTCTCGATCCTGTTCGACAACGGCGTCGGCCCCTTGGATCCCGTCGAGCAGCAGCGATTCGAACGCTTGGTGAGCGAGGCCGCGACCGCCGCGGTCGAGCACCTCACCCGCGGTTACGAGATCGAGCTGGTCGCGCGCGACGGCCGCTGGCCGTATGCCGCGGGCTCGCGGCAGCGGCTCGCGGTGCTCGAGGCGCTCGCGCTGATCCAACCGGTCGAGCCGGGAGGCGATCCGCTCCAGGCGAGCGATCCCCGCGCCCCGGTGCTAGCGCTCGGACTCGGGTTCGACGGGGAGCGCGCGGCATGAAGTTCGCGCGCGGCAAGCGGATCGCGCTCGGGTGGCTCGCGCTGCTCGCCCCGGTTCCCCTGCCCTTCAACGACGTCCTCGAGTGGCCGGTCTTCGTCGTCTACGGCGCCCTGGTGGGGCTGTTCCTCCGGCGCGCCGCGCGCGATCCCGAGCGTTGGCTTCCGCCCTGGGCGATGAACGTGATCGGCCTCTCCTACCTGCCGCTGTTCTACATCGACCTCACGGTGCTCGGCGGCGGCCGGCTGGTCGGCCCGGTCCTCCATCTCGGCCTGTTCGCCCTGGTGGTCAAACTGTTCGCGCTCAACAAAGAGCAGGACAAGTGGCAGGCGGCGATCGGCATCTTCTTCCTCTTCCTCGCCGCGATGGGCACCAGCGTCCATCCGTCGATCGTGCTCTACCTGGCGGCCTTCGTCGCGGTGTCGCTCGCCTTGCTCGCGCGGTTCGCTTGGTTCCACGTGCTCGCGCAGTACGGCCGCGGCGAGACGGAGCTCGGCCGGGTGCCGCTCGGCGGCTTTCTCACGCTCGCGACGCTCGGCGCGCTGGTGCTCGCGGCGCCGTTCTTCGCGCTTTTGCCTCGTGTCCGCTCGCCCTACATCGTGGGGCGCGGCGCGAGCTTCGGTGCGGAGCTCGAATCGGCCGGGTTCACCGACGACGTCACGCTCGATTCGATCGGCCAGATCCGCAACAGCCGTGACGTCGCGCTCCGGCTCCAGTGGCAGCAAGGTGCGCCGGAAGATCCGGACAACATGCGTTGGAAGGCCGCTACCTTCGACCTGTTTTCCGGAGCCTCCTGGCGGCGCTCGCCGGGCGCAGGCTCACTGCCGCGCCGCCGAGGCTTGAGCTACACCCTCCGGTCGGTGCCGCCGGTGCGTTGGGCGACGGTCTGGCTCCGGCCGCTGCGCAGCACGAGCCTGCCGCTGCCGGTCGAGGCCGCCGTGGTCGAGCCGGGCGTTCTGTCGCTCTCGATCGACCGCGGCGGGGCGGTGTCGCTGCCGCACGGGATCCTCGAGACGTTCCAATATCGCGTCGGCCTCGCGCGCCAGCCGGTGCTGCTCGGCGAACCCCCGCCGCCGGTCGGAGGCGAGACGCTCGATACCGGTGGGGTCACACCGCGCATGCGCTCGCTCGCCGCCCGGGTGATGGGGCAGGGGAGCGCGGCCGAACGGGCGTCGCGGCTCGAGACCCACCTGGTGCA
This sequence comes from Thermoanaerobaculia bacterium, assembly GCA_044226625.1. Classification (GTDB taxonomy): domain Bacteria; phylum Acidobacteriota; class Thermoanaerobaculia; order Multivoradales; family UBA5704; genus DASYKS01. The sequence continues at coordinate 92,548 of JBGAGQ010000005.1, forward strand.
GAAGTTCGATTACACGACCACCCTTCTGGGCGCGGGCCCCAGCGGCAACCCGCTCGACCGCTTCCTGTTCGAGACGCGGCGCGGCCACTGCGAGCTGTTCGCCTCGTCGATGGTCCTCCTGCTCCGATCGCAAGGGATTCCGGCGCGCCTGGTCACCGGATTCCTGGGCGGCGAGTACAACCCGTTCGAAGGGTACGTGATCGTCCGCGACAGCAACGCCCACGCCTGGGTGGAGGCCTACGTCGGCTCGGGGCCGAACGAGGGTTGGAGGATCTTCGACCCGACGCCGCCGGCCGGTCGTCCCAGCGCGGCCGACGAAGGTTTCTGGCGCCTTGGCCAGCAGGCCTGGGACTACCTGCTCTTCCGGTGGGACCGCTACGTCCTCACCTTCGGCATCGGCGATCAGGCGGAGATCCTGCGCCGGCTCTACTCGGCATGGTCGTCTCTCCGTCGACTCTTCTCGGGAGGCAAGAAGTCGGATACGTCCGCCTCCGACCCCGCCGAGCCGGTCGCCATTCCTGCGTCAACCCCGGCCGCTCACGAGGTGCCCGCCGCCTCGCCGCTTGCGATCGCTGGGGCGGTGCTCGTTCTGCTCGTCACGATCGCGCTCATCCTCTGGTTCGTTCTTCGCCACCGCCCGTTGACGCCGGACGCCGCCTATCGGCGTCTGCGACAAAGGATGGCGCGTGGCGGCGTCGCCTTGCCCCTATCGATGCCGCCGCTCGCGGTGCGCAAGCTCGCCGACGCGCGCTATCCCGAAGCCGCGGCACCGGCGGCGAGGGTGATCGACTTCTACGTCCGCGAGACCTTTGCCGGAGAGCCCCTCCAAGAGCCTGAGCGAGAAGAGCTGCGCACGGCGCTCAAAGAGGCCGAAACGCTCCTGCGGAAAGCCGGGTGACCCGATGCGTCTCACGCTCTACGAAAGCCGCTTCGCCATCTGCCGCCTCGACGCCCTCGACCCCGTGCCCGACTGGGCCGATGGCGCGCTGCTCTCGATCACCCGAACGCCTCGCGAGCTCTCGATCCTTTGCGCCGAAGGCGCCATTCCCGAAGGCATCCGAGCCGAGAAAGGCTTCCGCGCCCTCGAAGTGCTCGGCCCCCTCGATTTCTCCGCCGTGGGAATCCTCGAAAGCCTCGCCCGCCCGCTCGCCGAAGCGGGCCTCTCGATCCTCGCCATCTCGACCTTCGACACCGACGTCCTTCTGGTGCGGGAAGAGGATCTCGAGAAAGCGGTGGCGGCGCTCGGCGCGGCTGGGTGGGCGGTCGGGTAAGAGCGAGGGTCGAGCCTCCGAGTCCGAACGGCTCGTACTAAGACTCAGCCGCCGATTCGCCTCAAGAAGCCCGAGTCAAGCGCTACCGTAGCCCCGAAGGCAGCCGCGGCGAGGAGATCAGCTCTCCGAACACCTTCCACCGCTTCTCCCCGTCTCCGCCGCTTTTCGCCTCGACGTACTTCCGGACGAAATCGCGGCCCAGGTTGTAGTTGATGACGTAGCTCCGGTAGGTGTCGAAGAAGGTGACGCGCTGCTTCGCTCGAGCGGGAGAGGAGAGGGCGTAATGGACGAGCCAGTCGGCCGCTTGGCCGGCGTCGATCTCTCCATCGAGGTAGCGACGGGCCGCGGTGTTTCCGGCGTAGTCCAGCTTGCCCACGAGGTGGAGAATCTCGGTGTAGCGCTCGGCTTCTTTCGGATCGAGGCCGGCGATGGGGTAGAGGACGTCGCGTTCAAACGCGGTCCGCTGCTCGCCGGGGAAGGCGACCTCGATGCCGTAATTCGCGGTCCCCTCGGCGATCAGCGACTGCGGCGAGAAGAGCGGGTAGACGGTGAATTCCACCCAGCCGCGGTCGCGGACCAGGTTTTTTTCGAGCAGGGCGTTGTAGACGTGATGCCCCGGATACCCCTCGTGGCAGGCGAGGTCGATCGCGCGATCGATCAGGATCGGCAGCTCGGTGTTCACCTGGATGAGGCTGTGGAGATCGCCTTTGTACCAGTTGTAGGCGCTCCAGGGCTTGCCCGTGACGTAATCGACCTCGAAGCTCTCCCCTTTCGGCAGAGGGAGATGGGCCGCCGTCCGGGCGCGGCATTCGTGGATCGCGGCGCGGAAGACGGCGTCCACCCGATCGGCGGGAATCGCGAAACGGTCTCGGTAGGCCTGGATGCGCTCGGGGAGCGGCCCGCTTCCCGGTACTTTCTGCTCCAGCTCGGCGAGCACCGGCTGGAAATCCTTCTCGTCCTGCTTCGGAGCCACCGCGTCGTAGAGCGCAAGCGACTCCTCGTCGAAGCTGCGCTTCTTCCCTTCCAAACGCTCGACGTGGGCGACGAGCGAACCGAGCTGGCGTTCGAGATAGGCGTGGCGGAGCTCGACCAGCGGATCGTCTTGGGCGGGCCGGATCCCGGCAAGACCAGAGCGAAGCGTCTCGGCTCGCTGACGGATCTCCTCGAGCGGCAGCTTCTCGGCCTCCACCTCGGCGCGCACCTCCGCGGGACCGTAGTAGGCGTCGACGTAATTTCCGTCGTGGACTCCGACGGCGAGCACGAGGCGAACATAGGCGCGGGCGGTGTCGTCCATCGTGGCAGCTCCTTTAGGGGAAGGGGCGGGGGCCGAAGAGGTGCAAGCGGCAAGGAGAGCCAGGGAAATGGAGAACAGGAACGGTCGCATGGCTCGCGATTGTAGCCCGCGGGCGGCGCCGGGTCGCTCGCGCGAGGTAGGATCGCCGCACTTTGCCGCGCTCCATGTGGACCCCAGGCCGGATCGTTGGCCTCGTTGCCGGGCTTCTCGCCTTCGGCTTGTTCCTTTTCGTCGACTCCCCCCTGCATCACGATCCGGGGACCGGAGCGCGGCCGGCCTACGCGGCGGCGATCACCGCCTTGATGGCGATCTGGTGGCTCACCGAAGCGCTGCCGATCTACGTCACGGCCTGCGTGCCGCTCGTTGCCTATCCCCTGTTGCGCCCGTTCGGCACCGGCGTCCTCGGGAATCTGGGGTCTACCGTCGGCGCCTACCTCGACCCGTATATCTTCCTGTTCGCGGGCGGCATGGCGATCGCCGCGGCGATGCAGCGCTGGAACCTCCATCGGCGCATCGCGCTCAACATCATGGCGGCGATCGGCACCGATCCGAAGCGGCTGCTCGCCGGGTTCCTCGCCGCGACGGCTTTCATCTCGCTCTGGATCTCGAACACCGCGACGGCGACCATGATGGTGCCGATCGGCATCGCGGTGCTCGCGCAGATCGAGCACTCGCGCGGCGGCGAGCGGCTTCGCCACTACGGGATGGCGATCATGCTCGCGATCGCTTACGGCTCGAACGTCGGTGGCATCGGCACGAAGATCGGTACCGCGCCGAACGCCCAGTTCGCCGGGTTCGCCGAGCGGTTCGGGATCGAGGTGTCGTTTCTCCAGTTTATGGCGGTCGGCCTGCCGTTCGTGATCCTCTTCCTCCCCATCGTCTGGTGGGCGCTCTGGCGCATCGGCCGAGGCGACGAGCTCGGCGAGGCGATGGGCGGAGCCGCGGTCGCGGAAGAGCTCGGCAAGCTCGGCCGCATCCACCGCCAGGAGCGGATCGTTCTCGGCGTTTTCGGGGTCACCGCCGCATTGTGGATCGCCGGCAAGCTCCTCACCGAGGCGCTCAAACCGCTGGTGACCGCGTTTACCCTCACCTCCGCGCACGTCGAGGGGGGCATCGCGATGCTCGCGGCGCTCGCCCTCTTCGTCTGGCGGAGCGAGGGGCACGCGGTGCTGAACGTCGAGGCGCTCAAGAAGGTTCCGTGGGAGACGTTGCTGCTCCTGGGAGGCGGTTTTGCGATGGCGTCGGCGATCCAGGGCAGCGGGCTCTCGACGCAGGTGAGCGCGCAGCTCCTCGGCCTCCGCACCTTCCCACCGTTCGTCCAGATCCTGCTCGCGAGCCTCGCCACGGTGGCGCTGTCGGCCATCGCCTCGAACACCGCCACGATCGCGGTGATGCTCGTCGTCCTGCAGCAGGCGGTCGCGGCCCAGAACCTTCCGACGGTTCTCTTTGCGGCGACGATCGCCGCCTCCTGCGATTTCGCTCTGCCGGCCGGAACGCCGCCGAATGCGATCGTCTTCGGCAGCGGCTACGTCACCATCCCGCGCATGGCGCGGACCGGCGTAGTCCTCGACCTGCTCGCCGCGTTTCTCGCGGCCGGTTGGTGCTGGCTCGTGGTCGAGCGGGTGCTGTAACCGCCGCTATCGCACCGAGGTTTGGCGTGACGGCCGCGGTGGCCGCGGCGGCCGGGGGGGAGGCACGGACGCTCCGGGGATGCGCCGGTAGATCGCGAGATATCGCCCGTCCTTCGAAATGAACCGCGCGACCTCTCGATAGGCCTTCGGGAACCAGGGGCGATCGACGATCGGCCGGGTGCCTCCGCGCGGGTTGTAGGTGTGGAAGAGGACAAAGGTGGTGGGCTTCGCGAGGAACGCTCCGAGGCGGTCGTGGGCGAACGGGAGCGAGCGCGGAGTGACGAGACCGACGAGGTCCTGGACCGGCCGGTCGGCGGTATAGGCGAGGATGCCGATCTCCTCGTAGGCGACGTCCTCTTCGGGGCCCGAATGCGCGGCGAGCCATGCGCCAGCTTGGCGATAGGCGGGGAAGCGCCAATCGCCCTCGCCGGGGTTTCTGGCGTAGCGCTGATCTCCGAGAACCGAGCCGGCGAGCGGCAGCGCGAGGAGCGCCGAGACGAGGACCGCCGAGCTGAGCCGTGCCGGCGAAACGGCGACCCCTGGGTGCGTTTTCCCCGCGATCGTCCGGGCTGCCGCGCCGACGGCGAACGGGGCGGCGGCGAGCAGCGCCGCGAGAGGCGGCGCCGCGTACCAGACGAAGAACGGCACGCCGAGCAAGGGATAGAGGACCGCGAGCGCGGTGCCGTACGCGACGAGCAGGAAGCCGGGGCGGCCGCCGGCCCGAACGAGGAACGGAAGCCCCAACGCTCCGAGCGCCACGAGCCCGAACGCGAAACGTCCCGCGGAGGAGAAGAGAAGCTCCAGCCCGCGGCTCCAGAAAGCCAGGCCGCTTTGCCAGCGCTCCGGATCGAGCGCGGCGTAGGCCCGCTTGGCGGCGAGGGTATTCGGGATCAGGGTGCCGAACCAGGCGCGGGCGGCGAGCGCCCCGGCGCCGATCACCAGGGCTGCTGTCAGCGAGTAGGCGAGCGCGCTCTTCCAGCGCTCCTCTCTCGGCGATCGTTCGCCTTCGGAGCCGTCTCGACCGAAGAGAGTCAGGAGCCCCAAGATCGCCGCTCCGACGAGCGCGTCCGGTCGACAGAGGACGGCGGCGCCGGCCAAGAGCCCTGCCGGAACGGCGTGCCGCCGTTGGACGTACGCCGCGAGGAGCAGCAGGGCGAGCGCTACCGGCGGGCCCGAGCCCTGAGCGGCCCAGAGAACCGCCGAGGTCGCGAGCAGCACGCCCGCCCCGACCGCCTCGATGCGGCGATCCCGCCGGCTCGCTTCGACGATCAGGAGCGCGGTGATCGTTGCGATCGCCAGCGCATGGAGCCAGGTGCCGAGGAGATGGATCGGCAGGCCGGTCGCGCGGTGGGCGATCCCGAGCAGGAGCGCCACGCCCGGATCGGTGACGCCGAAGATCCGCTCGCCCGGATTGAAAACCAGCCCCCGGCCCGCCGCGAAATTCTGGGCGTAGCGGTAGGTGATGTACATGTCGTCCGTCGCACGCCCGGCGAGGCGGACGGCGAAACCGGCGAGCAGCGCGAGCGGAAGCGCCATGGCGAGCGTCGGGCCGAAAGGTCGGCGGGCCGGGGCGCTCGTTGAATCCTGGGGCGGGGTGGGCACGCTAGGATTATCGACGATGGCCGAGGATCTCGGCCGTAGGAATCGATCGGGTTCCGGGTTTCAGCCGAGCGAGGCCACGACTTGGCCTCCACCCATCACGCACCTACGAGGAGGACGGTATGAGCCATAGAAATCGTCGGTTCGCTGCATTCGGGCTGTTGGTCCTGGTGCTTGCCGCGATGGCGGTCCCCGCTTCCGCCGCCTATCGCGGCCGCTGGACGCTCCTGGGCGAGCGGAAGGTCTCCGACAAGCTCGACCACGACACGATCCTGGTCACCGGCGCGCGCGGCCGGTTCGAGCACATCGCCCTCCGGGTCTTCGATCGCGCGGTTCAGTTCCACTCGGTGAAGGTCCATTACGGCGACGGCTTCGTCCAGGAGGTCGAGCTGCGGAACGTCATCCCGGCCGACGGCTGGTCGCGGATCATCGACCTCGCCGGCGGGCGCCGGGTGATCCACTCGATCGAGTTCTGGTACGACGCGCAATCGCTCGGCGGCCAAGCGACGGTACGGGTGTTCGCCCAGCGTTGAAGCTCGTTCGGTAGAGGGGCGGCGGGCGGCCTGTCCCGCGCCGCCCCGCCGCGCTCCGGCGCGTCCGCTAGTTCGTCCGGCCCGAGCGGCCTGATATCTTCGCGCGGTCCCATGCGCCGCTCTCCCGCTCTACTTTGCGCCACCGTGCTGCTCCTCGGTCTGTCCTGGAGCTTGTACAAGGTCCACTTTCCGCCCGGACCGATCGGGGACGAGCCGGCGTACGTGATGATGACCCAGAGCCTCTGGCACGATCACGACCTGGCCTACGACCATCGCGATCTCCTGCGCGGCTACCAGGCGTGGGACCAGGGGCCGAACGGCGTCATCCTGTTCACCTCGGACGGCGGCAAGTCGATGTACTACGGCAAGCCGTACGTCTACTCGCTCGCGGCCGTGCCGTTCTACGCGCTGTTCGGCCTCCAGGGGCTCGTGGTCTTCAACATGGCGATGTTCCTCGCCATGCTCTGGGGGGCGGTCTGGTTCTGGCGGCGGCCGGAGCGGAGCGGTCAGGCGGGGATGGCGGGGTTGTTTCTCGGCGGCTTCTTCTTCGCTTCGGCGGCCTTCTGCTACGTCTTCTGGATGCAGCCCGAAGTTTTCAACATGGCCTGCCTGTTCTTTGCGCTGCTGATCTGGCTGCACCTGCGCGGCATCCCGAAGTGGACTTCGCGCCACCTGTTGCTGATGGGCTTCGCGGGGGCGCTGCTCGCGGCGGCGTACATCTCCAAGGAGCCGACGATCCTGCTCGGCGGGCCGATCGGTCTGGACCTGCTGCTACAAAAGCGATGGAAGGGCGTCGTCGCCCTTGCCGCTCCCGCCCTCCTCGGGCTCGCGGCGCTCATGGTCCTGCAGCACCACGAGACCGGCGCTTGGAGTCCGTACCGCGGCGTACAGCGCCGTTCGTTCGAATCCGAGTATCCGATCGAGAGCCGCAAAGACCTCTGGGCGCAATATCGCGGCACGAGCTTCGGCTCCTGGTCGGGACTCGGAGTCGAGACCACGCCGCGCATGTTCCTGCGCGACCTCGAGTATTTCCTCGTCGGTCGGCACACCGGTCTCCTGCCCTACTTCCCGTTCGCTCTGTTCGCGCTCGCGCTCTACGCGTTCGGGCCGAAGGACCGCTCGCGCCACCTGCTGCTGCTCGGGCTCGTCGGCTATTGCCTGGTGATCCTGATCCTCCGGCCGAACAACTACCACGGCGGCGCGGGCTTCGTCGGCAACCGATATTTCGCGAGCATCTATCCGGCGTTCGCCCTTCTGCCGATGGCGATCCGGTCGCGTAAGGGGCTGCTCCTCCCCTTCGCCGCCGCGGGCCTCTGGACCTCCGCGGTCGTCGCCGTGCCGCTGCTTCAGATCGCGCCGGAAGCGACGCTCCAGTCGCACGTGCGGCGCCCGTCGTTTCAAGCGCTGCCGCTCGAGCTGACGCTGCTCCAGAAGATTCCGGGCTATTTCCTCAAGGGGTGGACCGAGGCGGTCTGGGTGGTTCCGAAGGAGAACTTCCACGCGCAGGAGCCGAACCCGGATGGCGTATGGGTGCGCGGCGCATCACGATCCGAGGTCTTCCTGGTGGCGCCAAAGAAGATCTCGTCGGTGCGGATGCGCCTGCGCTCGATCTCGGATCAGAACGTGGTGACGCTCGAGAGCCCGGTGGATCGGGTGACCGTTCGGTTCGACAGCGAAGAGAAGCGCCGCGGCACACCGATCGAGCTCAAGCTGAAACCCGTCGCGCGCGACCTCGGTTTCTTTCCGGAAAGCGCTTCCGAAGGGAAGTCCGAGTACTTCTACTCGTTCACCCTCGACTGCTCGGACGGGGTGATGCCCGCGCGGCGCGAAGAGCACAACGACGACTACCGCTATCTCGGGGTGTTTCTCGATTTCGCCGGCGCGGGGAGCTGACGATGACGGACGCGCGATCTCCGGGCGCTTCCGCGCCTGATACAGACGTGGCCGCCGCGCTCGAACGGCTGCGCGCCGGAGTGCGTCAAAGGCGGGCGGAGCTCGCGACGCTCGGCGACGAGAGCGAGGCGACCAAGCTCAAAGTGCTCGAGCTCAAGACGCTCGAGTGGGTCGAGGAGCCGCCTTTGTTTTCTCACCGGCCCGGCTTCGGCAAGCTGATTGTCCTGCTTCGGAAAGTGTTTTTCCACGCCTTCGTCAAGTGGTACGCGCGTCCCATGCTCCAGCGGCAGAACCGATTCAACCAGGTGGCGAGCCAGCTGATCCAAGAGCTGCTCGCGCAGCAGACCCGGCTGGCGGCGGAGATCGGCCGCCTGGAGCGCGAGCTTGCGACGACACGCGCCGCGGAGGCAGGGTCCGAAAACGCCAAAGCAAAAGAGCCAGGGAGCTAAAGAGCTTTGGGGCTGCGCATCTGCGTCTGCGGGGTTCAGGTGCCGTTCGCCTATGGCGGCGCCGAGATCCTGGTCGCCTCGCTCGCCGAGGAGCTCAAGCGCCGGGGGCATACGGTCGACGTGGTTTCCCTGCCCTTTACCTGGAAGGATCGGGTCCAGCTGTTCAAGAGCTGCCTCGCCTGGCGGATGCTCGATCTATCGGAAGTCGACGGCCAGCGGATCGACCGCGTGATCGCGACGCGGTTCCCCTCCTACGTGGTCAAGCATCCGGACAAGGTGGTGTGGCTGGTTCATCAGCTCCGTCAGGCCTACGACCTGCGCGGCACGGGCTACAGCGATTTCACGACCGAAGGGCGCGGCGGCCGCGACGAGCGGGTGGTCGAGATGCTTCGCTCGATGGACGAGCGGACGCTCGGCGAGGCGCGCCGGGTCTATTCGATCTCCGACAACGTGGCGGCCCGGCTCGAGCGGTTCAACCGGATGAAGATCGAGACGCTCTATCCGCCACCGCGCCTGATCGACCGGCTCGCGCCGGGCGAGATGGGCGACTACGTGTTCACCGCCGGCCGGCTCAACCGGATCAAGCGCTTCGACCTCCTGATCCGGGCGATGAAACACACGAAAACCTCGGTCCGCTGTCGGATCGCGGGCACGGGCGAGGAGCGCGAGGCGCTTCAGAAGCTGATCTCCGATCTGGCGCTCGAAGATCGCGTCGAGCTGCTCGGCTGGATCGATGACGACCGGGCGGTCGAGCTCTATGCCGGCGCGCTCGCGGTTTTCTATGCGCCGTACGACGAGGACTACGGTTACGTCACGGTCGAGGCGTGCCGGTCGGCCAAACCGGTGATCACGGTCGCGGACGCCGGCGGCGTGCTCGAGTGGGTCCAGGAAGGGAAGACCGGCTACGTCGTGGCGCCCGACGATCCGGCGGCGATCGGCGCGCGGCTCGACGCGCTTTACGCCGATCGCGAGCTCGCCCGGCGCCTGGGCGAGGCGGGGGCGGGGAAGGCGCGCGACGTCTCTTGGGATCGGGTGATCGACGGATTGCTCGGGTAGCCGAGCCGTTTCGGAGTTCTCGCAGGGATATGACCGCCCTCCCTCGCGTCGCGATGATTTCGCCCCTGCCGCCGCTTTCGAGCGGGATCGCGGACTATTGCGTCGAGCTGCTGCCGCATCTCGCCGAGCGCTTCGACCTGGAGCTGTTCGGCGAGGAAGGCTCCCGGCTCGAATCTCCGGCGGGATCGAGCGTTCCGGTGTTTCCCGCGCGCGCTCTCCCGAGCCGGCGCGCCGAGCGCGGTTTCGACGCGGTGATCTACCAGCTGGGAAACAACGCCGATTTCCACTCCGGCGCCTACGCCGCGCTGCTCGAGATTCCGGGCATCGTGGTCCTGCACGAGGTCGTCCTCCACCACATGCTGCGCGAGATGACGCTCGCAAAAGGCGACGCCGCCTTGTATCTCGAGGAGATCCGCTACGCCGCGGGTCGAAGCGGCGAGCTCCTGGCGCGCGGCTCGCTCGAAACGGGGACGCTGCTCGATGCCTGGCGTTACCCGCTGTTCGAGCGCACGGTGGATGCGAGCCTCGGCGTCCTCGTCCACAGCGAGGGGGCGCGGCGAAGGATTCTCGCGAGCCGGCCCGAGGCGGCGGTCCTCCGCATCCCTTTTCCTTGGACCCCGCCTCCTCCGCTCCCTTCCCGCGAGGCGGTGCTCGCCCGCTTCGGTCTGCCGGCCGATGCGGTCGTGCTCGCTTCTTTCGGTTTCCTCACCCGGTCGAAGCGGCTGGACGTGGCGCTCCGCGCCTTCTCGACCCTCGCCCGCGAGGAGCCGCGCGCGCATTTCCTCGCGGTGGGCGAGGTCTCGAAGGACTACGATCTCGGCGCTCTCGTGCCGGCCGACCTCGCGCCGCGGGTGCTCCCGCTCGGTCGGGTCGATTTCGAGACGTTTCATGCCGCGATGGCGGCGACCGACGTCGCGATCAATCTGCGCTATCCGAGCGGCGGCGAGACCTCGGCGACGCTGATGCGGCTGCTCGGCCTGGGGCGGGCCGTGATCGTGACCGACGGCGGGTCGTTCGACGAGATCCCCGACGGCGCCTGCGCCCGGGTGCCGCCGGACGAAGGGGAAGGGGAGTTGCTTCTCGAGCTCCTGCGCCGCCTGGTGGCGGACGAGGGCTTGCGGCTTTCGATGGGCGAGAACGCCCGCCGGTTCGTCGAGGCGGAGCACCGTATCGAACGGGCGGCGGATGCTTACGCCGCCGCGGTCGAGGCGCTCCGCGCTAGGCCCGCTCCGCCCGCGGCCGTGCCGCCGCTCGCCCCCTACCCGCCTACGGAGGTCGGCAACGATCTGATCGCGGCGGTCGCCGCCGACTGGGTCGACCTCGGGGGAGGGGAGCGCGACGAGGAGACCTTGGCCGAGATCGCGCGCGAGCTCGCCGACCTCGGGTGGGTGGAGCGGCGACGTTAGCCGGAATCGACGCGGCGGCCGGGAGGCGCGCGTCCGAGATAAGCTCCGCGCGCGATGAAAAGGGGGAGATGGGCGCTCGTCGGCCTCGCGGCTCTCGCCGCCGTGGCCGGGCACGTCGGCTACTGGTATTGGCCGCGCGAGCGGGCGAAGACGCCGGACGGAATGGACGTCCCCGCCCGCATGCTCCGCTCCGGCGCGTGGGACGCCTGCCTGTGGATCCCCTACCCGCATCAGAACCTCGGCGCGCTCGCCGAGGAGTTGGACGACGCGCAAAGCTATTTCGCGGCGGTCGCCCGCCTTTCGGGCTCAGCCGAGCCGTCGATGCCGGCGTTCGGCCCTTTCGCCGTCCCGCCGGCTCGGGAGCTGGTCGCCTGTTCCGACCGGTCGAAGAAGCGGATGCGGATCTCCGCACGGGTCTATCCGGGGCTCTCGACGGTCGCGAAGCTCGCCGGCAAGGTCGCGGGCAACCCGTGGCTCGCGGGCGGCGCGGTCGAGGTCTCGGAGAATCCGGGCGGGCAACCCGTGGCTCGCGGGCGGCGCGGTCGAGGTCTCGGAGAATCCGGCGACGGTCGCGTGGGACGGCACGCTCTGGACCGTCGAAGTGGGCGAGCCGACGGAGATTCCGAGCGAGGGCTGGGCTCCGGAGGCTCCGGTCCTGGGCGCGTTTCATCTGGCGCGCCCCGCGGAGAGCTTCCCGGCCGGGATCTATCGGCTCGGGCACCGCGCCGACGCGATCGACCTCACCCTGGAAGGCTCGCGCTTCCCGGACAAGCCGCCTTTCGATCCCGCCTCGCTCTCCGATCGGCCGATCCTGCTGGTCGTCGCGGGCGAGGAGGGACCGGCCCCGGCGGCAGCGCTCGCGTTCTACGAAGGCAAGGGCTCTCTCGGCCTGCCGAGCGGAGTGTTGTTCCACCCGCCGAAGCGGGCGCGTTGGGATCTTCCCGGCGGGGGGATCGGCGGTCTGCTCGCGGATCGGCTGCCTCACGGCGAGAACGCGGGTTGGGAGATGGTGGCGCTCGACGACAAGAGCCTGGAGCGCGGCGAGGCGCTCGCCCCGGCGATCTCCCGCGTCGCTTCGCCGGAAGGGGAGGACCGTCCCGGCGCGCGGGTGCGGATGGCGGTCTGGCTCGCCCCGGAACCGGCGCTCGTCGTGGTCGCGCGAATGCGCGCCGGACTCGAGAAGTTTCCTCTCGCTCTACCCAGGGACGTCCAGCCCTGGCGCGATTGGGAGACGGTGCTCACCCCCGTCGCCCGGTGCCAGCGAGCGGCGCTCTGGTCGGCCGCCGAGCCCGAGGCGTTCCGCGTTCGACTGTCCGGTTGCTCTTGACCGAGTCGGCTGCGGCCGTTCCGGTTTAAAATCGGCTCTCCAAAACCGAGCAGCTCGAGCCACTTCATGCGCCGCCGCGCCGTTTCGCGCCTTTCGTCGATTCTCGTCGCCGGCACCCTGCTCGCGGGCGGGATCGTCCTGCCTCGCCCGGCCGGAGCGGCCCTTCCGGTCGCCGCCCGCGGTTTCCCTCTGATCCGCGAAATCGTCCCGGCGATTCCCGAGGCCGAGGTGCAGAACTTCGGCATCGCGACGGATCGCCGAGGCCTCGTCTACGTCGCGAACCTCGGGGGGCTGCTGATCTACGACGGCGCCTGGTGGCGCTGCATCCCGATCGGCAAGGCGACCGCGGCGTTTTCCGTCGCGACCGACGCCTCGGGGCGCGTGGCGGTCGGCGGTATCGACGACCTTGGTTACATCGAGACGAGCGCGGCGGGTGTGCCTCGCTTCGTCTCGTTGCTGGACCTTTTGCCCAAGGACCAGCGGCAGGTCGGGCAGGTCGGAGCCACGTTCGCCTCGCCGAGAGGGTTCCTCTTCTTCACCGCGGACGCCGTGCTCGAGTGGGACGGAGACAAGCTGCAGACTCTCGCCCGCCCCGCGGAAGGCCCCCCGTACCCCTCGCTCTACGAGATCGGCGGCGAGTTCTACCTGGCCGACAAGAACGGAGTCGCCAAGCGGGTCGGAGATCGATTCGAGCCGCTCTCGTGGGGAGCCCAGTTCGCGGGCAAGCGGGTCGATCAGATCCTGCCGGCTCAGAACGCCTTCCTCGTGTCGGTCCGCGGCGAAGGTCTATTCCTGGTCAACCCGATCGACGGCGTCGCCACGCCCTTCGCGCCGGAGGCGTCGGCCTGGACCTCGGCCAACCGGCTGCTCGCCGGCACCTCGTGCCGCCTGCCGGACGGGCGTTGGGCGCTCGGATCGATCCTCGGCGGTCTGCTGCTGCTGCGCGCCGACGGCGTCGTCGATCAGGTCATCGACACGCGTTTGGGCCTTCCCGACAACTACGTGAGCGGCCTCGCGGCGGACACCGAGGGGGGGCTTTGGCTGGCGCTCAACACCGGGATGGTGCGGGTGGAAATCGGCTCGCCGATCTCCACCGTCGACCGTCGCTCGGGTCTGGACGGCAGCATCTATGCCGTGGAACGGCACCGCGGAAAGCTTTGGGTGGCCACCCCGTCCGGAGTGTTCGCCGAGCAGGCCGAACCACCGAAGAATGGGTTGATCGAGTTTCGCAAGGTGGCTGGATTGCCGTCGGCCGGCTGGAGCTTCGTCTCGGTCGAAGGGGGATTGCTGGTCGGCACGGCGTTCGGCATCTATTCCGTTCCCGACGTAGGGGTGCCTCGGCTGATCCCGGGCTCCGATGCCGTGGGCACCGCGTACGAGCTGGTCCGCTCGGCCGACTCGAGGCGGGTCTGGGTGGGCGGAGACGAGGGCCTCTCCAGCCTCTGGCTCGAACCCGACGGGTGGCGGTATCTGCCGCACGCGAGCGGGCCGGGGGGGGAGGTCCGCTCCATCGTAGAGAGCGGCGACGTGGTTTGGTTCTCGGTACCCCTCGAAGGGGTCTTCGGCCTTCGGATCGGCTCCCCGGGCCAACCCTCGGCGCTCCTTCGAGTGCCGGACAGCGCCGAGACGAACCTCTATCGGATCGCGGGTCGAGTCGCCGCGGTGCGCGACGACCGTGTCTTATGTCTCGACGAGACTCGCGCACGGCTGGTCGAGGATTCCGCGTTCGCTCCGTTGGCTGTAGCGGGCACCTTCTCGGTTCTGGCGCAGGATGCGGCGGGCAACGTTTGGCGCAACAGCCGCCCTCCGGCGGTGTTCTTGCGCCAGGGAGCGGGCTGGTCGGCGACCCCTCGATCTCTGGTCGAGGTTCCGGCGCGATCCGTCGAGCGGATCTACCCCGATGCCGACGGATCGGTCTGGCTGGCGGCCGAAAACGGGCTCTACCGGGTCGACTCGCCGCTCCCTCCTGCTCCGCCGCTCCCCGCGCCCCGGTTCGCGCGCGTGAGCACCGGACGCGGCGACTACCTGTTCGGCGGGACCGCCGCGCGGACCGGGATCGAGCTGCCGAATCGGTTCACCCGGCTCCAGGTGGAGCTCGCCCCCTTGTCGTTTCGCGCCGGGCTGCGTTTCTCGACCCGGCTCGACCCGATCGACCTCGACTGGGGGGAGGCGCGTATCGATCCGCGCGTCGAGCTCACCCGGTTGCCCGCCGGCAGCTACACCTTGAGAGCCCGCACCCTCGGGCCGAACGGGGAGCAGAGCCCGGAGGTCGCCTGGGCGTTCCGCGTTCTGCCCGCCTGGTACGAAACGCCTTGGGCGCTGACGCTGTGGGGAATCCTCGCGTTGATCGGCATCCGCACCTGGGCGAGCCTGCGCAGCCGGGCGCTGCGCCAACGAGCGGCGCAGCTCGAGCAGAGGGTGCAGGAACAGACGGCCGAGCTGCGCCAGGCGGTCGCCGATCTCGAGCGGACACAGGACGACCTCGAAGCGGCGAACGTGCGCCTGGAGGAGCTGTCGCTCCAGGACGAGCTGACCGGCATCGCCAACCGGCGTCGCCTGCAGATGCTGCTCGACGCCGAGTGGCATCGCGCGCGGCGGCAGCGCCAGCCGATCGCGTTCATCCTCCTCGATCTCGATCATTTCAAGCTATTGAACGACACGCGCGGGCATCTGGAAGGCGACTTCTGCCTCCAGTCCGTCGCGGCGTTCCTGAGCCAGGCGGTCCAGCGGACCGGCGATCTGGTCGCCCGCTACGGCGGCGAGGAGTTCGCGGTTCTCCTGCCGGCGACCGATCTACCCGGAGCGCTCAAGGTGGCCGAAAGGCTGCGCGAGGGACTCGAGCTGCTCGGTCTGCCACACGACGCCGTGCCGGGAGGGCACGTCACCGCGAGCTTCGGGGTGGCGGCGTTGGTTCCCTTGCTCGGCCAAGAGCCGGAGGACCTTATCGAGGCGGCAGACGCCGCGCTCTACCGCGCGAAGTCCGACGGGCGCAACCTCGTGCGGGCTGGCGGACCGGAAGGGGAGACCGGCGAGGTGGACGCCGGGCTGGCGAACTAGGGGTGCGGTCGGCGTCGCAGAGTCCCGAGGGCGCCCCCGAGTCTGTTTGTCGGAACGAAGGGGGTTGCTCAGCAGCCGGCTAGGCGACCACCGCGACGCGCCCGGAGCGACCGGGGATCTCGCCCAGCGAGACCTCTCGCGCCTGGGCTCGTTCGCGCGTCTCGGCCGCGTACTCTGCCGCTGTGAGGTGCTCGATCCCGAGCGCGCGGTGACGCTCGAGCAGTGCGCGGAACAGCGAGCGATAAGCCAGACCCTCGGTCTCGGCGTGGACCGTGAGGACTTCCGTCTCTCCCGGGCGATAGCGGGCGACCAGCCGGTCGACGTAGTTCTCCGGCGTGATGCCGTCGCGGCCGAGGTCTTCGTCGAGGGTCGGAAGCGTGGTCGGCAGGTCGAGCAGGTCGAGGACCCGCTCGCGGACGCAGGGAAAAAACGGCGGTGCCGCGCCGCGCGAGACCGAGACGTACTCGAAACCCTGCCGGGCGAGCACTTCCCAGCCGTCGTCGGTCATGTACCAGGCGGGTGCCGCAAACCCGCGGGGTTCGGCGCCGAAGATCGTCGCGAACTCCTGCCTCCCGCGCGCGAGCGTCTCTTCGATCCGCCGCCGGTCGAGACGATGGAGCTTGTCTTGCCAGAGCACGTGATCCCAGGCGTGAAGGCCGACCTCGTGGCCGAGGTCGCGCGCCTGGCGGAGGGTCGCCGCGCAGCTGCGGCCGATTTTCGGCGCCGGAAGAAGCGTGCCGTAGAGCGCCGTCTTCCAGCCGTACATCTTTGCCGCGTTGGTGCGCAGCATCTTGCCCAGGAAGCCGGGCTTGGTGAACACCCGGAAGATCGCCCGGCCCGAGCGGTCGGGACCGAGCGTCCAATAGAAGCTCGCGCGCACTCCCGCTCGGCTCAGGTCTTCGAGCATCGCCGGCAACCCCTCCCGCGTGCCGCGGTAGGTGTCGACGTCGATCTTCAGGACGACCCGGGTCGGCTTCATACGTGCGCTAGCGCCGCAGCTTTCCTTCCTCGTCGGCCCGGAACCACTCGATCGTCTGACGCAGCCCCTCTTCGAGCGGCGTGGCCGGATCGACGCCGAGGATCTCCCGCATCCGCGTGATGTCGGGATACCGGCGCGGGATGTCTTCGTAGCTCTCGCCGTAGATTTCCTGCTGCTGGACGAACGTGATCTTCGAGCCGGTGTCCGGGTAGGCGCGGATCATCGCCTCGGCGAGCTCGAGGATCGTCGTCTCCCGGTCGGTACCGATGTTGAAGATCCCACCCAGCGCCTCCTCTTTTTCGCCCGCCGCGGCGAGCGCCCGGACCGCGTCGCCGACGTAGGTGAACGCCCGCGTCTGTTTGCCGTCGCCGATCACGGTGAGCGGCTCGCCGCGCAGGAGCTGCCCCATGAAGATCGTGATCACGCGGCCGACGTCGATCCGATCCAGGCGTGGTCCGTACGCGTTGAAGAACCGGACGATGACGATCGGCAGCCCGAGCTTGCCGTAGGCGAAGCAGAAGTGCTCGCCCACCGCCTTCGAGGTCGAATAGCACCACCGGTCGATCGAGGTGGGACCGAGCAGCCGGTCGCCGTACTCACGGAACGGGGTGTCCTTCGACTTGCCGTACACCTCGGAGGTCGAGGAGAAGATCACCTTCTTGTCGTACCGGTAGGCGAGCTTCGCCACCTCCTGGGTGCCGTTCACGTTGACGTTCAGGACGTGCAGGGGATCCTCGACGTAGTGCTCGACGCCGACCACCGCGCCCAGGTGGAACACCTTGTCGCACTTGGCGATCAGGCTCTCGAGCAGGTCGTGGTCGAGGATGGAACCCTTGATGAACTGGAACTTCGGGTTGCCGAGGTTGTGGCGGATCTTCAAGTCGGAGGAGGTGTCGAGCGCGACGACCTCGTGCCCTTGGGAGAGCAGAAGGTCACCGAGGTGGGAGCCCAGGAAGCCGGCTCCCCCGGTGATCAGAATTTTCATGGCGTGCTCTTTCTAGCGGTACGTGTCTTGGATCGAAGTCGAACGAAGCCTACGAGGTCGAGGTTTGAGCGAGGGCCTCGGCGAGCCCCTCCGCCTGGTCGATCCGGAACCAGCGGTCGGCCGTGGCGATCCGGATTCTCTCACCGATCCGGTCCACCGTGCCGGGCGCCGGGCGTTCGCCCTCCAGAGAGGCTGAGATCTCCTCCTCGGGCTCGCCCGCAAAGACCTCCACCCGGCGGTCGCCGATCGTGCCGAACGCGCCGGGCCAGGGGGGCGCCACGGCGCGCACGAGGCAATCGATGCGCGCGGCCGGCCACGACCAGTCAATCCGCCCGTCTTCCGGCCGGCGTCGACCGACCTTCGACGCCTTCGACTCGTCCTGGACGATCCGCGGCGCGGTGCCGTCGGCCACCTGGGGGAGCGCTTCGGCGAGCAGCTCGACGCCCGCCTGCTCGATCTCCAGGTAGAGCGAGAGGGCTGTCGCGCGGGAGGCGATCGGTACCCGACGCTGGGCGACGACGTCGCCCGCGTCCGCTCGGCGAACCATGTGATGAAGGGTGATGCCCGTTTCCCGTTCGCCGTTCACCAAGACCCAGTTGATCGGTGCCCGACCGCGATAGGCCGGGAGCAGCGACGGGTGGAGGTTGAGCGCCGCGATTTTCGCTGCGCCCAGCACCGATTCGGGAAGCATGGAGCGATAGAAGACCGAGAGGATCAGGTCGGGGGCCAGCTCCGCGGCGAGCGAGGCGATTGCCGGGCCCGCTTCGGGGAAGTCCTCCGAATAGACGATCGGCAGCCCATGGGCCGCCGCGGATTCGGCGGGGGTCTTGTACCAGCGGTTCTCGTGCGGATCGTCGCGATGGGTCACCACGGCGAGCACCTCGTCGCCGCGCTCGACCAGAAGCTCGACCGTGCGGTAGCCGATCTGGCTATAGCCGAAAAACAGAACTCTCATGCTTTTCCCCCCTCTCCCTCTGGGAGAGGGGCCGGGGGTGAGGCCTGAGGTCGACCGGCCGAGGGCGAGGGCTGGGAGAAATTCAGGGTCTCCGCGACGACGCTTCGCGGCCGTTGGCGGACCTCGACGTAGATCCGCCCGACGTATTCGCCGAGGATGCCGACCGCGAGGAACAGGAGGCCCACGAGGAGGAAGAGGATCGCGAACAGCGTGAACAGCCCCTCGGCCTCCGGCCCTTCGATCAGCCGGCGGATTCCGAGGAACAGGCCGAAGCCCGACGAGAAGATCGCGATCACCAGACCGGTCCAGGTCGCGAACTTGAGAGGCAGCGACGAGAACCCGGTGATCAGATCCGCCTGGAGCTTGAACAGCTTCCAGAGGGAGTATTTCGAATCGCCGACGGCCCGTTCGGCGTGTCCCACCGGCACTTCGGCGATTCGGCGAGCGAACTGGCAGGCGAGCGCCGGAACGAACGAGGATCGCTCCTGGCAGCGCCCCATGGCGTCGACCACCGGGCGGGTGTAGGCGCGCAGCATGCAGCCGTAGTCGCGAAAATCGACGCCCGGCATCACCCGCCGCATCATCCGGTTGATCTGGCGCGAGGCGAAGCGGCGGAAGAAGGAGTCCTTCCGTTCGACCCGATAGCCGCCCACGACGTCGAATCCCTCTTCGGCTTTCGCGAGCAGCTTCGGGATGTCCTCGGGCGGGTTCTGGAGATCGGCGTCGAGTGTCACCACCGTCTCGCCGCGCGAAGCCTCGAGCCCTGCGAGCACCGCGGCGTGCTGGCCGTAGTTCCGGTTGAACGAGATCACCTTGACGCGCCGGTCCTCGGCCGCGATCTCGCGCAGGATCGGCAGCGAACGGTCCGCGCTCCCGTCGTCGACGAGGATCGCCTCGACCTCCTCCCCGGCCGATTCTCGGGCCTCCGCTTCGACGGCGTCGAGCACGGGGCGGAGGCGAGCGTACAGCTGGTGGAGGTTCCCCTCCTCGTTGTAGACCGGGATGACGACCGAAAGCCGCATGGACTGGATCCGCTGTTCGTTCGCTCGTGGAGCCTTGGACGATCCTAGGGGGGAACCGATCCCTCTCGGGCTCGCACGCTCTCTTACGCCTCGGTGCGCTCCACCGCGTCGCGCACCGCGGCGACTACGTCGGCCGCGTCCTCGTCCGTCATGGTCGGGAAGAGCGGGAGCGAGACGATCCGCGAGCAAACCTCTTCGGCCACGGGGAAGCGCCCCTCGGTATAGCCGAACTTTTCGCGGTAGTAGGAGTGGAGATGGACCGCCTCGAAATGGAGGCCGGTGCCGATCCCCAGTTCTTTCAACCGCCCCATGAACGACGCGCGCTCCGGGGCGAGCACCGTGAACAGGTGCCACGGGTGGACGTGGGCATACGGGGCGGTCCCCGGGAGCCCCAACCCGGGAAGGCCCGAAAGCTCTTTCCGGTAGATCGCCGCGATCTCCGCGCGCCGGGCGTTGAAGCGAGGGAGCTTCCGCAGCTGATGGAGGCCGACCGCGGAGTGCAGGTCGGTCAAGTTGTACTTGAATCCGGGGAGCACCACGTCGTAAGTGGCCGGCGCCTTTTCCGTCGCCGAATACGCCTTCCAGGCGTCGCGCCGCACACCGTGGAAACGCCAGAGCTTGATCCGATCCGCGAGCTCTGCGTCGTCGGTGGTGATCATCCCACCCTCTGCAGAGGTCATGTTCTTGATTGGATGGAAGGAGAAGCAGGCGGCGGTCGTCTTGAGCCTCGCCGTCGCGCCGATCGGCGTTCCCTTGTATTCCGTCCCCGCCGCGTGGGCGGCATCCTCGATGATCGCGACGTCCTCGCGCCCCGCCGCCGAAAGCACCGCCCGGATCGCGTCCAGGTCGGCCGGCTGGCCGCCGAAGTGAACCGGAACGACCGCCTTCGTGCGGGGCGAGAGCGCCGCCGCGAAAGACTCCGGATCGAGATTCCAGGTCGAGCGGTCGACGTCGGCGAAGACCGGAGTCGCGCCGCAAGCGATCACCATGTTCGACGTCGCGGGCCAGGTCAGGGCGGGAACGACCACCTCATCACCCGGGCCGTATCCAAGCGCCAGGAAGATGACGTGGAGCGCGCCCGTACAGGAGGAAAAAGCGAGCGCGTGCTCGGCCCCTACGGAGGCCGCGAATTCCTTCTCGAGCGTCGCGGTGATCGGACCGGTCGTGATCCATCCCGACATTAGACAGCGGACGACCTCTTCGATCTCCTCGTCGCCGATGTCGGGGCGGGAAAAGGGGAGGGGCGGGTTCTTCGGCAGCACCGGCGGAGCGTAGTGCATTCGCGGGTGGCCCGCAAACTCCGGAGGAGGGGTTTAGGTGCTCGCCAGGCCCCCGGCGCTTCCGGTCCTCGCCCCTACGACCGGTTCGGCCGCGACCTCCTCCGTCGTCGGGTTCGCGGTGCGATACTTCCGCCCATGCCCGAGCCCCTTGCCTCCCCACCGAGCCGAAGAACTTGGCTCGTCGATCTCCTTCTGTTGACCCTCGTCTTCGCCGTCCTGCTTGGCCCCTCGATCAGCCGCCGCGCGCTCTGGGAGCCGGACGAGGGGCGCTACGCCGAGATCCCCCGCGAGATGGTCGAGACCGGCGACTATCTGACGCCGCGCGTGAACGGCATCAAATACTTCGAAAAGCCGCCGTTGGTCTATTGGGCGACCGCCGCCGCCATCCGCGTGGGGGGCACCTCGGAAGGGGTCGTTCGCTTTCCGATCGCGCTGTTCGCACTGCTCGGAGCGGCCGGCGTCTACGTCGCTGGCCGTCGCCTCTACGGACGGACGGCGGGGCTCCTCGCGTCGTTCGTGCTCGCGACCGCCCCGCTCTGGCTCGGGCTGGGGCAGATCCTCTCGCTCGACATGCCGGTCTCGGCGCTTCTCACCGTGTCGCTCCTCGCCTTTCTCCTCGCCGTCCGCCATCCGCCCGGCTGGAACCGCCGGCTCCTGATCTGGGCGTTCTACGCCGCCGCGGCGCTCGCGGTCCTCGCCAAGGGGCTGATCGGCGTCTTGATCCCGGCGATGGTGATAGGCGTCTGGATTCTCGTAGCCCGCCAATGGCGCCTGATCCCCGCGGCCCTGGCCCCTACCGGCATTCTCGTCTTCCTCGCCATCGCCGTCCCCTGGCACGTCCTCGCCTCGAACGCCCATTCGGAGTTTGCCCGGTTCTATTTCATCCACGAGCATTTCGAGCGCTACCTCAGCAAGGTCCACGATCGCTACGAGCCCCCCTGGTACTTCGTCCCCGTTCTCCTCGGGGGCCTCCTCCCCTGGACCCTGTTTCTTCCCCAAGCCCTCCGAGACGCCTGGCGCACCACGCCGGCCGAACGCAAAGAGAACCTCTTCCTCGCCCTCTGGGCCGCGCTCGTCTTCGGCTTCTTTTCCCTATCGGATTCGAAGCTGATGCCCTACGTCCTCCCCGCCGTCCCGCCGCTCGCCCTCCTGGTGGGCCGATGGCTTGGGAACCTCGTAGACACGACCCGCGAATCTCGCGAGCAACGATCGCCCCTGCGCCCCGGGCTCTGGATTCTGCTGGCCCTCGGACTCCTCCTGGCCGCCGCGCTCGCCTTTTGGCCGACTCCTGCCGAAGGAACCAAAGATCGCGCCTTCATCGATCTGCTCGGCGGCTATCGTCCGGTGCTGGCCCTCTGCTTCGCCGTAATCGGCCTCGCGCCGTTCGTTGCCGACCGAGTAGGCAAACGGCGAGCAACCCTAGGTGCTCTGGTCGCCGGCAATGCCCTCCTCTTTATGGTCCTGGGAGCGCTCGCCCCGCGCTTCGACGCCTACCGCTCGACCAAGTCGCTCGCCGAAGCCCTTCAAAAGCAACTCCAACCCGGAGACGAAGTCGCGAGCTACCACTTCTACCCCCACACCCTTGCCTACTACCTCGAGCGACGCATCACGATCGCCGGCTATACCGGAGAGCTCGACTTCGGCTCGAAGCACGACGACACGAAGGCTTGGGTTATCGAAGATATGGAGTTCTGGCGGCGGTGGAACGGGCCGGGGAGGATGTTCGTGATGGTGGATACTCGGCACAAGAAGCCGCTGCCCGCGGAGTTGGCGGGGGGGCGGGTGGTGGGTGGGGCGGGGGAGTGGCGGGTGATACAGAAATGCAGAGGCTTGGATTGCCAGTTATAGTGAATCCAGGTGGCTTACGACCGAATTTCTCGGCAATCGCCCACTTTTCATCTCGCCGCACAGATAACATCTGTATTCAGGACTGATGCCTGCTTTTCCGGTTGCGGAAGATCGCTCGCCTTCTTTCCGCGTAAACGTTCCTGCCAAAGTTGCTCGAGAGTCTTAAGTCCAAAGAGGCTACCAAAATCCATTTTAACCTTTATCCTAACCAATTTTTCCTTCTCGAAAAGGAGCACCTCGGATTCATCGAGGTCAATCTCAACATTATTCTTCCTGAGCTGATCCAGGTATGAACTCCAGAGAACCTCTGAGTCTCCCCCTACCAGCAGCACGCGGCGGCCGCGGCCGGCTTCCCCACTATTTCGACGGAGTATCGCTCTCAAATCACATGGACGTGCCGGGGCGCCGCAGAGCCCATTCGCCGGAGGTTTACCATCTGGGCATAGCTGTATCTGCCTGCAAGGTGGCCCTTCCGGGCCATTCGGCTGTCCATTTGGACAGACCTCAGGCCACTCGCACTTTCTCCCGCCGAAGACCATTCCCGGGGGACAAACTTGGCTCCCAAGGCCTGGGCGAAGCGGAAAGCTTAATGCGAGCAAAAATAGACTTAAGAAACCTTGTGCTTTCACTTGGACCCTCCCCACCCTAGGGGTTTAAATATTATCTACGGCGTCTTTGTACGCTTCCAGTGCTCCAATGTAAATTTTCTCCCAAAGTCCCTCTTTCGACGCCTTCCTGAATCTATCCACTGAAACCCAAATCTGAGCGCGAAACATTTCATTGTTCAGCGCCTTCCATCTGGTAGAATAGTACAAATAAAGAGCTTCGCTTACAATAACTGCCAATGCTAGAACCAGCGGTAGAACCACGGCGCCTTGCCACTGGCTTCCCGCCGCGAATGCCCTCCAGGCAATTAATAGACTGACTATGGTCGTTCCCGCTCCAATTGAAAGCAATGACCTCCGAGCTTCTTTGTTACCACAGAGGAGATCGCCGAATCCGTGGCCAACGAAATACGCGCCGGCTGCCAGCAAGAGTCCGACCAGGATAAGGAGAATGTTGCCCAGTCCAAACAGCCATTGGAGGAAGAAAACACCAGCCTCAGCAGACATGAGCATCCATTTAAAGAGATTCAGGGTGATGATGAGAGCTCTGGGCGGAGCATCGCGGCCGAAGTCTCCGCGATTAGCGGCCAAAAGCACTTCCGGATCGACAATCACCTCATTGCCAAAAATGGCATCAATCTCAGCAGGCAATGCCAAACCTGCAGATTGGGCCTCTTGGAACGATCGGAACTTACTATAGTTACTTCCGGCTCGAGATCTTAGCCAAGCGGTAACCCGATCGAGCTCCGTGTCCCAAGCGGCACCGATATCCCAACGCTTCGCGGGTGGTATGTCAGCAGCGCTTATTCTCTTTAGGTCCATTGCTGAATCCTTGTGAAGGTTTTACACTTTGCCCTTGCAGGGGAATACGAACACGTGGACGGATTGGTTGAGAATGAGTTCATCATTTCGGTAATCAACAGAGGGAATCCTGACGAATGCGGCGTCGCTCGTAGTAAATTGTTGAATAGTTTTTCCGAACCAAGCGCCTCTAAATCGATGGCATGGCAGGCCAAGACCTTTTAGGTAGTCCATGATGGCCTTCATGCGATCTCTGGACAATCCTACATTTTGATCGTATGTGCCTGTGATGCTGGCGCGACCCAGTACATAGATTATTGAGTCCTCGGGGTCATTCATATAGCGAAGTGAGGCAAGTTGATCCTTCTTGCTAGTGTTCCAGTCAAATACCGACGCCAGTGAACTCTGATTGCTCGGGAAAAACAGATGAATAGATTGGATGTCCCTATCTAGGAACGCCTTAAGTAGGGCACCTTTATCAACGCGGGAATTGAGTTCGGAAAGCCTTGAGAAATCGCAGTATAGGTCGGTGCATGCACCATCGATAATTCGGATCGCGGTTAGCAGTGCTGTGTTCGAGCAGACGCTGGGTTCAACTCCATGTGAAGTTTTTGCGAACAATACGATCGAAAAGAGGAATGACGCCAGGCTGATTCGATGAACGCGCATGGTAATCGCCTCAGTGTGAGTCTGATAAGACCTTATCTTTGTCCGATAGGTCGATAAGGTTCAGTATGGCTAGAAGTAGCTGGGGGTCCGAAAACGGATCTAGGGCTGGGCCCTTGTCGCTGGTGGTTCGTTGAATTACACGGCCGTGATAAAGAAGCGCTGGGGGCGAGATGCCGTTCGATGACAGTAGAGCCCATTGATCGGTCAACCGGTAGCGGCTACTCTCATTGCCCGCTTCTTCGGGTGATAGGGGGAATCCTCGGACATGCTTGAGAAAAAGGATGGGGTCTGTCGATCGTGTAGATTCAACGGCTGTCAGGAAGGGGTCGGGTGTTTGGCTCTGGGGAGCGCTCGATGGCGCTAGTGCAATGCACACTTTCGGCAAACAATTTCTGCAGTTCTTGTCAGCAGCGAGAATAAAGTCAAGTACAAGTTGACACGAGTCGCATCGGGGATCGACCAGAAGCGCCATGCTGTCAGGTCCCGAACCCGCGATCGCCGGCGGATACAAGAAAATGTCGGACACTAAGTCAGTGCGCTTGGTTGATGCTAAGTGTTCGAGTAGTTCAATTGTGCTGCAGGTTTCGGTGTCAGAATATGATCTTGATGCAAGTAGCCGGCGAACCGAAAGCATTATGAATTCATATTTCAGCGGATCGTGTTGCCGTGCCGTGGCCATGATGATGCTGCAGGTAGTTACTGCTTCATTTTCGGGTGCAGCGAACACTCGGGCGTTAGGGTAGAGCAACATCGATAGTAGAGTAATCATTGATGGGAGATGGAAGGATATTTTGAAGTTCATTGTATGCCCCTAAGCATATTCTCGAATTCAGCGCGCCTTTCGATGTTATCTATAGAGCCGATAATGCTGTTGGTCAGCAGGCCCCTTCGATCGAAGACAGCTAACGCAGGATAGACGGAGTCATGTCGGCTAAATAGCTGTCGGAAGATCTCCGGTGCTGCTACCAGGTACTGTGCTTCAAGGCTATTGGCCTGTGCCTTTTCACGATAGAAGGCGAGGAGATTGGGAGTTCTTGCGGCCAGGGTCTCCTCAGCTATTCCGACAAATAGGATGCCGGGGTAGGCTTTTTGGAGAGCCCCAAGTGTCGGAAGCTCGGCAATGCATGGTGCACACCAGGACGCCCAGAAATACAGAACGACTGGGCGGGATGAGGTCTTCAAATGACTGGCTAACCAGGAGCGTTGAAGGTCGACTGTGCTTGAGGGATTCTCAAGCGTGCTGACTGCGCCGCGCAAACTACGGAAAGCGATAGAGCTTCCGTTGGGAGTAGTGATATCAGCCCTCGTCGGCGAAGTGGCATGGGTATTCGGTGGGGTGGGCTTAATCGGAGTCTTTGGCGGATTGGATGCTGTGTCTTTGGGAATTGGCGGCAGCTTGGGAGGAGCCTGAGAAAGGGAGCTATTGTGAAAGATTAGTTCATAGGACCGAGCCGTATTCACGACTACGTCAGGTGTCGCGGCTAGGTAGGTAAAGGGATCCCACCAAATGAGGTCGCAGGAAGAAGAGAAGATGTAGGCTCCGGGTGGTAAGACTTGATCATCTACCGATAGAGGTTGATCCGAGTAGATTGCAGGGAACCCTTGATCGAATTCAAGCATCGCAGATTCGGTGGTGAAGACGGCGAGGCATAGGGTGCCGGATGCTTTGCATAGCTGAGGGTATCGGGTTAGTGCTTCTCCTTTTGGGTCAAGCAAGAGAAGTCTCAAGCCCTGGACCTCAGAAGTAAAAACTCGAGCCGTGGCGTTTTGGTCGAAACGACGGAAGAGCTCGAGGTCTCGAAAGCAAATCTTGGAATCACCTTCGAGTACTGGGAAGCGCCCCAGCGAAGACCTTTGAAAATTCTCGCTAGGTGGGGAGTTGGATAGAAGTATGGCCACCGGAATTCCAAGCAGGCCGCCAATAATTGCGCCCATGGTCGTTCCCCCTTGCAAGTTCATCTGTGGCAAAGCGGTGGGTTATGCCGTGTCGAGCAAAGCGTTTGGTAATTATAGTAATGGCAGCAAGATTCGAAGTCAAGGGCTGCGTAAATATGTCGTGCGAAATGCAGTCGTTCCGATGTAGTCCGTTTTAACCGTGGGGCGCGGAGTTGCAGCCTCTTGGACATTCCTAGCTTTGAAGTCAAAAATCGCTAATCGGCGAGTTACCAGAAGTGAGACTGCCGCGCACCCACAAATGGCGTGAGGTAGACTTTGACGCGCACTCAGGTGGTGACAGTCACTATTCGTCTGCCACGGATCCCCTCCTAGCTCAATACGCGATGAATCGTGGCTCTGAGGGTCAACGAGCCCGAGACGACTTGTCGCCGGTGCCGGTGGACGCCGACGTATCCTCTAGGATACGTTTGAGAAGTCGGCTGGGACCGAAGCCGACGACGCTTTCCTCCCCTCTACGCCACCCGCCCCCACCCGACCGTGCGCATGACGCTCGCGGCTTCGGCTTTCGCCGCGAGCTTCCGCTCGAACCGGCCGGCGAAGACTTTCGCCATCGCCTTGAGCTTCAGGTTCTGCCAGGGGAACTTGCGGGTGGAAAGGGTCCTGCATTCCTCGGGGAGCATGACGAGGCTTACGTGGACATTCGGGGCGCAGCCGATGGGGAGGCCTCGCTCCATGCAGGCTTCGTAGAGGCGGCGGAAGACGGGGATCATGTCTTCGGTCTGGGGCGGGGCGGCGTGCTGGAGGTCGGTGCCCTGGAGGGGACGGAAGACGCAGACGGTCGGGATGGCCCCGACGGAGGTGATCCAGTCGATCGCGGCGATCGAGGATTCGGGGGATTCGAGGCCCGCGATGATCTCGCCGTTGGTCACCCAGGGCTCATCTTTCGGGCCGCGGTCCGCGAGGGCGGCGCAGTAGCGGACGGCGCGCAGGTAACGGTCCAGGCCGTAGGCGTCGTCTTTGCCGGGGCAGATGTCTTTGAAGATCTGCCGGTCGTAGATCTCGAAGCAGAAGGAAACCCGGTTGACGCCCATCTGCCGTAGCTGGTCGTAACGGGCGAGGTCGTGGTGGGGCGGCGTCTGGACGCCGACCAGGAGGCCGAATTCGGATTTGACGCGGCGAATGAGGGGCTCGAGGATGTCGAGATAGGTCTCGCCCGTGTAGTGGCCGGTGTTGAAATCGACGTAGGTGATCTTGGATTCCTCGCGCGCGGCGCGGATGACCTCCATCACTTCCTCGATCGATTTCTCGTCGGCGTCGTCCATCCCGAGGTTCAGGCCCACCGAGCAGAACTTACAGTTGACCCTCTCGGGCTTCGCGGTCCAGTACTCGCAGACCTTCGCCTGATAGATGCCGAGGTAGGTCCCTTGGAGGGTGCCGATCCGGGTCATTGGCTTGCCCGTGGTGGTGGTCCGGTCGTACCAGTCGGGCCGCGGGGAGAGGCGGACCTCGGTCACTCTGTCGCCGTCGCGGTAAAGGACGTAGCTGCCGTTCTCGCGAAACAGGACGTACGGGGAGGCCTGGGCGAAGCTCTCGGAGACCGGAACGTTGGTCCAGAGCTCGGCCGGTCCTCCCGACGGACCGTCGAGGATCACCTCCAGGCCGCTGCCGAGGCCGGCGCGGGTACGCATCACCTTACGGCCGCCATCCTCTTCGACCAGGCAGGAATCGTCGAGGCGGGTGCCTTTGCAATAGAGATCGAGCTTCAGCAGGGCCGGGTTCTTGCGGAGCTCTGCGATGGAAATCATGGGATGTCCCTCCGATACAACGGATTCCACCCCGGCCGGGGATGAGACGCACCACCCCCCGGAGGTGCCGGCAGGCCGCCCCTTCGGGTGGGAGCGGCCCGAAATCCGAGTGCAAACTCTTGGATACAGCTTAAAGAAATTTGTCCCTGAAAAGCTCCGGGGCTCACCTCATTTGAGTAGGGCTCGAGCCCGAAAGGAGGGACGATGGCCAAGACGATCGTGATCGTCGGGGGCGGAACCGCCGGCTGGATGACCGCTTCGTATCTGAAAAAGGCGCTCCCCAAAGTCGACGTGACCCTGATCGAGTCGGGAAACGTCGGCACGATCGGGGTGGGCGAAGCGACGTTCTCGACGGTCAAGCTGTTCTTCGATTTCCTCGGCCTCGACGAGAGCCAGTGGATGCCGAGCTGCAACGCGACCTACAAGATGGCGATCCGCTTCGCCGGCTGGCGCGCCGACGGCGGGCACTTCTACCACCCGTTTCAGCGCTACGAGGTGGTCGACGGGTTCAACCTGGGTGACTGGTGGCTCCGGTTGAAGCGCCACGAGGAACCGTTCGACTACTCGTGCTTCATGACGCCGGCCCTCTGCGATGCGCAGCGCTCGCCGCGGTTCCTCGACGGCCGGGTTTACGACGATCAGGTGCAGGATTACTTCCTGGGCGAGGTGGGGGGGCACAACAACATCATTCTGGATCACAAAGTCCAGTACCCGTACGCCTATCATTTCGACGCCGGACTGCTCGCCCAGTTCCTCAAGGACTATGCGATGGCGCGGGGAGTCCATCGGGTGGTGGACGACGTCGCCGACGTCGTCCGGGACGAGAAGGGCTGGATCGATCATCTCGTGACCCGCCAGGGAGGCGACCTCTCCGCCGACCTGTTCGTCGACTGCACCGGCTTCCGAGGCCTCCTGATCAATCAGGCACTGGGGGAGAGGTTCATCTCGTTCGGAGAATCTCTGCTGTGCGATCGGGCGATCGCGCTGCAAGTTCCGCGCGACATCAAGACGCACGGGATCGACCCGTTCACCTCGGCGACGGCGCTGTCGGCCGGCTGGGTTTGGAACATCCCGCTCTACGGCCGCGTCGGTACGGGCTACGTCTATTCGAGCGCCTTCATCTCGCCCGAAGAGGCAGAGCGGGAGTTCCGCGCCCACGTGGGGCCGGCCGCAGCGAACCTGCCCGCCAACCACATCAAAATGCGGATCGGCCGCAATACCAATTCGTGGGTCGGCAACTGCGTCGCGATCGGCCTTTCGAGCGGCTTCGTCGAACCGCTCGAATCGACCGGCATCTTCTTCATCCAGAACGGCATCGAGGAGCTGGTGAACCACTTCCCGAGCCATGAGATCGACCAGGCGACGGTGCGCAGCTACAACCGCGTGATCGGGGAGTGCATCGACGGTGTGCGCGATTTCCTCACCTTGCACTATTGCGCCAGCGACCGGGCGGACAACGACTTCTGGCGCGCCACGAAGCAGGTGCGGCCGTCGGAGTATCTCGCCGAACGTCTGGAGCTCTGGCGTCACCGGCTGCCGAACGCGCGCAGCATCCCGCAGAGCTTCCACGGCTTCGAGGCCTACTCCTACTCGGTGATGCTGCTGGGTCTCAACTATCGTCCCTCGTCGAGCCTTCCGGCGCTCGATCAGGTCCCCGCGGGCAACGCCCTCCGCGCCTTTTCCGCGTTGCGAGAGCGGACACGGAAGCTGGTGGAAACCCTTCCGTCGCAGATCGAGTACCTGACCTCCGTCCGCGAGCAGGTGGGAGCGGCGGTCGCTTGAACTAGGATTTCCTCGGGGCGGAGATCTCTCCGCCCCGAGGGTGCACCGGCTCGATCGCAGCCTCAACCTTTCCGCTTCTTCGTCTCCTTCACTTCGATTTCTGCGGTGACCCGGCGCGGCGGCAGCGCGCCGGAGAGACGCATCTCGGTGCCTCCGGGGGGCGCCTCGAAGGAGGGCCGAACCTCGACGGCCGTGCCGGCCCGGTTGAGGCTTTGCTGACTGGCCTCGTTGCCGCCGACGTTGATCCGGTCGACGATCACGCCGGGAGTATTCTGCATGACCGCCCACGGATCGCGCGGGGTCGGGACCTTTCCGAGATCGGAGGTGGCGACCTTGTCCGCCGATTCGGCGCGCTTATCTTCGAGCGCGGCACTTCCGTCCGACACGATCGGCTCGAGCGGCGGGGCGACCTCCATCTCCTCGTACGCATCGAAGTCGTAATATCCGGCGTCATCCTTCGCGCTGGCTTTCCTCTTCGCCATCCTCTGGATTCGAGGGATAGGACGTAGGTTCCCCCCGGTCAGCCGAGCCGAGAGTCCCGGAGGCAGATGGAGCGTCCAGGTATGCCGGAGCACCTCGCCGCCCGGACCGGCTTCGAGCTCGGCGAGTGCGAAGCTCCGGCGGGTAGCGCGTTGCGTTGCGGCCAGCGGTCGATCGGTGAACGAGATCTCGATCGACGTGCGGTCTTGGTCGCGATAGCGCAAAGGGAGCAGGTGCTTGCCGTTCCGCTCGATCGGCCGGACGACGTCGCCGTCGACGGTCGCTGACTCGAAGCGCAGACCTTCGGGGAAAGAGAGCTCGAGGGCGTCGCGATGATCCAGGAGGAGAAAACGATCCTGGACCAAGAGCGATCCGTCGGGATTCACGTAGGTCGTCGTCGAACGGTCGGCGATCGGCAGCGGCGACCGGTCGACCGCCGGAAGGACGGCGATGCGGAGCGCCGGCCGAACGGCCTGGCTTTCCAGGCGCCATCCGCCGATCGGTGGGCGCGCGGCGAGCTCGGCCTCGATCGAATCGGGCGGATCGGTGAGGTCGATGGTCGACCACGAGGCCTCGGGTTGCGGGGCGAGCGTCGCCACGACGGAGGATGAAACGACGAGATATCGCGCCCGAACGGCGATCGACGGCTCGACGAAGTCGAGAGGCAGGTCCGCCGGAGGCGCCCCGGCGCGGCGCGACAGGATCTTGAGGAAGCCCGACCCCACCAGCCGCTCGCTCCTCTTACCCTGCACCACGGTCCCCTCCGCGGAAGCCGGTCCGACCGCCACCTCGGAGCCGTCGTCCATCCAGGCGCGCTCGACGACGAGACCGGCCGGCAGACGGGCCTCGATCGTCGAAAGCTCGCCGCGCAGGACCTCGACCAACACGGTGTCGAAACGGGCGATCTCGTCGGCGCGCAGGTCGAGGTGGGTGACCACGACCGATCGCGCCACGGCGGTCGCCGTGACCTTCGAAGGGGCCGCCGCGGTCCGGATCGAAACGATGCCCAATCCTTCGGACGTCGCGCTGGGCGCGCTTGGGGGGGCGAGCCGCACGTGGCGGACCTTGCCTGTTACCTCATCCTCGAGCTTGACCGCGCCGGCCATCTCCCATGCCGCTTCGGCGGGCAGGGTGAGCTCGATTACCGAGATCGGCGCGATGCCCGTTCGAGTAGCGATCTCGAACGCCTCGGCGCCCGGCCTCCGTTCGACGTGGCTCTCGAAGGTCGCCACGTAACGCCCGGCCTCCTGGGGCACGAAGGCGAGGGAGGCGCCCGTCGTCCGGTAGAGCTTCGAGACGCCTTTCCCTTCGATGCTGACGCTTTCGATCCGGCCGGCGACCGGGAGCAACACGGGAGCGCCGCCCGCGCCCCGGGCTTCGATTTCGAAGCGCGTCGCGACGTGGCCGATCCCGCCGTCCACTTCGACTCGGACGCGCTGGGCGGAGAGCATCGTGACGGCGGCCGGAGCGGAGGGTTTTTCCGAATCGTGCTCCCGGGCCTCACGGACCAGAGCGAGATAGTCGGCGAGCGGCAGGTTCACCGCGTCGACGTGCGAGGCCTGCGCCGCGCCGGTTCGGGCCAGCGCTAGGAAAAGGAAGACCAGGGAGAGTGTGGTCCAGAACGGCCGTCTCGAGAGGCGGCGGAGCTGCCGAACGCTGTTGACCGTAGAGCTCATCACCGGTCCCTCCTCGATGCCTGGAGCGGTTTGACGTCGATCAGAAGGGGAGGCGGCTCTTTCGACCACCCGGACCAGCTGGCCTCGAGCACGGAAAAGCCCGAAGGTGGTTCGAGGAAAGCCAGCCAGGAGACCTTCGGGGCACCCGGTTCGTTCGCCCACGGCGGGGGAGGGACGCGGCCCGCCCGCCCCGGTTCGGCGAAGGAATAGCCAAAGCCCGGGGGCACTACGAGCCGCACCTCGACCCGGCTTGCGGGGATGCCGAAACGAGGCAAAGGAAGGGTCAAGCGACCTCCCTGGCTCGGGAACGATTGGGCAACCAGCGCCTCCAGATAGGCCACTTGAGCGTCCTCTCGCACGACCATCGGAAGCGCCCACTCTTCGCTGCCCGAGCTCGCGCCCGGGAGGCGGCCCGGCGTCACGTCGGCGCCGTTGCGTCGCGCGGAGAGCAGTCGTGCGCCGGGAGGCAAGCCGATCGTGAGGGACGAGTCACCGTTTCGCGCCTCGGCCCAGAGCTGGTAGTGGGCGGTTCCGGCGTCGCCCAGCAGCACGTCGACCACCAGCCGATCGATCTGCCCGGTGAGCACATCGCCGCCGGTCGCCCAAGTGACCCGCCAGACCGGCGACGGTAGGACGGGATCGGCGCGCAGCGGCTCACCCGGCGCCTCTCGGAAGGCCCGCGCGAAGCCGCCCAGCTGTTCGACCGCGAGGCGCTCGAGCGGCTGGGACCCGAGCGGTTCGAGCAAGCCGTCGTTTGCGCGTATGGCGATCTTGCGCGCGGCGCGCACCGTGCGGGCGCCCTCCGGCACCAGGACGGGAGCGTCGATCTCGGCCGCCGAGTCCGCGGCGAGCTGGACTTGGACGCTCAGGTCGCGCTGGGTCAACCGACGCAGCTGGATCGTGAGGACGCCGTCCTTTACCTCCCAGTCCGCCACGCGATCGCCGCTCGCCGAGAGGACCTCGTAGCCGGCGGGCATAGGGATGCGCAACCGCTCGAGCGTTTCTGGCCGCCCGCCGCGGACGTGGGCTTCGAGGTAGGCCGTCACCCGACGCCGAGCTCTCGAAACCGCGAGAGCGCTCGCCGTATCGACGTCGAGCGAAAGCGGCTCTTCCGCGACCGGGGTGACGACGGCCGCCTGCCCGAAAAGCCGGAGGCTGATTCGCGCTCCGGGATCGCCCACCAGTTGCCAGCGCCCGGTGCCGTCGGGGCGGACCGCGCCTCCCTCGGCGGCTTCCACTCGTTCTACGCCCGACGCCGCGACGACCGTGCCGACGACCCAAGCGGCGGCCGGCCATGTCATCTCGAGATGTCGTTCCGTTTCGACCGCGTCCGGGTCGAGCGGCACCGGGAGGACCGACTCGACCGTGATGACGTGGCGTCCGCTGCCCCGGAGACGGAGGAAGGCCGGTCCCTGGTTGGCACCCCCTGGCGGTGAATCGAGCGTGGCCTCGCATCCGACCGCCGAGACCGAGAGCAGGGGGCCGATCCCGGGCAGGGCCAGGAGCAGCTCGTCCGAGGGTTTCGCCGGATCGAGGACGACCGCGAGCTCGGTCGAGAGTCGCGCGGACTCCGCGCCGACGGCGATGCGAACCTGGGCCGACTCGACGGCGAGCGGCGCGATCGGAATCGGCGGATCGGGGGGCTTTGGGTGGGCCTGATCCCACAGTTTCTGGAACTTGTCCAAGGAAATGGAGACCTGCTGGGCTCGCAAGGGGTGCGGGGACGACGCCGTCATCCAAACGGCGAGACCTCCCGCGAGCCAGGTGACGAGGGCGGGGCGAAATCCGTTCATGGGAGCCTCCGATCCATAAGACACCACAGCGTGACGCAACGAAACCGGCTTGAGCTATCCGTTCTCTTTGCAAGGAGACGGCCAGAAACGGAAGAAGTCCTAGGAAAGCTCGGCCGCAGGAGACGGATCGTGGGAGGGCGAGTTGGATCTGGGCGCGGCGAGCGGGCTCTTGCGGAGCCCCGTGCCCGGCGTCCGGTTGGCGAATCGGACGGAAGGCCGATATCCTTTTTTTGAAAGGAGCCCTCCAAGACATGGCGAAACGTGCCGCTGATGATCCCGGCAGGTTGATCCACGAGGTCATCCGAACCCTGACGATCGCGCCGGCCTACACCCGGCCCTCTCTGCGCCGGGCGATCGTCGCGCGAAGCGGTGCGAGTGCCGGCGTCGCGCCGCCCGGGCCCGATGAGATCCCCGCCGAGCTTCTGGATTTCGTCGACAAGATCGCCGAGCGAGCGACCGAGGTGACGGACGAGGACTTCGCCACCCTCTCGGCCCGCGGCTATACGGTCGATCAGCTGTTCGACGTCGTCCTGGCCGCCTCGCTCGGCGCGAGCCACGCCCGCCTGGAGCGTGGCCTCGGTGCCCTCGCACTCGCCCTCGAACAACTCGCCAAGGAGCCTTGAAATCGATGCGTCTTCCTCTGCGTCAGAAACTCTCGTTCCTGCAGCGTCTGATCCTGCGCGTCGTCGTGGCGAAGATGGGCTTCGAGCCCGGGCCGATCACCATCGGCTCGTACCGCAAGCGGTTCGTCGGCGCAAAGTTCACCCGGGCGCTCGAAGCCGCGATGATCGCCGCGAAGCACTGGCGTCGCGAGGAGACCGAGCTGTTCGCCGCGTTCGTCTCCAACTTGAATACCTGCACCTTCTGACTGGGTTGTCACGCCGCGGTCGCGGCGCACGGAATCGCTCAAGAAACGCTCGCGACGGTCTTGTCCGACTGGCGGACCGCGCCGCTTCCCGAGCGGACGAAGTTGGTCCTCGGCTTGTTGGAGAAGCTGACGCTCGAACCGGGAGAGGTCGGGGCGGATGACGTGAGACCGCTGCTCGCGGCGGGTATCGAGCCCGAGGCGATCCGCGAGGCGCTCCACGTCCTTTTTCTCTTCTCCACGCTCAACCGCTGGGCCGACACCCTCGACTTCGAGCGCCCGCTGGCCGGCAACTACGCGCCGACCGGCAAGTTCCTGTTCGAGAAGGGGTACATGGGCGGGGTGCTGCCAGGGTAGGGCGAAACGCGCCTCCGGAATTACAGCCGCGGATCGACCGGCTCGCTTTCGAGCGCGAGGACGCCGAAGGCGCACTCGTGAACGCGGTAGAGCGGCTCGCGGCGCACGAATCGTTCGAGCCCTTCGAGGCCGAGGGCGAACTCGCGCAACGCGAGCGACCTCTTCGCCGCGACCGCGCGCTTTTTGAGCCGGACGAGGTTCTCCTCCGCCGTGTACTCCGGGCCGTAGATGATCCGAAGGTACTCGCGCCCCCGGCACTTGATGGCTGGCTGAGCGAGCCTTCGCTTGCCGGGGGAGAGGAAACTCCGCGGCTTGACCACCATCCCCTCGCCTCCCCGGGCGGTCAGATCGAGCCACCAGGCGATCGCCGCTTCGACCTCGGTCGAATCTTCGAGGTCGACGAGGCGGTGCGGCGTAGCGACGATCAGGGCGGGGTCGGCCGCGGCGAGGCGGCCGAGACGTTCGAGATGCCAGAGATGGTCGCGATCCGCGTGGACCCTGCCTTCCGACGCAAGCAGATGGAACGGCGCGAGCCGAAGATCGGCCAGAGAGGCGACCGGCCAGACGTAGCGGCGGTAGGCCTCGACGAAGCCCTCGATCCGACCTAGACGTTCCCGGCTCGCCGCGGCGAGAGGAGCCGCGTCGGCGAGTCGTTCGGCCGTCTTCTCGATCGCGGCGTGGGTATGCGCGAGAGC
The DNA here is from genome assembly GCA_044226625.1 of Thermoanaerobaculia bacterium. Classification (GTDB taxonomy): domain Bacteria; phylum Acidobacteriota; class Thermoanaerobaculia; order Multivoradales; family UBA5704; genus DASYKS01. The sequence goes on from JBGAGQ010000005.1 coordinate 128,557, forward strand.
GGAACGGCCGGCAGCGCCCACCGGGGCGTACTGCTGCCGGAGCAGCTCGAGCGCCTTGGCGGACCACGGCATCAGCTCGGCGTCCAGGAGCAGCCAGTCGGTCTCCAACTCGTCCCACAGGTCGGCCTCGCCCGCCGCCTTCGCCAAGCGGACGAGGAGCTCGCGCTCCAGCATCGGATCGGAAAAGAACGGGCGGCCGGTGCGCGTGAGACAGACCCCCAGACGCGGCGACGGCCCGAACCGTCGCGGCGCCGCGTCCTCGGTCCGGCAGAGGACCACGACCACCCGCGACCCCATGTGCTTTTCTTCGCAGACGACCTCGCGAACCCCCTCTCCCGCATAGTAGGCGAACGCCTGGTCGGGATGCTCCAGAAACCCGGGGTGGGGTGACGTCTCGACGGGCGCCATGGTCGGTGGCAGGTAGATCATCCAGCGCGGATCGACCGCGAAGCGCGAGACCGCTTCGAGCGCCGCGGCGGAGTTGCCCTCACGGATCGCGATCCGCCCGAGACAGGCGGTCTCGATCGAGCGCGCTCCCGCGACGTCCGAAAGATCGAGGAGGCCTTCGAATCCTTTCCGCTGAGTTTCTGTGGGTCCACCCGTCGGTGTCGCGGCCGAACCGGTCGCCGCGGTCGCTGAGGAAGCGCCGAGCGGTCGGACCGGCTCGCAATAGACCTGGCGGGCGGCGACCGAGACGATCTCCATCTCCGGGTAGCGCAAGGCGGTGAGCCGGCCTCCGAAGACGCAGCCCGTGTCCACGTTGATCGTTCCGTTGATCCATTCCGGTTCGAGCACCGGTGTGTGCCCGTAGACCACTCGAGCTCGCCCTCGATAGTCGTCGGCCCAGGGATAGCGGACGGGGAGGCCGAGCTCGTCCGTTTCGCCCGTCGTTTCGCCGAAGAGGGCGAAGCTGCGCACCGCGCCGGAAGAGCGTCCCTGCATCTCTTCCTTCATGCCCGCGTGCGCGACGACCAACCGTCCGCCGTCGAGCACGTAGTGGCTCACCAGGCCGCCGAGAAACGCCGCGATCGCCTCGCGCCGGTCCGCGGCCAGGGCCTCCATCTGCGCGAGCGATTCGGCGAGCCCGTGGGAGATCCGCACCTGCTGGCCCCGCAACGCCTTTTCGAGCTTCACGTCGTGGTTGCCGGGGATGCACAGGGCGGTGCCCGCCGCCGTCATTCCCATCGCCAGGTCGAGCACGTCGACGACGCGCGGGCCTCGGTCGACCAGATCGCCCAGGAAGACGAGAGTCCGCCCTTCCGGATGGCGCGCCGACGGACCCCCCGCCTCGTTCGTCTCGAACCGCCAGCCGAGCCGCTCCATCAGCTCGGCGAGCTCGTCGTAGCAGCCATGAACGTCGCCCACGATGTCGAACGGCCCGGTGACCTCGGGCTTGCGGGTCCACAGCGCGCGGCGCTCGACCGTCGCGGAGTCCGCCGCCTCTTCCGACGTGAAGCGGTAGACGTGTCGAAACCCCTCGCGACCGAGCCCGCGGAGCGAGCGGCGCAGCTGCTGGGACTGGTTCCGCACGACGTGCGGCCCGAGCTCGCGGTCGGTTCGATTCCGGTTGCGATCGACGCAGACCCGTTCCGGCAGGTCGAACACGATCGCCACGGCGAACACGTGGTATTTCCGAGCCAGCTCGATCAGAGGTTTCCTCGCCTCGGGCTGGACGTTGGTCGCGTCGATCACGGTCAGACGTCCCAGCGCGAGACGCCTCGCCGCGACGAGATGAAGCAGCTCGAAGGCGTGGGGTGTCGCGGTCTGATCGTTTTCGTCGTCCGCCACGAGCCCGCGAAAATAATCGGACGAGAGCACCTCGGTGGGACGGAACAAGCGCCGCGCGAACGTCGATTTGCCGGAGCCGGACGGGCCGACCAACAACACCAGGGAGAGCTCGGGAATCGGCAGGTTCATCGTGCCGCCTTCTCGGGCGCCTCGCCGTCGATTCGGGAGAACACGGCGAGCTGCGACGGCGCGCCGAGCTCCGGATCCTCGGGGCCGAGCGGCGAAATCTCGGCCCGGTATCCGAACCGTGTCGCGACGCCCTCGGCCCAGGCGGCAAGCTCCGAGCGGCTCCACTCGAACCGATGGTCGCGATGGCGGAAGCGGCCCGCGGGCAGGCCGGGGAAGAGGCGGTTGTAGTCGGCGTTCGGGGTCGTGAGGACCACGGTCGCCGGACGCGCGAGCTCGAAGACCACCCTTTCGAGCGCGCCGAGCCGCGCGAGGTCGACGTGCTCGATCACCTCGACCAACGCCGCGGCGTCGTAACCCGAGAGGCGTCGGTCGCGATAGGTGAGCGCGCCGTGGAGAAGCCTGACTCGAGCGCGCTTGCGCTCCGGGAGCCGGTCGAGCTTGAGCCGTTCCTCCGCCACCTGGAGGGCGGCCGAGCTCGCGTCGAGGCCGACGATCTCTTCGAACTGGCGGTCCTCGAGCAGACGCCGGATCAGCTTGCCTTCGCCGCAACCGAGGTCGAGCACTCTCCGCGCCCCGGCGGCGCGCAACGTTTCGACCACCCGGTCGAGGCGGACGTCGTGGAGTCTCATCGGAACCTCGAGCGTCGCCTCGCGCTCGTCGGCCCCCTGGGCGTCTTCTTCCTCGCCTTCCCCGAGCCGGGAGAGCGCGCTCGCGACGAGCGGACGGAAGCGGAGATAGCGGCGGGCGATCGCCTCGCGCTCGGGATGCGCGGCAAGCCAACCTTCGCCGTGGCGCAGGAGCTTTTCTACCTCCTCGTTGCCGAGCCAGTAGTGTTTCTCGGTATCCAGAACGGGGATCAGAACGTAGAGGTGGGCGAGCGCGTCGGACAGACGCTGGGTCGCCTCGAGGCGAACGTCGAAATAGGGACTGACTCCCCACTCGGGGAACCGCTCGTCGAGCGGCAACGCGCGCGCCTCGACCTGATAGCCGAGCGGCTCGAAGAGGCGGCGCAGGAAATCCTCCCCGCCACGGCAAGGGAGCGCGGCCACCTCGATCTCGAGCGGGATCGCCGTGGCGGCCAGCTCCGGCCGATCGCGGCAGCGGCCGCCGAGCGCGCTGCCGTAGATTCGGGCGATCGCGACCGAAAGAAACGACGACGCGGCGTAGGGCCGGTCGTTGACGTACTGCGCCTCGGCGGCGTTCCGGCCGCGAACGAGGGCGACCGGATCGACCTCGATCGTGAGCGCCGCGGTGCAGCGGGTTTCGGTTGCCTCGGGGAAGAAGACCTGAGCGACGCCGAACGGCAGGTCGAAGCGATGGATCCGCTCGGGATGCTTGTGGAGCAGGAAACCGAGATCGGTCGCGGGCGAGGCGGTGGTCGAAAGCGACAGAAACATGGGTCGATCGGACCGGCCGCCTAGCGCTGCCGTCCGCTCCTACGCCGCCGGCTCGACCGCCTCGACGTAGCCGCACCCCTCGGTGTTGCAGACCAGTTGGGTGCCGTGGCGCTTGGTGGTCTTTTCCATCAGGAACTGCGCGCCGCACGAGGGGCAGGGCTTCGCGACCGGCTTGTTCCAGAGGGCGTTCTTGCAGTCGGGGTAGCGGCTGCACGAATAGAAGATCTTGCCCCGCCGGGAGCGCTTCTCGACCATCTCTCCCTTGCCGCATTCGGCGCAGGGAACGCCGGTCGGTTTCGGCGCAGCCGGGGCCGGGCCGGTTCGGCGGAGGTTCTTGCACTCGGGGTAGCCCGTGCAGCCGTAGAACGTTCCGAAGCGGCTGCGGCGGAGCGCCATTGGCTTGCCGCACTGCTCGCAGGGCGGAATCTCCTCGGCCTGCGCCTCGGAGGCTCCTTCCGCGGGAGCTTCCTCTTCCGTACCGGTGTCCACGTTACGCGTGTACTTGCAGGTCGGATAGTTGGTGCACGCGATGAAGGCGCCGTAGCGGCCGAAGCGCATCACGAGCGGAGCGCCGTCCTCCGGGCAGAGCTCGCCGGTCGGCACGCCGTCCTTCTTGACGTTCGGCATCGTCTCGCCCGCGAGCGCCAGGTCGCGGGTGAATTTCTCGTCGAACTCGCCGATCGCCTGCTTCCAGTCCATCGACCCTTCTTCGATCTTGTCCAGCTCCTCTTCGAGCGAGGCCGTGTACCCCTCGTTGATCACGTCGTTGAAGCTCCCCTGGAGCATTTTGTTGACGATCTTGCCGAGGGGAGTCGGGCGGAATCGCGATTCGAGCTTTTCGACGTAGTTGCGATCGGTGATCGTCGAGAGGATCGCGGCGTAGGTCGACGGGCGGCCGATGCCGTTTTCTTCGAGCGCCTTGACCAACGTCGCCTCGCTGTATTGCGCGGGCGGTTGGGTGAACTTCTGCTCCGAGGCCAGGCGGACGAGCTTCAACGTCTGCCCCTCTTCGAGCGGCGGGAGCATCCCCTCCGCCGCCTCGGCCTCGTCGCCGTCTTTTCCCTTGCCCCCTTCCGCCTCTTCCGGGGTCTCGCGATAGACCGCGAGGAAGCCGGCGCGCTTCAAGACCTTTCCCTGCGCGCGGAGCGTGTACTGCCCCTGGTCGCCCGCTGCGATGTCGGCCTGGGTGACGTCGAACACCGCGGGGAGCATCTGGGAGGCGACGAAGCGATCCCAGATCAGCTTGTAGAGCTTGAGCTCGTCCGGCTTCAAGAAGTCCTTCACCGCGTCGGGCGAGAGGTCGAAGCTGGTCGGACGGATCGCCTCGTGGGCGTCCTGGGCGTCTTTCTTGCTCCGATAGCGGTTCGGTTTGTCGGGCAGCGCGCTCGCGCCGTAGGTCGCCTCGATCATCTCGCGGACGCCGACGAGCGCCTCTTCCGAGACGCGGGTCGAATCGGTTCGCATGTAGGTGATCAGACCCACGGCGCCGCGGTCGCCGATCTCCCGGCCTTCATAGAGCCCCTGGGCGAGCGCCATCGTGCGCTTGACCGAGAAGCCGTGACGCCGCGCCGCCTCCTGCTGCAGGCGGCTGGTGATGAACGGCGGGCTCGGACGCTGGAGCGATTCCTTGCGCTCGATCGATCGGACGACGAACTTGCCCTTTTCGAGATCGCCGACGATCCGCGCCGCGTCGTCGCCGTTGCCCACCTCGGCCTTCTCTTTGCCGATCCGGGAAAGCCGGGCATGGAACTGCGGCGCCTTGCCCGCGTCGAGGTCCGCGCCGAGCAACCAGTATTCGACCGCCTGGAACGCGTCGATCTCGTCTTGCCGCTCACAGACCATCTTGAGCGCGACCGACTGGACGCGGCCGGCCGAGAGCCCCTGCTTGACCTTCTCCCAGAGCAGCGGCGAGAGGCGGAATCCCATCATCCGGTCGAGCACGCGACGCGCCTGCTGGGCGTCGACCTTGGCGCCGTCGATCTCGCGCGGCTCGGCGAGCGCCTTGAGCACGGCGTTCTTGGTGATCTCGTTGAAGGTCACCCTTTTCACCGCGGTGGGATCTTTGTCCAAGACCTCGGCGATATGCCAGGCGATCGCCTCTCCTTCGCGATCGGGGTCGGGCGCGAGATAGATCATGTCGGCCGTCTTCGCCGCGGCGCGCAGCTTCTTGACCACTTCCTTCTTGTCGGCGAGGACGGCGTACTTCGGCTCGTAGTTCGCGCCGAGGCCCATGTCCTTCTTCACCAGGTCGCGGATGTGGCCGAGCGACGCCTCGACGGTGTATTGCCGCCCCAGGAACTTCTTGAGCGTACGCGTCTTGGCGGGGCTTTCGACGATCACCAGATTCTTAGCCATGGGCTTCCTCTAACGTCCCGGGCATGTCCACCATTCCAAACCAAACCACATTCCCGACCCAGGAGACGAGCCGGGGAGGGTACCACCCGCTCCCCGGGGTCGCAACTCGGGTGTCCGGACTCCATGGAAATGTCCCCATGGGGACTCGATAGAAATGTCCCCCTACCCTTTGTCGATGCAAGGGGGAGCCGGCATGGGGGAACGGATCGGGATGAGCCGCAAAGAGCGGGATCGGCTGGTGGAGCTGGACGCGGTGCGGCGAGGGCAGAGGAGCCTGGCCGCCGCCGCTCGGCGTCTGGGATTGAGCTACCGGCAAGCCAAGCGAGTTTGGCGCCGGTTCCAAGAGCAGGAGGCCGCGGGGCTAGTCCATGGCCTGCGAGGACGAGCGTCGAATCGGCGGAAGGAGCCCGAGATCCGCCAGGCGTGTTTGGATTTCTACGTGGAGCGTTTGGAGGGCTTCGGACCGACGCTGGCGGCGGAAAAGCTGGGCGAACGAGGTCTAGACGTCGACCACGAGACGCTGCGCCGCTGGCTGGTCGCTTCCGGGCTCTGGTGCTCTCAGCCTCGTGTCCTTCGGCCGCGTCTGTGGCGACCTCGGCGCGAGAGATTCGGCGAGTTGGTTCAGCTCGACGGTTCGTTCCACGATTGGTTCGGTGCCGGAGAAGGACACCGCGATTGTCTGCTGGTCCTGATCGACGACGCGACGGGGCGGCGCCTGAGCCAGTTGGTGGCCGAAGAGACGACTTCCGACGCGATGAGCTTGCTGGCGCGCTGGATCGAGCGCTATGGAGTTCCTTGCAGCCTGTACGTCGATCGCAAGAGCGTCTACGTCACCGAGCGGGACGCCACGCTGGAGGAGGAGCTGGCGGGCGAACCGCCTCTGACGGTGTTTGGCAAAGCCTGCCGCAAGCTCGGCATCGAGATCGTGGTGGCTCACTCGCCGCAGGCCAAGGGGCGGGTCGAGCGCAGCCACGCGGTGTACCAGGATCGGTTGGTCAAGGAGATTCGTCTGCGCGGCCTGACGAGCCGCGAGCAGGTCAACGAGTTGCTGGTCTGCTTCGACGAAGACTTGAATCGGCGTTTCGCCATTTCTCCAGCCGATCCCGAAACGGCCCACCGTCCGATGCCCGCCGACCTCGACCTGGCGACGGTATGGGTCTGGGAGGAGGTGCGGACCGTACGCAACGACTGGACGTTGAGCTACGAGAATCGTTGTTTGCAATTGCTGGGATCGAGCTCCCACCTGCCGAAGGCGAAGAGTCGCGTGACGGTTCAGAAGCGCCAGGACGGATCGCTCCACGTGCTCTACCGCGGGAAATTTCTCCGTTTCGAAGAGATCCCCCATCGACCGCAGCGTCCGGCCCCAACGCCCTCGTTGGCTCAGGCCGCGCCTCGGCTTTCCCCTCGCCCCGCGGCCGATCACCCTTGGCGCCAGCGGCTTTTGGCGCCGCGCCGCGGCGCCTGCCCCCCGCCCCCACCCACTGCCTAGAGCTTCGGGGACCTATGGAAGCTGCCGCCCTATGGACGGCTCGAGCAAAAAACGCTCGACCCGCCCACAGGGCTTGGACCGCACGGCCCGATCCGCCGCCCTTCGGGCCGCGGATCCAACGGGCCGGCGGCCCACAGCTCCCACAGGCCCGGCGGCGGGAGATAGGGGGACACTTCTATCGAGTTCCCCATAGGGACATTTCTGTCGAGTCTTGACACTCGGGAGACCGCCGTGCGCTCGCCGTCTCCCGTTCAGGCGCGACGATAGAGGCCGCCCGGCAACCGGCTCGCCCGGCCGAGCAGCTCCAGCTCGAGCAGGGTCGCGAGCACGCGGTCGATCGGCGCGCCGGTCGCCGTGGCCAGATCTTCGGGAGCGCGATCGAAGCCGCGCACCATGGCCTCGAGGAGCGCGCCGGCGAGGCCCGGGAGGGGCGGCTCGGTGAATTGAGGCTCGGGTTCGCCGGGAGGGGGCGAGGAGGGTCCGCGCGGCCCGACCAGGTCGAGGAGATCGTTCGGATGCTGGGCGAGGAACGCTCCGTCGCGCAGCAGTGCGTGCGGCCCCAGGGATCGCTCCGAAAAGATAGGGCCCGGCACGGCGAACAGATCGCGCCCGAGCTCGAGCGCCCAACGCGCGGTGGACAGAGAACCGGAGCGCGCCGCCGCCTGGACCACGAGGACCGCCTGGCTGAGCGCGGCGATCGATCGGTTCCGGACCGGGAAGTTCCAGGTGCGCGGCTCGTAGCCGAAAGGAAATTCGGTGACCAGGGCACCCCGCGCGGCGATCGCGCGGCCGAGCTGGCCGTGGCCGGTGGGATAGTCGACCCCCAAGCCGCACCCCAAGACCGCGATCGTCCGGCCGGCCGGCGGCACCAGGGCGCCGCGGTGCGCCGCGGCGTCGATGCCCCGCGCGAAGCCCGAGACCACGGCGACCTCGCGCTCGGCGAGCGCGGAGGCGAACAGCTGGGCGACCTCCAGTCCATAGGAATCGGCACGCCGCGATCCGACGATCGCGACCGCGGGTCCCGCGGTCAGCTCTCCGGCGACGGTGAGGACGGGCGGGGCGAGCGGCAGCTGGCCGAGCACGGCCGGAAATTCCGGGTCGAGGCGGGTGACCAGCCGGCCGCCGAGCGTGGCCGCCTTCTCGCGCTCGGCCCTACCCGTCTCACGTGCCCGAGGTAATAGAGAGAGTGCGGTTTCGAGCTGGCGCCTGGGGATCCCGATCTCGCGCGCGATGAGCTCGGTCGTGAGCGCCGTCCCGGTCGCGCCGGTCCAAAACTCGAGGTCCTCCGCCAGGCGGGCGAACGCCGTGCGGGAGAGGCGGGTGTCCGCGTGTAGGCCGATCAGCAGGTCCGAGTCGGGGTGGAGAGCGGGGACCGGGGGGCTAGGTGGGGGCGGGGTCTCCCGCGCGTGTTTCGTCGCTTTCATGGCGCATGGCCTCCTCGCCAGAGAACAGACGTAAACGAGGGGGGCGAGTCTCGATGATTCGGGGACGAACGCCGTCCGGAAGGGTGAAGGCGTTCGTATATACTCCCGGAGCCGTCGCGGACGGCCATCGTCCGAGCGCATCGGAAACGTGAAGGGAAACGTGAAGACGAAACGCGCGAACCCCAAGACGTACCGCTCGAAATCCCCGGTAACGGAGAACCCGCCGATGTCTCGCGCCCCCCTCCGGATTTTCCTCTCCCTGATCGCCCTCCTGATCGTTTCAGTACCGGCTTCCGCGCGCGAAGCGGCGGGCGAGGCGCAGCTCAATTTCGGTGTCAAGATGGCCCAGCAAGGGCTATGGAACGAAGCGCTGTTCCGATTCCATCAGGCCGAGCTCGCGGATCCATCGAACCCGCGGATCCGCAACAACCTCGCGGTGGCCTACGAGGCGACCGGCGATTTCGAGAAGGCGCTCTCCTATTACAAGCAGGCGCTCGAGGCCGCGCCCAACGATCGCACCCTACGCGGCAACTACGCGCGCTTCGTCGAGTTCTACCAGGCCTTCAAAGGGGGCAAGGCCGCGAAGAGCAGCCCGAAACCGGACGCCGCAAAGGCTTTGAATCCGGCCGAGCCCCTGGTGCCGACCGGCGCGCCGGCCTCTTCGCCGGCTCCGCCGATCGAGCTGCCGGACAACGCTCCGCCCCCGCCTCGGTGAGGGCCGCGTAGCCGGCCACCCGGGGAACTCCAAGGAGATTTTTCAGATGCGCGGAAAGCACCTTGCGGTCGCAGCAACGGCCCTTCTCGTCGCGCTGGCGGCAGAGCGTCCGACCCGCGGCTCGACGATCGAAGTGCAGCTCAAGCTGCCGCAGAAGGCGCGGCTCGACCTCAAGGGTAAGAAGTCGATCGCGGTCGCGCCGTTTCAGGTCGAGACCAAAGAGGACACCCAGCGCTTCCAGGGTCGCGACATCGACGTGCAGAAGGAGTTCGCGCGCTATCTGGTGAAGGTGATCCGCCGCGAAACCGAGCTCAAGGTGACCGAGACCGGCGGGCTGGATCTGCCGACGACCGACTTCGACCAGCTCGCCAAGCAGACCGACTTCTGGCAGGCGCTCGGCGAGCGGACGGGTGCCGATCTGCTGCTCTCCGGCGGTCTCGATTTCGACGTGCAGGACAAGACCGGCTATCGCACCGAGGAATACGTCTCGCCGTTCAACGGACAGACCTACTACCGCCAGGTGCTGGTCGAGCAGACCGGGTTCGAGTACGACATCCTGATGCAGGTCTACGACGCGCGGAGCGGCGCCCTGGTCTACCAGGACAACTTCAAGGATTTCCAGAAATTCGAGGGGGAGTCCACCGATCCGCTGCGCGGGATGTTCGAGAACCTCCTGTCGTTGGAGGACAAGATCGTCGGCGTCTTCACCCAGAAAGAGGTGGAGACGACCCGTACTCTGTTCACCGACTGACCGCCGCCGCTCCTTCCGCGCGGCGGTCGGGTTTCGCTGTGATGACGTCTGATCCGGTCGAGGGCAATGCGGTCGTTCCGTGGCTCGCGCACGAGCCGATTCGCGAGAGGAGGATTCGTTGAACCGTTCATTTCCACGTTTTCGGGGCTGGGGGCTCGTCGGCGCCTGGGCCGGGGTCTTCGCGATCTCCGCGCTCGCGTCGCTCGCCGGAGCGTCGAGCGCTTCGGCGCAGACGTCCGGATCGTTCGGCAAGAACAAGATCGCCTATCGTCGTTTCGATTGGCACATCTACCACTCGCCGCACTTCAACCTCTATTACTACACGGCCGAGGAGCCATTGCTCGAGAAGGTCGCCTCGCTCGCCGAGAGCGCCTACGACCGGCTGTCGCGTGACTTCAACTTCCAGATCAAAGAGCCGGTTCCGCTGATCTTCTACGCCACCCATTCGGCGTTCGAACAGAACAACGTCATCCAGAACTTCATCCCCGAAGGCATCGGCGCGTTCGCTTCGCCGGCGCGTTTCCGCATGGTCCTGCCGGTCGACCTGCCGGATTCCGAGCTGATGGAGCTGATCCTCCACGAGCTCACCCACATCTTCCAGTACAAGATCCTGTTCCAGGGTCGCCTCGCCGAAGCGGCCGCGACGTCGCCGCCGACCTGGTTCATGGAAGGCATGGCGAGCTACATGGCGAAGGACGAGTCGTCGCGCGACAAGATGTTCCTGCGCGACGCCGTGGTCAACGACCAGATCCCCTCGGTAGGCAACGACTTCGGCGGCTTCTTCGCCTATCGCTTCGGCCACGCGGTGTTCGATTTCATCGAGGATCGATGGGGCAAGGACGGCTTCCTGGATTTCGTCTACGAGGCGCGCAACGCTCTCGGTTCCCGGGTCGACCGGGCGGTCAAGCGCACGTTCAAGCTGGACGTCGAGGATTTCGACGCCGAGTTCCGCCGCTGGCTGCGGAAGAAGTACCTCGCCCAGCTGATCGTCACCGGCGAGCCGGGCGATTTCGGCCGCCTGTTCCGCGTCGAGAGCAACGGCCGCGTGACGTACGAGACCTCGCCGACGGCTTCGCCTTCGGGCGACCTCGTGGCGGCGTTCAGCTCCTATCGCGGCGACGTCGACGTCGTGCTGTTCGACGCGCGGAACCGCAAGCTGCTCCGGAACCTCACGAAGGGCTATTCGAGCCAGTATCAGTATCCCGTCGCCCAGGAGCTCGAGCTCGGCCGCAAAACCGGTCGCGACCTCGCGTTTTCGCCGGACGGCAACACGATCGCCCTGTTCGTCAAGCGCGAGAGCGGGCGCAGCTTGGCCCTGCTCGACGTCTTGAAGGGTGGCATCCGCAAGATCGTCGACATGAAGGACATCGAGCAGCAGCTCGCGCCCGCATGGAGCCCGGACGGCAAGACGGTCGCGTTCTCCGGCTTCCAGAACGGCCAGTTCGACATCTTCACGATCGACCTCGACACGCTCGCGGTCACCAACCTGACCAACGATCCGGTGTTCGACGGCGCGCCCGCCTATTCGCCGGACGGCAAGACGATCGTCTTCGTCTCCGACGTGGGCGACAAGCAGAAGCTGTTCCGCATCGACCTCGCGAATCCCAAAGAGCGCTTCCAGGTGACCACCGGCGAGTCGATCGAGAACGATCCGATCTTCTCGCCCGACGGCAAGCACCTCTATTTCACCTCCGACCGCGCCGGCGCGGAGAACATCTACAGCCTGGACCTCGCGAACGGCACGCTGCTCCAGCACACGAACGTCGTCACGGGAGCGTCGATGCCGACGATCCTGCGCGGCGAGGCGGGCAAGGAGAGCCTGGTCTACACCGGTTTCTGGAAGGGGACCTTCGACCTCTATCTCTCCGACCTCGAAGAGAAGGTCGGCGAGCCGGCGACCGAGGCGATCGCCACGAGCCCGACCGGGGCGCAGACGATTCCGCGCTTCGAGCCGGACATCCAGGTCGCGATCGACGACGCGAACAAGGAGAAGTACGGCGGCCGCAAGTTCTTTCTCGAAGGGGCGCAGACCTACGTCGGCGTCGACGACAACCAGACGGTCATCGGCCAGGTGCAGCTGAGCTTCTCGGATTACCTGGGCGACAAGCGCATCCAGGGGATCTTCTCGTCGATCGAAAGCCTGTCGAACTTCAACTTCATCTACGCCGACGTTTCGCGTCGCTGGCAGTGGCAGGTGAACCTGTTCGACACGCGCCTGTTCTTCGCGAGCAACGAGTTGGTCAACGGCCAGTTCCGCCGCGGCGACTCGGCGCTCGAGCTGACCGGCCTCACCGGCGCGGTCGCCTACCCGTTCAGCTTCTATAGGCGGGCGGAGCTCGGGCTCGGCTACATCCGGCGGAAGATCAGCTTCGACTCCTTCATCGAAGATCCGCGGACCGGTCTACCGGTTCAGGTCATCGCCCGCGCGGACGACAACTACCCGATCCTCCAAGCGGCCTGGGTCTCCGACACCGCGGCGTTCATCTCCTCCGGTCCGCATTCCGGCCACCGGATCCGGATCGACGGCAGCTACGCCCCGGATACGGGCGGCAGCGGCACCCTTCTGTCCGAGGTTTCGCTCGACGCCCGGAAATACTTCGCCTTCACCCAGCGGAGCGGTCTGGCGCTGCGCGCCTACGCCGCGGCGGTCGACGGCAACAGCCCGACGCCGCTCCGGATCGGCGGCCTCGACACGGTGCGCGGCGTCGACTTCCTCTCGCTGCTCGGCGACCGGGCGTTCTTCACCAACATCGAGCTGCGGTTCCCGTTGCTCGACGTGGTGGCGACGCCGTTCCTGGGTCTCCAGGGCGTGCGCGGCATCATCTTCTTCGACACGGGCGGCGCCTGGTTCAAGGACGTCCAGAACTTCCGCTTCTACGATCGTGACGCGGGGCGGTTCCAGGACGGCGTCGCCGCCTACGGCTGGGGCATCTCGGCCCGACTGTTCGGCGGGCTCGACTTCAACTGGGATTTCGCGAAGCCCTACAAGTCGTCTCTTCGGGACGAAGGCTTCCGGACCTCGTTCTGGATCGGCACGCGATTCTGATCGCCTGACCGCGGCACGGAACGACCTCGGGAGGGGGAGAGATCTCCCTCCCTTCTCGTTTTCCGGAGCCCTTCCGCCCGCGCCGCTCAGCGAACGAAACGGAACGGGTACGTTCCGAGCGGGGTCTCTCGACCCCCTCGATCGAGCCCCGAGATCTCCAGGCGATAGAGCCCGGGATCGAGCATCCTGGCGGGGAGGAGGATCGCGAGCGTGTCGCGCCCGTCGGGGTGGAGACCGGCGGAGGTCCAGATCGGTCGCCCGCCTGAGGTGCTCAAGACGGCGCGGTAGTCCGACTGGTCGACGATCGCGAGCTCGACCGCGAGGACGAGCGAGCCCTCACGAGTGGGGATTCTTAGCTGGTTGACGGGCTCTCCCTCGCCCTCCCCTCCGCGCACCGCGGCGAGAACGAAATACGGAACGTTGATCTGCGGCTTCCGCGGCGAGGGGGGCTCGGCCTCCGACGAGGCCGTGCGCTCGGTGGCGAGCTGCCCGTTCAAGCGTTCGCGCTCCGCGGCGCCGGCCCGTTCGGCTTGCGCGAGGCGAGCTTCCAGGCTCGCGACCCTCGCCGCGCCCACGGACTTCGAAGCGGACATCTCGCTCTCGAGGGTACGGTATCGCGCGGCGAGCCAGAGCGTGGGCAGAACCGCGAGACCGAGCAGAGCGAGGAGCGCCGCGCCGAGGCCTAGCCTTCGGCGCCGGGAGAGGAGCGCGAGCGCGGCGAGGAAGCCGAAACCGGTGCGCGCGGCGGCCGCCTGTCCGAGATCCGCGGCCGCGACGTCGAGCATACCGGCTCGGAATCCTTCCGCCGCTTCGAGTCGATCCAGGCATTCCGGGCAGTCGAAGTAGTGCGCCTCGAAGGTGTCGCGCTCGGCGTCGGACAATCGGCCGGCAAGGTAGGCGTCGACCCAATCGCGGGCCTCGATCTCGACATGCAGCGCGGCGTGCGGGTCGCCGATCGTCGGCTCGCTCATTTCGCTTCCCTTTCCGTCGTCTCGCGGCGCTCGAACAGCTCTCGATAGCGCTGACGGGCGCGGTAGAGCACGCGGTTGAAATGCAGGTCGGAAAGGCCGAAGTCGCGGCGGATCTCCTCCTTCTCCTCGCCCGCGATGTAGTAGCGCGAGAGGATCTCGCGATCGCGGTCGTTTTTGAGCTCAGAGAGCACGCGGCGCACGGTCGCCGCACGCTCCCGGGCGATCAGGCTCGCGAGCTGTCCGGGCGCTGGATCGGGGGCGGCGTGGACCCCCTCGGGATCGCCCTGCCACCTCAGCCGCCGGGTGCCGGTCCGGGCGGAGCTCAGAAAGAGGTTTCGCGCCGTGCCGCAGACGAAGCCCGCGAGGCGCTCCGCCTCGCGGAGCTCACCGCCGCGTACCTTCTCGATCACCTTGCGGAACGTCTCCTGATAGAGGTCTTCGGCGAGCGCGTCGTCGCGCGTGAGACGGCGCAAGAGGAAGCGAAGCGCGCGCCCGAACCGGTGGACCAGCTCGGACTCGGCGCTCGGATCACCGATCCCGATCCGGTGCACCAACCCGACCATGGGATCGCGGGCCGATTCGAGGACCGGATCGGGGGGCGCGTCGGCACGACCGCTCATGAACACCTCATCGCCCGGGAAGGGGCGATGATACTGCACCGCCGCGGCGATCACCGGCGATCCATTCCCTCGCCGCCCGGGAACGGCGGGATGTGCGCCTCAGCCGCGAAGGAGCCGGCGTTGCCGGTCGAGAACGGGTCGATCTTGATCTCGCCGACGAGGCTCGGTACACCGTCCTTGGCCGAGAGCTGGACCTGAACGTAACACTTGATCGCGGCCGGTCCGATGTTCGCCTGGACGTCGCTCGCCGCAAGCGTGTCGGCCTGGTCGGAAAGGTCGAGACCGGAGATGCTGCTCCAGCGGTGGCTCCCGTCGAGCCAAGCGAGCGAGTAGACCGGCGGAAAGGTCTGTTTGCTGATGCCAACCAGCAGGGTGCCCCCGACGACGAACGCATCCTCCGGTATCGGACCGCTCCGTGTCGTGACCTGCCAATGTGTGATTCGCCACCCCTGGAGCAGCGCGAACTCTTCCGTGGCCATTTTTCGTACCTCCGACCGTTCCGAATCGACACGGCGGTCGATCGCCGTCGTCGCCAAGTGGAAGTTCCCCCAAGGCCGCGTCTCCCAGCCCTTTCGTCGGCCGTCTGCGTTTCCTCAAGGTGCCGCCCAGTCCCCTTCGAGGACGAAACCGCTCCAGTAGTAAGGCGAGCGCCAACGCGGCTCGGCGCGGATCGAGAGCTGCGCTCTACGAAGCGCGGCGGCCGGCGGCAAATTCTCCGTCAGGAGGCCGCGATAGAAGCGCGCCATCAGCTCCGCGGTGGCGCGGTCCTCGACCCGCCAGAGGCTCGCGAGCACCTGCCGGGCGCCGGCGTACAGGAAGCCCCGGGAGAGGCCGATCAGCCCTTCGCCCCGAACCTCCACACCGAGCGCCGTCTCGCACCCCGAGAGCACGACGAGGTCGGCACCGAGGCGCAGGTTGTAGACGTCACGCAGGCCGAGGAAGCCCTCCTCGGCCCGGCCGCTTGGATCGACCCGCGAGAGCATCAGCCCGGACAGTGCGGGCGTCGCGGCGTCGATCAGGCCGTGGGTCGCGAAATGGACGATTCGGTAGCTGGCGATTTCGGACGACAGGGCGGTCGCGCGGCTGGCTCGAAAGTCGAGCGCGACGAATGCGCGATCCCGCGGGGCGATCGCCTCGATCGCCTCGGCCTCGCGACGGGTCCAGGGGAGCCGCGCGAGCGCCTTCCCCTCGAACGGTCCGCGCCGGCCTGCGTCGGAGGCCGCCGCGCTCGGTGCCGTCCGGACCCGCGAATCGAGCGGATCGAACACCGGATCGGCGAGCACCGCGACGGCTCCCTTCGCACGCTCCTTCCGCGCGAACCGGCGGGCGAGCGCGACGGAGGATGCCGAGAGCGCCTCGACCACCTCGTGGCGGACGACGAGAGGAATCGGGCGCCCCCTTTCCTCGACGCCGGGGATCGGCAGCGCCGCGACGGGCACGTAGGCGAGCTGGCCGTCGAGGGCTACGATCAACCGGCGCTCGCCGAGGCGCGCCGCGATCGGACCGAACAGCATGGATGAGAGGCGGGCCGCCGCGGTTTCCTTCCGGGCATCCTGGGCTCCGACGCCTTCGCGGAGTGCGGACGCGTCGAGGTAGACCGCCCGGGCCGCCGCTTCGATCTCGGCCCGCGGAGGCAGCTCGAATCCCGAGATCCCCTCCGCCTCGAGGGCCCAGAGGTAGCTCCGCTCCTCGCCGAGCGAGACCTCGAGCAGCAAGTCGTCCCCGGCAAGGAGCGCCCGAGCCTCCGCGGCCGTCACCGGCTGGGGCCGGGTGAGCGCCGCGTAGCGCGGGCTCTTGTCTCGAATCTCGGAATCGAGGGCGGCGAGCTCGTCGAGCGTCGAGCGCAATTCGACCTCGACCGCGCGGCGACGCTCGTCGCCGGCAGGCCGGCCGGCGAGCTCGGCCCGTCGACCGGCCTTCGCGTGGAGCCGTAGGAGCAGCGCGCGCTCTCGCTCGCGAAGGGTCGGATCGATCCCTTCGCGAACGTCGGTGCGCGCTTCGTTCAATAGATCGAGCAGAGATCGAGCGCGTGCCCTCTCGGCGACCTCGAAACCGGCGAGGGGGTCGTGGGCCGCCATCGCGAGATCGATCGCGAGCTCGAAGGCGGCCCGCTGGGCCGCGAGGAACGATGCGCGGAGATCTGGATCGCTCTCGCTCGCGCGGAGCGTCTCGATCGTCCGGAGGGCTTCGTCGGTCCGCTTACGCGCCTCTTGAGGCTGGCCGAGTGTCCGCGCCACCCGGGCGAGCCCGACCAGCGCCTCGAGGGTCCGGGCGGGGGATTCGATCGCGCGGGAAATTCCAAGCGCCTCCTCGAACGTCCGCGCTGCCGCGCCCGGCGGTCCGAGCGCGAGCTGCGCTTGGCCGAGGATCTGGAGCGCAGCCGCTTCGTCGATCCGGGACTCGAGGTCCCGTGCACGCGCCAGGGCGCGGGAGGCCTCGCCCAGCGCGCCCTTCTCGTCGCCGGCGTCCAGACTCGCTTTGCCCGCGAGCAGGCGGGCGAGCAGCTCGCCGCGCTTGTCGCCCCTCGCCTCGGCGGCGGCGCCCGCTCGACGCCCCAGCTCGAGCGCGGCCGTCACTTCGCCCGCGCGGAGACGTGCGTAGCCGGCCGCGATCTCCGCCGCCGCGGCACCCGAGACGTCGCCTACCTCGCGCCGGATCCCCATCGCGGCTTCGAAGTCCGCCCGCGCATGCAGATAGTCGCCGAGTCCGTAATAGGCGGCGCCCCGGTTGCGCAGGACGGAGGCCTGCCACAGCCGGTCGCCCGACGCCTCGAAGATCGCGAGCGCGGGTGTGTACGCCTCAAGCGCCTGGCCGAATTCGCCAAGGTCGTTTTCGAGCGCGCCGAGGTTGGTGAGCGTCCGCGCCTCGCCGCGCCGGTCGCCGAGCGCCCGCCAAAGCGCGAGCACCTCGCGGTCCGCAGCGAGCGCGGCCTCCGGCTCGCCGAGCCCGTGGGCGACCGCCGCCAGGTTGTGAAGCACGTTCGCCTTCCACGAGCCCGTCTCGCCCGCCTCGACGAAGCGATCGAGTGCCCGCCGGTAGAAATCGAGCCCCTCGCGAAGCCTACCGCTCGAATGGAGCGCGAAGCCCAGATTGTTGAGCGCCTTGGCCTCCTCGATCGTCCGCCCCAGCCGGCGCTCGAGGTCGAGCGCACTCCGCTGGGCCTCCGCTCCCGCGGCGGGGTCGCCCGACGCCACGCGCGCGAGCCCGAGCCCGCCCCACGCCGCCGCCTCGCCCCCCTCGTCGCCGAGGCGGGTGAAGCGCTCGAGCGCATCGCCATAGCGGTCGACCGCTTCTTTCGCCTCGCCGAGCCCGAGCGCGATACCGCCTCGCGCGAGAGCGCAGCGCGCCTCGTCGGAGCCGCGACCCAAGGAACGGTAGATCGCTTCCGCCCGCTCGTAGAGCGCTGCGGCCTTCCGTCTCTCGTCCGCCGCGTCGATCCGGTTCGCCGCGCCCGCCTCGGTCAACAGCCGGAGGCCTTCCAGGCGCCGAGCCACCGCCTCGTCGTCGGAGCGGATCTCTTCGAGAGTGATGACGAACGATCCGGGGGCCGCGCCGCGGCTCGGGCTCAGCACCCGGATCTCGACCGGGCCGGCGATCTCCACCGGCAGCAGCAACGTTTCCGGCCCCTCGCTGTCGAGCGGACTGTCGATCGAGACGAGAGGCTCGTCGCGTGGCTCCAGGTCGCTCGCCGCGGCGGCTCGAGCTTCGACCACCAAGTCGATACCGCGCTGCTCGACCGTGACGAGGAGCCGTGCCCCGGGCCGGACCCCGACGCGAAAGGCTTGCGCTGCTCCCCCCGCGAGCCGTCCTTCAATCGGCTCGCCCGGTCGAATCTCGCGCGCGGCGTTCTCGTCCGTGGCCGCTTCTGGCCTGCCAAGCGCGAGCGCCGGGATCAGGGCGCCCGCGACCAGGGCCGAGAGGAACCGGTCGCGCAGGCCGCGGCGCAATCCGCGAAAACCCAGCATACGGCTCTCCGTTCAGATCTCGCGAGGATACAGCAGGAGCGAATCGACCCGCTTCAAGAGCCCCTTCCCAGGCTGCTTAGGGTCCTGGGGGACGCTCGGGAACCGTGGGGTGAGATGAAATCGCGCGCGTCCGGCATCTTCCGGCATGTCACCCGACGATCGGCGCGAGCAGAGGGGCTGCGATCCAGGGCCGGGCGAAAGGGGGCGGGCGATGCCCTGCCGGGTCGTTTTGGCGGCTTGCCGCGGAAACGGATACAATCTCGTAAATATGTTGATCCAAGTCCTGGGCGGTTACGGCGGCGAGAGCGACGTTTGTCGGATGACCTGCCTTTTGATCAACGGCACGATCGCCTTGGACGCCGGATCTCTTTCTCAAGTCCTGCCGATCGAGCGTCAGGTGGGCGTGCACTCGATCGTCCTTTCGCATTCCCACATGGATCACACGAACTCCTTGCCGTTCTTCATCGAGAACGTCTATGGCCAAGGGGATCGAGCGATCGAGCTCTATGCGTCCGAGCCGACCGCCTACGCGATTCGCAAATACCTGTTCAACAATGCGACCTGGCCCGATTTCACGCGGCTGCCGAACCATCTGCTCCCCGCGGTCCGGTTCCATGAGTTCGAATCCGAGGCGCCGATCACGATCGAAGGGGTGAAGATCACGCCGATCGCGGTCGATCATTTGGTCCCCACCCATGGCTTCCTGATCGAAGAGGGGGGCCAGGCGGTAATCTGGTCGAGCGACACGGGACCGACCCGCCGGCTCTGGGAGATCGCGAACAAGACGCCCAACCTCCGGGCGTTGTGCATCGAGACCAGCTTCGAGAACGCGCTCCAAGAAGTGGCCGACATTTCGCTCCACCTCACTCCGAGGACGCTCGAGGTCGAGCTGCGCAAGCTCGAGCGTAAGGTTCCGATTCTCCTTCACCACCTGAAGCCGCCGTACGTCAAGCGGATCCACGAAGAAGTGAAGGCGCTGCGCAACCCCGACCTCGATTTCCTCGAACAAGGCAAGGAATACCGCTTCTAGCGACCCCTCCGGGCTCATCGCCCGGGTTTGGATTCTGCGAGCGATCAGACGCGGAGCCAGCGGGCGCGGACGAGCAGTCCGATACGCGTGCGCAGGCCGAGGTGCGGCGGCTGGGCGAGGAGCCCCCGGTCGGATTCCTCGATCCGCGACAGGAGCGCGAGACCCGCGAACAGGGCGTAGCCCACCGTCTGTCGGAATCCCGCCGGCAGGGCGGGCAGGCCGCGGGCGCCGCCCAGGAAGAGGGGGCGAAGGCGGGCGCATTCCTCATAGGCCGCCTGGAGAAGGGTCGGCTCGGGCGGGTGCGTCGTTGCGGCGTCGCCCACCTCGTTCCGCGGAAGCGGACAACGTCCTGAGGCGGTCTCCTCCCCGAGCCTTTGGAGCGCCTCGAGCCGAACCAGCCCCGCGCCGAGCGCGTCCACCTCACAGGGAGACGCCGCGCCGAGCCACGTGCGACCGACCGCGCGAGCGAGCGCGAGGGCGCCCCGTTCCAGATCCTCGACGTTCAAGGGCTGGCCGCGAATCGCCCGCTGCCGGGCGCAGGCGGCGAGCGCCTCGAGCCCTTCGGTCGACCAGCGCCGGCGTCCTTGCTCCCGAGCCATTGCGGCGAGGATCGGCTCGGAGGTCGGCCGCCCGGCGAGCGCCTCTTCGAGGCCGAACTCCCAACGGTTGATCGCCGCGAGGCGCTCGCCCTCTACGCCGCGCTGCCGGGCGAAATCGAACAGGACGACGACGTGCGAGACGAGCGCCTGCGCTCGATGGCGCTCCGGACGGGTGAGCAGCGCGAGGGCCGGGGCGAAGTCGCCGAGCCGGCTCCGCGCGAGGTCGGCGCAGAGGTCGATGGCCGCTTGCGGATCGGCGCGCCCGCCCTCCGGCGGGCGCATCTCGTCGATCAGACGTCCGTGACGGCTCGCGCCGAGCGCGTCAGCGCGCCAGGACGGGTCGTCCGGATGCCGCTCGATCGAGCCGTTGGGCGCCGGGTCCGGGACCTTCTCCATTCCTGCCGAGGTCGGTTCGAGATCGGAGGAAACGTTCAGGCGAGCAGGCGGAGCAGCTCGCGCTGCGGCTCGGCGCCGGTGATCTCGGCGCGCGTGGGGGTGAGCGCAACGTTGATCTCGCTGCGGATGCCGAAGTCATCGGTCAGATACACGCCCGGCTCGATCGAAAAGCCGGTCATCGGCAGAAGGCGCCGGGTGTCGTGCGTTTCCAGGTTGTCCATGTTGGCGCCCTGGCCGTGGTCGCTGATCCCGATCGAATGGCCCGTCCGGTGGATGAACCGGTCGCCGAAGCCGGCCTTGCGGATCACCTCGCGGCCCACCTCGTCCACCTCCCAGCCGGCGATCGGGGTGTGGGGATAGCGCGAGCGGACGAGCTCCCACGAGGCGTCACGGGCGCCCGAGACGGCCGCCCAGACCTGCTGCTGGCGGTCGGTCGGGGCGGGGGCGCAGACACCGCACCAGGTGATGTCGGCGTAGACGCTGCTCGGCGTTTTCTCTTTCGCCCAGAGGTCGATGAGCAGGAAGTCGCCGGAGCGGATCGGCGAGGAATGGCCCGGGCCCGGCTGATAGTGCGGGTCGGCCGAGTGGCCGTTCACCCCGACGATCGGATCGGATTCCGCCCACAGACCCGCCTTGTCGAACGCCTCGACGATGAAGCGCTGGATCGTGTACTCGTCGGCCGCTTCGCCTCGGCGCAACGCCTTTTCGACTTCGTGGAACGCCTCGAGCGCGATCCGGTGAAGGTGGACGTTGGCCCGGCGGTGCCCCTCGAGCTGGTCCTCGCTCCAGACCGCGGCGAACTGCTGGACCAGGTCGGCGCTCGAGATCAGCTCGGCGCCGTAACTGCGGAGCAGCTCGGCGGTTCCGGCGTCCAGGCGCGAGATGTTCGGCAGCTCGTTGTTCGGGCTGTACTGGGCGGCCAGGCGACGGCAGCCCGCGATCAACTCGCCGAGCTTTTTCTTGTGCTCCTGCCAGGGGAGGTAGATCTCCTTGCCGCCCGGCAGGTGATCGAGCATCGAAGACTCGATCGCGTGCACCAGCTTCTTCGGCTCGCCGGTCCGCGGGATCAGGTAGTAGCAGCGGCGGGTGACCAGCTTCCCTTCGACGTTCAGGGCGAGCAGGTCGAGGCCGACCGGATCGAGCTGCTGGAAACAGGCGAACAGCCAGCCATCGAGGCCGGCGTCGGCGAGCGCGCTTTGAATGTCCGGAATCCGTTCGGCAAGCATGAGAGTCTCCGCGAAAATCGGCGTCTGAACCGGCCGAGAATGCTATCAGAGGACGATAGGCTCACCGGACCGATGAAGGTGTTCTACACCGACCATTTCGTGCTGCCGCTTCCCGAAGGGCACCGCTTTCCGATGGCCAAATACGGTCTGCTGAGAGAGCGCGTGCTCGCCGAGGGGAGCGTGGCCCCGGCGGACCTTCTCGTGCCCGACGCTGCGACCGACGAGCAGCTGTCGCTCGCCCACGACCCCGATTATGTGGCGCGCGTCGCCACGGGCCGGCTCGAGCGGACGGAGAGCCGACGCATCGGCTTCCCTTGGTCCGAGGCGATGGTCGAGCGCTCGCGCCGTTCGACCGGCGCGACGATCGCTGCCGCCCGCGTGGCGCTCGAGCCGCCGAGCGCGGGAGGAGGCGCGGTCGCCGCGAACCTCGCCGGCGGCACGCACCACGCGATGCCGGCGCGCGGCGAAGGGTACTGCGTCTGGAACGACGCGGCGGTCGCCGCCCGGCTGCTCCAGCGTGAGGGGCGAATCCGGCGCGCGATCGTGATCGACTGCGACGTGCATCAGGGCAACGGCACGGCCGCGATCTTTCGAGACGATCCGACGGTCTTCACGTTCTCGATCCACAACCGGAACAACTTTCCGTTCCACAAAGAGCAGAGCGATCTCGACCTCGAGCTCGCCGATCGGACGGGCGACGAGGAGTACCTGCGCCTGCTCGAAGAGGGGCTCGAGCGGGCGTTTTCGGTCGCCAACGCCGACCTCGCGTTCTACGTCTCGGGAGCCGATCCCCACGAGCGCGATCGACTCGGGCGGATCTCGCTCACCTTCGAGGGGCTCGCCGAGCGCGACCGGCGGGTGCTCGCGTGGTGTCGGGCGGCGGAGGTTCCGGTGGCGGTCGCCATGGCCGGCGGCTACGGCCGGGTGTTGGAGGAGACCGTCTCGATCCACGCGCGGACCGTCTCGCTGGCCGCCGAAAGCTGGCGGGCCCGCGGCGCCCCTCGCGCTGCGTCGGCTGGGTAGAATCCTCCCGGTCTAGAATCTGCAAGTCAGGACATCTCGCTCCGGCCCCCGGGAACGCTTCGGCGAGCCCCGAGCGTCGAGAAAGGAAATCTTTCATGCCCCGTTCTCTCCGTTTCCTCGCGGCCGTCGTCTGCCTCCTGGCCTTCGCCTCGGCTCCGAGGGGAGCCCAGGCGGCCGGCGAAGGGCGCCTCCTCGGGACCGTGCTCGACGGTTCGGGCGCGCCACTACCGGACGTCCTCGTCACGGTCACCCGGGAAGGGGTGGCCAACTACAAGCAGGAAAAGAAGACCGACAAGAAGGGCCAGTTCACGGTCATCGTGCTCGACGCCACGGTGACCTACAAATTCTCGCTGGCGAAGGAAGGCTTCCTGACCCTCGAGCAGGATCTGAAGCTCAAGCTCGAGGAGACGATGCGCCAGACCTTCACCTTGCTTCCGGCCAAAGCCGCCGCGCCGAAGATGTCGGCCGAGGAGCTGGCGAAGCTCGAGGCGAAGAACCAGGCGATCGCGGCCTTCAACGAAGGGGTGGCGGCGTTCAACG
Source organism: Thermoanaerobaculia bacterium (assembly GCA_044226625.1). Taxonomy (GTDB): domain Bacteria; phylum Acidobacteriota; class Thermoanaerobaculia; order Multivoradales; family UBA5704; genus DASYKS01. The sequence goes on from JBGAGQ010000005.1 coordinate 152,021, forward strand.
CCAAGGACATGGCGACCGCGGCCGAGAAGTTCAAGCAGGCGACCGACCTCGACCCGTCGATCCAGCAGGGGTATGCCGCGTTGGCCGAGGCGTACATGGACCTCGGCAAGTGGAACGAGGCGCTCGCGGCGATCGACCGCTTCCTCGAGCAGGCTCCCGGCGACAAGCGCGGCCTCCAAGACCGCTACGACATCCTGAAGGAGATGGGGGACAAGGCGAAGGCCGCCCCGGCGCTCGAAGCCCTGATCACGGCCGATCCGAGCCACGACACGGCGGTCCGGGTGTTCAACCTCGGCGCCGAGGCGTCCCGCGCTGGGGAGACCGACGCGGCGATCGGCTACTTGGAGCGCGCGCTCACGATCGAGCCTACCCTGTCTCCGGCGTCGTCCGCTCTCGGCAGCCTCTATCTCAAGAAGAAGGATTACCCGAAAGCGCTCGCGTTCGCGGAGAAGACCCTGACCGCCAAGCCCGGCGACCTGGAAGCGATGACCCTCCGGTACGAGACCTATCGCGCGATGGGCGACAAGGCGAAGGCGTCCGAGGCTCAGGCGGCGATGCAGGCGGCGAGCGCCGCGTCCTCGCCCGAAGAGCTGTACAAGCAAGGGGTGGCTCTCTACAACGCCAACAACTCGACTGCCGCGCGCGCGACCTTCGAGACGCTGCTCCAGCGCGACCCGAACCACGCCAAGGCGCACTTCCTGCTCGGGAGCATCCTGGTGAGCACCGGCGAGAACGCCGGAGCGAAGGAGCACCTCCAGAAGTTCATCGACCTCGCGCCGACCGACCCGGACGCCGCGACGGCCCAAGAGATGCTCGCCTACCTCAAGTAGAGAGATGATTCGAGCGACGGCAGGCCGGATCCGCGACGGATCCGGCCTCCGGCCGCCTCAGTCGCGCGCGACGCGCTCTTCTTTCGTGATCCAGCCGTCCATCAGATGGACGACTCGATTGCCGTACTGGGCGTTCTTCTCGGAATGGGTGACCTGGACGATCGTCGTCCCCTGCCGGTTCAAATCGCGGAACAGCTCCATGATCTCCTCGGCCTGGGCCGAATGGAGGTTCCCGGTCGGCTCGTCGGCGAGCAGGAGCTTCGGCCCTCCGACGACGGCGCGCGCGACGCCGACCAGCTGCTGTTGGCCGCCCGAGAGCTGTGGCGGGAAGAGGTCCTTCTTGCCGACGATGCGGAAGCGGTCGAGCGCCTCGGCGACCAGCGCTTCACGCTCCGCTTTCCTGACGTTGCGATAGGAGAGCGGCAGGTCGAGGTTCTCGGCGACCGTGAGGTTGTCGAGCAGGTGGTAGCTCTGGAACACGAAGCCGATGTTCTGCTTGTTGAGCTCCAAGCGCTGCTTCGGCTTGAGCGCGTGGACCGGCTGGCCGAGGAATCGGTACTGGCCGCTCCAGGCGTGATCGAGCATGCCGATGATCGACATCAGCGTCGTCTTGCCCGAGCCCGAAGGACCCATGATGGTGACGAAATCCCCTTCGTCGACCTTGAGGTTCACTTGACGGAGGACCCATACCTGTCCGGGGCCGGCGGGATACGTTTTTTCCAGGTTCTCGATCTCGATCATGGTTCTCTCTACGAACGGAGGGGGAAAAGGATTTCGTCCCGCAACCTTCGCATTGGAGAGTAGCAAACGCCCGGCGGAAAGAGGACGCGGCCCAGGCTTGGGTCTCGCGGGGACCCGGGAGAGGGGGAACCGGAAAAAGGGGGCGGTGGGCTCGTGCCGTACCCACCGCCCCGAGGCCGGATGTCTAGGAGGGGGTGTTATCGCGGGTTGTTGATCCGGTCCTTCAAGGCTTCGTACTGGAGCAGCTGTTCCGCGGTGAGGATCGCCGAGAAGTCGTCGTCGAAATCCTGAAGCTTGTCCTCGATCTGCTCGTATTTCCCGTGACGGCTGACCACCAGGGCGCCGATCGCGCAGGCGTCCGGATTGGTCGCGTTCAGCGCTTCGCGGATCTGCTCGGACAGCGTCTTGATTTCCGCGCCGATCGGCCGGATCGCGGTCCGCGTGGTGCCCACCAAGGTGCGCAAGGTCGACGTCTGGGTGGCCGTGAGATGGAGCGTGCGGACGAGGATCTGCGGGTTCTTGACGAACTGGGCGAGCGCTTTGTTCTCGCCACCCTCCTCCTGGGCGCGCACGGGGGCGGTCGACAGCACGGCGGCGAGGGCGACGAGTCCGAGGAGGAAAAGGCGTTTCGGCTGCATGGGTCTCTCCTTTGGTTCTACGCGTTTCTCGGGTTCGTTACGGCGACGGTACGTGTTCTTCGGACGTTGAAACCCGCCTCGTCCCGATTTCCTGCGGGTCGTCCCGAGATTCGTGAGGCGTCAAAAACGAAACCGCCCGGCGGTGCCGGGCGGTTTCGTTTCCGAAATTGGGCGCGCTCGAAAGCGCCGGGGAGAGCGTTCGATCAGGAGACGTGGAAGCCGCTCTGCTCGAGCTGCGCCTCGTCCACCTGGCGCGGTGCGCCCGATTCCTCTTCGACCACGCGGCCGTCGAACAGGTGGATGGTGCGCTGGGCGTAGCGGGTGAAGCGCGGATCGTGGGTGACCATGCAGATCGTCGCCCCTTCGGCATGGAGCTCGGCGAGCAATCCCATCACCTGCTCGCTGTTGCGCGAGTCGAGGTTTCCGGTCGGCTCGTCGGCGAGCAGGATCGACGGCTTGCCGACGACGGCGCGGGCGACCGCCACGCGCTGCTGCTGACCGCCGGAGAGCTGCGACGGGTAGTGCTTCATCCGGTGCGACATGCCGACCCGCTCGAGGGCAGCCTGAACCCGCTCCTTACGCTCCTTGGCCGGCATGCCGCGATAGGTGAGCGGCAGCTCGACGTTCTCGTAGACCGTGAGGTCGCCGATCAGGTTGAACGCCTGGAAGATGAATCCGATCTCTTTGTTGCGGATCCGGGCACGATCGGAGAACGACAGGTCGGCGACCTGCTTGCCGTTCAGGCGGTACTTGCCCTCGGACGGCGTGTCGAGAAGGCCGAGAATCGAAAGCAGGGTCGTCTTGCCGCAGCCCGAAGGCCCGGCGATCGCCACGTATTCGCCGTTGTTGATCTCGATGTTGATGTTGGCGAGAGCGTGGGTCTCGACCTCGTCGGTGAGGAAGACCTTGGTCACGCCTTCGAGATGGATCAGGGCGTCGGATGAAGTGCTCATGGGTTCCCCCCTCGGTTGCAGCGATTCCGGGTCTGCTCGATCAAATCAGATTCGATCGAGTTTATCCAGCGTTTTAGTCCAGTTTGATACGGTTTACGTTATCCCACGCGGAGGTGTCGGAGAGGATCACCTGATCGCCCACCTGGAGCCCGCTCACCAGCTCGATCGTGTTGACCGAGCTGCGGCCGAGCTGGACCGGCACCTTGACCGCCGCTTTCCCGCCCTCGACCAGCTTGAACATCTCGATCTTGCTGTTCGGCTGACCGTACGCCGGCCGCCCGACGAACATTACGTCGGGGAGCCGCTCGATCTCGATCGTGCCGTCGACCGCGAGGTCGGGGCGGGCGCCCTTGGGCAGCGACGCGGTGAGCGCCACGTCGACCGTGACGGTGCCTTCCTGGACCGACGGCGCGATACGCGCTACGCGACCGGCGACGATGCCGTTGCGCGTGTCGATCGAGGCGGTCTGGCCGAGCGCCACGTCCTTGGCCTGAGTTTCCGGAATGCGTAGCTCCGCTTTGAGCTCGCCCGGCCGCGCGACCCGTGCCAGGTTCGTTCCCGGCGTGACCCGCTGGCCGACCTGGACCGGCAGCTCCTGGAGGATGCCCGAGATGCCGGCGCGGACGCGGAGCCCTTCGACCTGATGGCGCCGCAGCTCGACGAGGGTCTGCGCCTGCTCGACCCGCGCCCGCTGGGCGGCGAGCTGGGCGGATGCCGACTCGTTGCTCTTGGTCACCCGCTCCGATTCGATCCCGGCTTGGCGGCCGAGCTGGTCGGCGCGCAGCCGGGAAAGGCGGAGCGTGAGGTCGGGGATCAGACCGTCCTTGGCGAGCTGCTGGTTCGCCTCGGCGGTGAGCTTGGCCTCCTGCGCCTGCGACTCGACCGCCGCGGCCTGGGAGCGCTGGTTCAAGACCTCGCTCGCGAGGCGGGCACGCAGGTCCTCGAAATCGGCGTTCGCGGTTTGCAGCTGTGACTCGGCGTCGCGAAACTCCTGTTCGAGCTCCGGGTTCGACAGCTCGAGCAGGATCGTCTCCGGCTCGACCGCGACGCCCGGCAAGGCGGGAATTCGCTCGACCCGGCCGTCCTGGGACGCCGACAGCCATCGGATGTCGACCGGCACCAGGTTGCCCGGTCCGCGCACCTGGCGCAGCATCGAGCCGCGCTGCACGGTATCGACCCAGACGGTTTCGCGCTCGACCGAGGGCGCGGCGGGCTTCAGCCGCGAGATGAAGAAGGTGATCAGCCCGATGGCGAGGACGCCGAGGGCGCCCCAGAGGATGCGCTGGTTGCGGCGTTTCCGGGTTTGGTCGGGTCGTTGAATATCCATGCGTGGGGGCTCCGAACGGTCTCGCAAGCTGTACGGCGTCTAGCCGGGAATGTTTCCGAGAATCGTGCCTTGGTAGGGGCGCGGGTCGGGAGGGAAGGTTCGATGGACGCTCCTGCGTCCATTCCTCGCAGGTGCACCGATCGGGGGAAACGGGGACGGAGGCGCGGGGGAGAGGGTGTCAGGGGGGCTGAATTCAACTCGAAACGCGGCCGGGAGAGCCGCCACGCCGCGCCTGACCGAGCAGATGGCCCACCTCGGGCAGAATCAGCCGGTCGAACGCGAGCGTCACTGCCTTGGGCGACCCGGGCAGGAGAAAGACGGCGCGGCCGGCGACGAGGCCGGCCGCCGCGCGGGAGAGCATCGCCGCGGCACCCACGTCCGAGTAAGAGAGCATTCGGAACAGCTCGCCGAAACCCTCGACCGGACGTTCGAACAGTGGAGCCGCTGCCTCGATCGTTACGTCGCGGGGGGAAAAGCCAGTGCCACCGGACACGGCGACGACGTCCACCCGCTCGGTCTGCAGCGCCTCGCGGATCGCCGCTCGGATCGACTCGATTTCGTCCGGCACGATCGCGGAGCGGACGACCGCGTGGCCGGCCGAGAGAGCCCGCTCGCGCATCGTCCGGCCCGACGTGTCGGTTTCCGCGGTCCGCGAGTCGCTCACCGTGATCAGCGCGAAGCCGAGCCCCGAGGGAGCGTAGGCCCGATGCTCCTCGGCGCTCATCGGCTCCCGATCAGCCCTTCACCTTGTGGTAGATGAAGAGGACGATCAGCGCGCCCAGGACCGCGATGATCAGGCTGCGCCAATCGAAGCCCGAGATGCCGCCGAATCCCGCCAGCGTCGCAACCCAGCCGCCGACCACCGCACCCACGATGCCGATCAAAGGGGTGACGAAGCAGCCGCCCGGATCTTTGCCCGGCATGATCAACCGCGCGAGCCAACCGGCTAGCGCGCCGAAGACCACCCACGAGATCAAACCCATTCCTGCCATTTCGGTTCCTCCTTCCGGCGTATCGCCCGTTTAGAATGCCGTATGCCCGAATCCCGTCCCCGTCTCTTCCTGATCGACGGCTACTCGAACATTTTCAGAGCCTACTACGCGATCCGAAATCTCTCGAATTCTCGCGGCGAGCCCACCAACGCCGTCTACGGTTTCATCCAGATGCTCAAGAAGCTCCTCCGCGAGGAGAGCCCGGAGCTGATCGGCGTGGCGCTCGACGTCGGAGGGCGCACGGTCCGGACCGAGAAGTTCGAGGCCTACAAGGCGAACCGGCAGCCCACGCCCGAAGACCTCAAGAGCCAGGTCCCGCTGGTCCGGCGCGCGCTCGACGCGTACCGGATCCCGATCCTCGAGCTGTCCGGCTACGAGGCCGATGACGTTTTAGGCACCCTCGCGCTCAAGGCCGCCGGCCAGGGGTTCGACGTCGTCCTGGTCTCGGCCGACAAGGACCTGATGCAGCTCGTCGGGCCCCACGTTTTCCTCTACCACACCGGTCGCAACAAGCTTTACGGCCCGGCCGAGGTGACCGAGGATTTCGGTCTGCCGCCCGAGAAGGTGATCGACGTCCTGGCGCTCATGGGCGACGCGGTCGACAACGTCCCGGGCGTCCCGGGGATCGGCGACAAAGGGGCCAAGGCGCTGATCCAGGAATACGGCTCGCTCGAAAACCTGCTGGAACGGGCCGGGGACATCTCGCGGAAGAGCTACCGCGAAGGGCTGCTCGCCCACCGCGATCAAGCTCTTCTCTCTAAAGACCTGGTGACCATCCACACCGACCTGCCGGTCGGTCTGGACCTGACCGCGCTGCGGCTCGAGAGCCCGGACGAGGACGCCCTGCGCGCCCTGTTCGCCGAGCTCGAGTTCTTCTCGCTGCTCGAAGAGCTCAAGGCCTCCGCGCGGTCGCGGCCGACCGAGATCGCCGCGGCCGAGGAGATCCTCGATCCGGAGGGATTTGCCGCGGTAACCGGCGCGATCGGCGCGACCGGCGCAGAGGTGTGCGCGGCGCTGCTCTGCGGCGACCGGCCGCTCGGCTTCGCCTGGCTCGGCGAGGACGGCGCTCCGCGATACGTCGACCTGCGGCGCGACGACATGACAGCAGGAGTGCTCGCGCTCCTCCGGGAGTGGCTCGGCCGCGGCGGCCTCTCGTTGATCGGCCACGACGTCAAAGAGCTGATGCGCCTCGTCCCGACCGCTCCGGCCGCCGCCGCGCTGTTCGACGAGATGTTGGTCTCCTATCTGATCAAGCCATCGATCCACGGCCATGCGCTCGAGGAGCTGGCGATCGAGCGGCTGGACCGGACGCTCCTCACCGCGAAAGAAGTCGGCTGGGACAAGGGGCAGGAGCCGCCGGTGGGCGACCCTCGGCTCGCCCTTTACGCAGGCGAGCGACTGGCGACGATCCGCGCGCTCGAGGCGCCGATGCGCGCCGAGCTCTCCGCGGCGGGCACCCTCGGGAAGGTCTACGAGGAGATCGAGAGGCCCCTCCTCTCGGTTCTGGTGCGCATGGAGGAGACCGGCATCCTCCTCGACGTGCCGTTCCTGCGCGAGATGTCGAGCGAGCTGTCGGCCGAGACGCTCAAGCTCGAAGAGGAGATCTTCGACCTCGCGGGCGAGAAGTTCAATTTGGGATCGCCGCAGCAGCTCGGGGTCCTCCTGTTCGAAAAACTCGGGTACCCGGTGCTCAAGCGGACCCAGAAGACCAAGAGCTATTCGACCGGGGCGGAGATCCTCGAAGAGCTCGCCGCCCGCGGTTACCCCATCGCCGAGCGGATCCTGCGCTACCGCGAGCTCACCAAGCTCCAGTCCACCTACGTCGAGGCGTTGCCCGGGATGGTCGGCTCCGACGGCCGCATCCATACCCGCTTCAACCAGGCGGTGGCGGCGACCGGACGGCTCTCCTCGGCCAACCCGAACCTGCAGAACATCCCTGTCCGCACCGAGATCGGCCAGCGCATCCGGCGCGCGTTCGTCGCCGCGCCCGGCCACCTGCTGGTGGTCGCCGACTACAGCCAGATCGAGCTGCGCATCCTCGCCCATATCGCTGAGGATCCGACCTTGGTGGCCGCCTTCGCGGCCGGGGAGGACATCCACCGGGCGACCGCCGCGCAGGTGCTCCACGTCGATCCCGAGTTGGTGACGCCCGAGCAGCGCCGTGCCGCCAAGGTGATCAACTTCGGCATCCTCTACGGCATGAGCGCTTTCGGCCTCGCGGCGAACTTGAAGATCCCGCAGAAGGACGCCGACCGCTTCATCCGCGAGTACCTGGAACGTTTCCCGGGCGTTCGGCGTTACATCGAGGAGACCGAGGCCGCGGCGGAACGGGAGGGCAAAGTGGAGACCCTCTACGGCCGCGTCCGTTGGCTGCCCGACATCCAGAGCAAGAACCGCAACCTGCGCGAGAACGCCAAGCGAATGGCGATCAACGCGCGCATCCAAGGAACCGCCGCCGACCTCTTGAAGCTGGCGATGATCGCGGTCGACGTCCGCCTCGCGGCCGACTTCCCCGACGTCCGCCTGCTGCTGACCGTCCACGACGAGCTCGTGTTCGAAGCGCCAGCGGCCGAGGCCGAGCGCGTAGCGGTCGCGGTCGCGGAGGAGATGGAAGGAGTCGCGCAGCTGCGGGTGCCGCTGGTCGTCGACACCGGCCACGGCGCGAACTGGTACGAGGCCAAGGCTTGACGAGACCGGCCGGGTGGCCCCGGCCGGACAAGGAGAGACCCATGATCTTCGGCGCCAAGACCCGATTGACCCGCCCGGAGGACGCACTCCTCGGGCGTTCGACCCCGATGGACGTACCCGAGCGGCACTTCGTCCTCGGCACCCCGCTCGCCCCGCCGTACCCGGAAGGCATGGAGCTCGCCCTGTTCGGGCTCGGCTGCTTCTGGGGCGCGGAGCGTCTTTACTGGAAAACGCCGGGCGTCTATTCGACCTCCGTCGGCTACGCCGGCGGTTTCACCCCGAACCCGACCTACCGCGAGGTTTGCACCGGCCAAACGGCGCACACCGAGGTCGTGCGCGTGGTGTTCGACCCCGCGAAGGTGACTTACGCCACCCTGCTCCAGATCTTCTGGGAAAACCACGATCCGACCCAGGGAATGCGCCAAGGAGGCGACGTCGGCACGCAGTACCGCTCCGCGATCTACACCTATGGCGCCGAGCAGGCATCCGCTGCCGCCGCGAGCCGAGCCACCTATCAAAAGCGCCTCACCGCCGCGGGCTACGGCGAGATCACCACGGAGATCGCCGCGGCCCCGGAGTACTACTTCGCCGAGGACTACCACCAGCAGTACCTGGCGAAGAAACCCGACGGCTACTGCGGCATCGGCGGCACGGGGGTCTCCTGCCCGATCGGTCTCGCGGCGGTATAGACAAGATTTCCGCCGGAGTCAGCTCGCCAGCCGGGAGAGACAACCGTCGATCGCCTTCGCGACGCTTCGAATGAGCGCGCGCCCGACGCCCGCTTCGGCGGCGTGGACCCGCCAGCGCGCTACGGCTTCGGCGACCCGTTCGAGAATCGAATCGGCTTCCTCCGCGGAAATCCCCACCGTGGAGGCGAGCGCCGTCAGGTGGCCGCGTCCGGGCTCCCTTCCCTCTCCCGCGACGGTCATCGAGTGCTCGCCTGCCGGACCTTCGGCAAACACGAGGTCGTAGGCCGGCGCGATCTCCCAGAGCCCGGATTCGCCGAGGCGGAACGTGAAGTTCTTCACGTGATCGTCGCGGTTGTGGGCGAGCACGTTGAACGCCATCCGGCGAAACGCTTCGAGCACGTCCCTGCGGTCGCGCGTCAGGATCCGGGTGGTTTCGAGGAACTGTCGATAATCGCAGCTCGGGATCCGGAAGTTGGCGTGGATCAGGTTGCCGAACGTGTGGACGTGGAACCGCCGGTTGCCCTCCCGGTCGAAGCGCTTCGCGCCGAAAAAGCGCTCGCCACGCGCCGTCTCGAACAGACGGGTCGGGGGGATCTCGAGACCCGCCTCCGCCGCCATGCGGGAGTAGGCGAGCTCGGCCGGACCGGAGTCCTTCGGCTCGGTCGGCGCGGGAAACTTGACGATCCAAGGCTCGAAGCCGTCTGGCAGATCATCTTCTCCCGAGAGGATCTCCTCCCCGCGGAGGCCCACCAGCACCTTCGGCCGGGCGCCGCCGGGGCTGCCTCCCGCGCGGAGCAGCTGGGGAAGGACCTCCCCTGCGTCCCCCTGGAGGATCTTCCGGGAGGCTTCCGCCATCCGATGGAGGTCGAGGTCCCGGTCCGGCGTCCGTTCGAGGTCGGCCGGCGGGTGATAGGTGAGGGCGCCCATCGTCCGCGTACCGAGAAACGCCAGCCGATCGAGGACCGAAACCTCCGCGGGCCGTATTCCCTGCTGGTTGAAGAAGCGATCCATCAGCAGGAGGCCCCAACCGTCGGGCAGAGAATCGTCGAACAGCCCGAAGATCGGTCCGAACTCCCGGTCGCGATGCTCGAAGAGCCCGGGCCCGGGAGGGAGCTTGAACGGAGACAGCCAGAGCGGATCGGCGAGGAACTCGGGGGCGTACTCGAAGACGATCCGTCGCTCCGCGGGCCGAGCGCCGCTTTCGGCGAGGAAGCCGACCACCCTCTCCGCGTCCGGGGACCTGCGCAGGCGGACCTCCAGCCGTTTCACCGCCGTCCCCGCTCGCGTCGCGGCGCATGGGCGGCTCTCTGCAGCTCCGCGATCGATTGGGCCGGTGGCGGCACCAGCAGACCAGCGAAGTCGTCCAAGCGATGGAGCGCGAAGGCGAGCGAGAGCAGACCATCGAGGGAGATCCGGCCCGAGGTCTCGAAGCGCCGAAGTGAGGCGAGGCTCACGCCGGATCGTTCCGCGAGCGTGGCCTGCTTCCAACCTCGCGCGAGCCGGAGCTCCCGGACCCTTGCGGCGAGCGATGCTCCGATCTGCTCCGGCGTGTGGAGCGAATAGCCGCTCGGCGCGCCGTCTCCATGGTGAGTTGGATTCATAAGCGCCATTATACGAGCGCTTGTCGACGTTTCCGCCCGCTAAGCGCTCAAAATTGATCGATTGCTACGGGCGCCCGCCCTCCGGTCGAGCGGCGGGGCCGCGAGGCTCGTTATACTGCGCGCTCATGCGTCGATTTGCCTTTCTGATCGCGCTGTTTTCCGCCTCGCTCACGTTGGTTCCCGTGCGCGGGACGGGAGGCATCCCCTCGACCCTGGTGACGTCCCTGTCGGTCGAGGTCTCTGCGGCGCTGCGGAACTCAGCGGCGCCCGGGGTGTATGTGGTGCGGATCGACGACGGCGAGCCGGTGTTCGATTTCGACGGCGACACGCCGCGCATCCTCGCCTCGAATACCAAGCTGCTCACCACGGCGGCGGCGCTCGACGCGTTCGGTCCGGGGTATTTCTTCGAGACCCGGCTGCTCTCCCGCGGCGAGGTGAAGGATGGAACGCTGGTCGGCGACCTGGGCGTGGTCGGCGGTGGCGATCCGAGCATCTCGGGGCGCGATTGGGCGGGCGACTCGTACGCCGTCTTCCGTCAGTGGGCGGCCGCCCTCCGGGCGCGCGGGGTGAAGAAGGTCGCGGGCGACCTCTATCTCGCCCACGGCATGTTCGAGGCGCGGCGCATCCACCCCGACTGGCCGTCCGAGCAGCTCGACGCCTGGTATGAGGCGCCGATCGACGCCCTGTCGTTCAACGACAACTGCATCCTGATCCGGGTCCGGCCGAACGCCCCCGGTGAGGCGCCGTCGATCGAGACAATCCCGCCGGTCAAGCTGTTCCGGCTCGACAACCGGGCGCGCACCGTCGCCGGCCGGGCGGCGAATCCGGTGGTCCGGCGCGAAGGGGACCTGCTGATCGTCTCCGGCAAGATCGGCACCGCTCGAGGGCCGTTCGACACCTGGATCTCGGTTCCCGATCCGACGCTCTATTTCGGCTCCTCCCTGATCGACGCCCTGCGCGAAGAGGGAATCGAGGTCGCTGGGCAGCCTCAACCGGTGGAGAGCCTCCCCGGCGAGGTCTGGGAGCGGCTCGCGGCCTACCGGAGCGGCCTGCTCTCCGCGGTCGAGGTCGCCAACAAGCGGAGCCAGAACTTCTACGCCGAAAGCCTGGTCAAGCTGCTCGGCGCGCGGCGCTGCGGTCACGGTGGCTGGCGCGAGGGAACGCAGGCGGTGGGGGAGTTCCTTCTCTCGTTCGGCGTGCCGGCCGGGTCGTTCCGCCTCGCCGACGGCTCCGGCATGTCGCGCGGCAACCAGCTCTCGCCGCGCCAGATGACGCGGCTGCTGCGCCACATGTGGTATCACCCCTCGGGCTCGGAGTTCGTCCGATCCCTGCCCTACGGCGGGGAGGACAACGGCGGGTGGAAATCGCGGTTGGCGAGCCCTCCGTACCAGGGCAACGTCTACGCCAAGACCGGCACGCTCGCCGACGTCTCGAGCCTCTCGGGTTACGCCCGCGCGGTGTCGGGCCGGGTCTACGCGTTCTCGATCCTCTTGAACCAGACCCGCAGCAACGAGGAAGCCCACCGCGAGCAGGACCGGATCGTCAAAGCGATCGTGGATCAGGGCTAGGGCGCCGGCCGTCCGGCTCGATCCCGCCCCCAACCCCCGGAGAGTGTCGATGTCCACGGAAGTCCGCGCGGTCAACTACCGCGAGCTGATGAAGAAGGTCGAGCAGGTCGTCTCGGCGATCGACCGCTCGGACGACGTCTCGAGCACGATCCAAACCGTAATCGAGACGATCATCCAGAAATTCCGAGGCGAGCTCGGCATCTACGGCGGCCGGCTCTACCGGCTGGAGGGGAACATGTACGTCCTCGAACGCCGATTCGGCGACGCCGCGCCGGTCGACCTCGGGTTGAAGATCCCCTGGTCCTATCCGCCGTTCGAGCGGCTCGCCGAAGAGGGCGTCGTCTACATGGCGACCAGCGACCCGGGCGTCGACCCGGAGCTCGAGGCGAAGCTCGGCGTCCAGCGCTTCGCGGCGGTCGAGGTGGGGGACGAGGACTTCGTCCTGGCGTTCGACATCGCCCAGGGCGTTTCGGCCGACGACGTCCGGTTCTCGCTCGGCATCCTGCGCCACAGCATCAACGAGAAGATCCGGCGCGAGCGGATGCGCACGCTGTACGAAGAGGCGCGGAAGATCCAGGCCTCGATCCTGCCGCGGCGCGTGCCGACCTACGGCCAGTTCGACCTGTTCGGCCGCTTCGAGCCGATGGAGAGCGTCGGCGGCGACTTCTTCGACTACATCCCGCTCACCGAGAAGATCCTCGGCCTGGCGATCGCCGACGTCTCGGGGCACGGGCTCACGGCAGCCCTCCAGGTGCGCGACATCTACATGGGCCTCCGCATGGGGCTCGCGCGCGACCTGAAGATCGTCCGCACCGTCGAGCGGCTGAACTCGATCATCCACCGGAGCACGCTCACCAGCCGGTTCGTCTCGATGTTCTACGGCGAGCTCGAGCTGAACGGAAACTTCATCTACGTCAACGCGGGCCACCCGCCGCCGTTCCACCTGTCCGCCGACGGCACCTGCCGCCTGCTCGAAGAAGGCGGTCCCGTCCTCGGGCCGCTCGCCTCGGCCTCCTACGAGCGCGGCTTCGTGATCATGAAGCCGGGCGACATGCTGGTGTTCTACACCGACGGCATCGTCGAAGCGCTGGGCAAGGGCGACGGCGCCGACCGCGAAGAGTACGGCCTCCGCCGCCTCATCCAAGTCGCGAGCGCCCAGCGAGGCAAGCCGGCGCAAGAGGTGGTCGAAGGCGTGTTCCAAGACGTCGAGCGCTTCTCGGAAGGGGAGCCGGCGCAGGACGACCGGACCGTCATGGTCGTCTGCCAGCCGGCGACCGGCACGCCGACGATGGCGTTCCCTCGGCCGCGGTTCGTGTAGCGGTTCGGGAGGGCCCCCACCTCGGTCCTCCCCCTCGAGCGGGGGAGGAAGAAAAGCGGCGCCTCCGAGAGTCCTGCTGGATGTTCGCACGGTCACGACGCTTGGAGGAGGGGAAGACGAGAGGCAGCGTCTGCCTCCGACGTCCGGAAGCACGTCCCTCCCCCCGCTTGCGGGGGGAGGCCAGGAGGGGGGTAGCGACAACATCAGGCGGCCCGCGCGACTATCCGAGCGAAACCATCTCCAACTCCTGCCGCAGCTTGATCAGGAGCTTCTCGTCGTACACACCCGAGCGGAGCTGGACCCCGGGATAGATCTGCGTCTCGCGCCCGACCACCACGCCGGGGTGGATCACGCAGTTGCACCCGGTCTGGACGTGATCGCCGAGCACCGCGCCGAGCTTCCGTCGCCCGCTCGGCCGGTCCTTGCCGACGCGGATCTCCCGGCCGTCGTGGCGGAAGTTCGAGAGGATCGTCCCAGCGCCTAGGTTCACCTCCGCGCCGAGGATCGAATCGCCCACGTAGTTCAGATGCGGCGCTCGCGCTCCGGGGAGGAAGATCGCGCGCTTCACCTCCGTGCTCGCCCCGATCACCGCGCCGTCGCCGATCCAGACCCCGCCGCGCAGGTACGCGCCCGGGCGGATCTCCACGTCCTCGCCGATCCACGCCGGCCCTTCGATCACCACCCCAGGACCGAGCCGCGTCCCCTTGCCGATCGCGATCCCGTCGCCTGCCAGGAACACCTCCGGCGGCACGCCGATCTCGATCGCCGAGGAGGGGAGGGCGGAGAGAATCTCGTCCAGCGCCTCGCCCAGCAGCGACCAAGGAGCATCCGGATCGAAGCGCGCGGCGAACGGCGCCGGTAGGTCGGCGAAGAGAGGGGGGATCATGGGATGGCGGGATTATAGGTCCGAAATCCGCCCTCCATCGGCGCTACCATCCGCCCGCCCATGACTCGCGCGGCACTCAAACCCCTACCCCTCCGCTTCTACCGCCGCCCGACCGAGCTGGTGGCGCGCGAGCTGCTCGGGCGGTTCATCGTCCGGGAGATCGAGGGCGAGCGCCTGGTGGTCCGCATCGTCGAGACGGAGGCCTATCTCGGCGGGCCGGATCGGGCGAGCCATGCTTGGGGGGGCCGGCGGACGGCTCGCAACGAATGCCTCTACCTGCCCGGGGGGCACGCCTATGTCTATTTCATCTACGGCATGCACTTCTGCCTGAACGTGGTGACCGAGGGGGCGGACCTCGGCAGCGCGGTCTTGATCCGTGCCGGAGAGCCGGTGGAGGGTCTGGAGCGGATGCTCGCCCGACGCGGACTGGCTCGGGCGCGGCCGGGGGATGTCGCGGGTGGGCCGGGACGGCTGTGTAAAGCGCTCGGGATCGACCGCGCGGACGATGGCGTGCGGCTCGACTGCGGGGCGCTGCGGATCGTCGAAGGGGAGCCCGTCGCTCCGGAAGAGATCGCGGTCGGTCCGCGGGTGGGGATCGGTTACGCGGGGGAGGCCGTCGCGTGGCCGCTGCGTTTCGCGATCCGCGGCCATCCGCACGTTTCGCGGCCGCGGCTGTAGGCCCCTACTTCCGCTTTTACTTCCCCTTGCCGGCCGATAGCGTGATGTGCCCGGCCTGGGCGAGCTTCCAGAAGACGAGGAGCGCGTCGAGCTGCGGCATCGGAGTGATCTTCACGATCGCCTGGATGTCGTAGGTGCCGGAGATCCGGGTGAGCATGAAGCCCTCTTGCGGCGAGATCTTGAGCGTCTGGAGCTCTTCCATCTTGCGCGCGAGCTTCGGGATCGAGCCGAGGGTCACCCCGGCGAGCTCGACCGCCTCGCGCACTTTCCGCTCACCGTCGCGGAGGGCCGTCTCCGTCTCGCGCTTCTCGGGCTCGAGGCTCCGGGCTGCGCGCAGGTGGCGGAGCGCGAGCTCGTACTCTTTCTCGTCGAGATACTTTTGCGCGGCGGTGAGCAGTTGAGAGAAGTCGATCGCCGCCCCGTTCGTGCTCGGTACCGTGATCACGGGGAAACGGCCGGTCAGGTTCGTCCCCGGCCCGATCCAGCGCGGCTTCACGATTTTGAGGCGCCCCTCGCGATACTGGTCGAACAGGACGCGGTAGACGAAGAATTCGGCCGAGTGGGTTTCGCGCTGGATCTCGCCGACCGTCCGCTCGTCGTCGACGTGCTCGAGGACCTTGCGCTTGCCCGCGTCGAGATCGGTCTCGTCCCACATCGCGATCTGGACCGGGATCGAGTCGGAGGAGGGGATCACCGCGCGAAGGCGGTTCCATTCGTCGACCCGCTGCACCCCTTCGAGGATGATCGCCGTGACGTCCAGGTTCATCGGGATCATCGGGTGCTCGGGGAGCACGTCGTCCAGGAACTTGAAGTCGGCCTCGGTCCAGGTGAACAGGTCGTAGATGCTCTCTTCGGCCTTGAGCCGGAGGAGCCGGTGGAGCTCCTGTTCGGAGATCACCCCGGAATCGACCAGGATGCGGCCGAGCAGCTTGCCGGTCTTGCCCTGATCTTGGACCGCTTTCGTCAGGTCCTCGTCGCTGATGAAACCCTGGCTCACCAGGAAATGGCCGAGATACTCCTCCGGCTTGGTCGAGGAAGAGGAGATGACCCGGCCCTCGCGGAAGAAGATCTTCTTTTCGATCTTCAGATGCGTGACCTGCAGCGTTCCCGTCTTCTGGCTCTGGGAAAGCCACTGCAGCAGCTCGGCGAGCTGCATGGTCTTGAGATTTCCGACGATGCCCATGGCGATCCGCGACGGCCGATTATAGTTCCGGGGAGTTTTCTGGCCACGCCGGTCCCCGGCGGTCCGAATCGACGAATCGAGCGCTCACGACTCGTCGAATCTGGACTTTACCGCGCCGGGGTCGTTCCGGTCTGTCCCTGGTAATGGGACGACGAGCCGGGCTCGCCATAGGCCACCTCGGGCTCCGACTCCATGGCGATGAAGATCAGCTGGGCGATCCGCCGCCCGGCCTCGAGGACGAACGGCGCGGGGCCCAGGTTCTGGAGCTCCAGGGTGATGTTCCCTTCGAACCCCGGGTCGCACCAGCCGGCGAGGGAGTGGTTGATCCAGAGCCGGCCGAGCGTCGACTTGAGCTTCAGGTCGCAGGCGACCGTGCGGGGGATGCGCACGTATTCGAGCGTCGAGGCGAGGATCACCTCGCCCGGGAAGAGCTTGACCGCGCTGGAGGTGAACTCCTCCGGGTCGCGGGTCGGGCAGATCCAATGGTCGGAGAGGCGCACGTCGTAGCTCGCCGAGTTGACCTGGGCGGGCTCGTACGGGCGGACGCCCCCCTCCTCGCCCCAGGAGCGGATCCAACGATCGGGTTTGATCATCTCGTCGTCGACCGGCCTATTGGAACCAGACCGGGGTGGTCACCTGCTCGCGGTGGATCGTGTCGACGAAGCGGATGATCCGCCGGTTGAGCGACATGAAGAGCGTCGAGGTCCGGGCGCCGCCGCCGAAGAAGCGCACCCCCTTGAGCAGCTCGCCGTCGGTGACGCCGGTCGAAGAGAACAGGATCTCCTCGCCGGGCGCGAGCTCCTCGGTGCTGTAGACCTTGTCGGAATCCATGATCTCCAGGTCTCTGAGGCGCTGCTCCTGCTCCGGGTCGAGCGCCTTCAACCGCGCCTGGATCTCGCCGCCCAGACAGCGCATGGCCGCGGCGGTGATCACCCCTTCCGGCGCGCCGCCGATCCCCATCACGGCGTGCACCCCGGTACCGCGCACGGCCGCCGCGATGCCGGCCGAGAGGTCGCCGTCGCCGATCAGCCGGATGCGCGCCCCGGCGCTCCGGATGTCGGCGATCAGCTGCTCGTGGCGCGTCCGGTCGAGCACGACGATCGTGAGGTCGCTCACCTTGCGGTTGAACGCGGCGGCGATATTGCGCAGGTTTTCGGCCACCGGGGCGTCGAGGTGGATCGTGCCGCGGGCGGTCTGGCCGACCACGATCTTCTCCATGTAGACGTCCGGCGCGTGGAGAAGGCCCCCGCGCTCCGCGGCGGCGAGCACCGCCACGGCGTCCGGGGCGCCGGTCGCGCAGAGGTTGGTCCCCTCGAGCGGATCGACCGCGATGTCGACCTTCGGGGCGTCCGGCTTGCCGCGCGACGCCCCAAGCTCCTCGCCGACGAAGAGCATCGGCGCCTTGTCGCGCTCGCCCTCGCCGATCACGATCCGGCCGTGCATGTCGAGCAGGTCCATCTCGCGGCGCATCGCCTCGACCGCGACGTGGTCGGAGTGCTTCCGCTCGCCGAAGCCCATGGTCTTCGCCGCCGCGAGCGCCGCCTGCTCGGTGACGCGGATGAAATCCTGTTCCAGGCGTTGGTCGATCGCCATCAGCCGACGCTCCCCGCCTCGACCGGGATCGCCACGGCCGGCCGCACCGCTTTGCCTTCGACCAGCGGCGGATTGAACGCCGGGATGCCGGTGATCGCCTCGCCGATGATCAGGGCGTGGATGTCGTGCGTCCCTTCATAGGTGAAGACCGACTCGATGTTCAGCATGTGGCGGATGACCGGGTAGTCGTCGACGATGCCGTTCGCCCCCAGGATCTCGCGGGCGAGGCGGGCGCATTCGCGCGCCACCCAGACGTTGTTCCGCTTGCCGAGCGAGATCTGCTGGTGCTTGATCCGCCCGGAGTCCTTGAGCTTGCCGAGCTGGTAGACGAGCAGCTGCCCCTTGGTGATCTCGGAGACCATCCAGACCAGCTTCTCCTGCACCATCTGATGGCTCGCGATCGGCTGGCCGGCGAACTGGACGCGCTCTTTCGCGTAGGTGAGGGCCGTGTAGTAGCACTCCATCGCCGCGCCCAATCCCCCCCAGGCGATGCCGTAGCGCGCCTGGTTCAAGCACATGAGGGGGCTCTTCAGGCCGGTCGAGCCGGGCAGCAGGTTCTCGGCCGGGA
The DNA here is from genome assembly GCA_044226625.1 of Thermoanaerobaculia bacterium. Classification (GTDB taxonomy): domain Bacteria; phylum Acidobacteriota; class Thermoanaerobaculia; order Multivoradales; family UBA5704; genus DASYKS01. Next base: position 170,274 of record JBGAGQ010000005.1, read on the forward strand.
TGCGGCAGTCGTGGAAGCCGAGCTCCGACGTGGTCGACGCCCGAAGCGAGAACTTCCCATGCTGGTCCGACGAGGTGAAGCCCGGCGTCCCCTTCTCGACCAGGAAGCCCCGCACGCCGTCCTCGGTCTTCGCCCAGACCACCGCGACGTCGGCGAGCGTGCCGTTGGTGATCCACTGCTTCGAGCCGTTCAGGACCCACTCGTTGCCGACTTTCTTCGCGGTCGTCCGCATGCCGCCCGGGTTCGAGCCGAAATCGGGCTCGGTCAGGCCGAAGCAGCCGATCGCCTCGCCGGTCGAGAGCGGCGGAATCCAGCGGTCGCGCTGCTCTTTGGAGCCGAAGGTATAGATCGGGTACATGACGAGCGAGCTCTGGACCGAGACGAAGCTGCGCAGGCCGGAGTCGCCCCGTTCGAGCTCCTGCATGATCAAGCCGTAGGCGACGTTGTTCAGGCCCGGCAGGCCGTATTCGTCGATCGTCGCGCCGAACAGGTTCATCCGTCCCATCTCGGGCACCAGCTCGAGCGGGGTGCGCCCTTCGCGGTGGCACTCCTCGATGATTGGCTTGACCTTGTCGTCGACGAATTCGCGCACGGTGTCGCGCGCCATCCGCTCTTCTTCAGACAGCAGGGAATCGAACTCCATGAAATCGACACCGGGGAAGCGGCTCAAGGGGGTTCTCCTTCGCGAGGCGGCGGATTTTCGGGGATCCGGGAAGGAGACCTCCCGCTCCGCGATCGTGGTCATGAGGGTTTCGGACCTAGACGTCCGAACGTGAATGATACCACCGGGAGGACGACCGATTTCTCCGTGCCTCCCCGCGCCGGATTTCGGCGCGCGGGCGTTCCTTGTGCGGGCGCACGGCGGCTTTGTGCGGAGTCGGTGCGCCGGAGAGGTGCGGAGAGCCACGGAACCGCTCGTCCAGTTTCGCTTTGTGCAGAGGCAAGTGAAATCTGTGCAGCGGCGGGCTACGGAGGCGGAGATCCAAGCTTCACTTGTGCGGATCGGCTGGAACGATGTGCGAGTCGCTGGGGCGGAAGAGGATTCGCAGGGGGAGCATTCTCGAATTCCCCTCCCGCGAACCCGCATTGCGTTCCTCGTTTGTGCAGGTCCCTCCGGTCCTTGTGCGTTGCGGGCGAGATCTCCGGTGCCATGGACCGCGCGAGGCGTTTTCTGGAGCCGCTCTGCACAATCTCCAGCCGCGCTCGCACATTTGTGGCCTGCTCAGCCGCTTCCGCTCTCCGCTTTGTGCGCGCGTGCCGCGGATTCGCACATACGGCACCTGGCCAAGGGGTTTTCCCTCCAGGGTGAGCAGGGCCTCGCGCAGGGCGAGTCGCCCTCCGTGAAGGGGCTTGGAGTGGACACGACGCCCTCCCGCGGAGCTGGTCGAGGTAGGTCGTCGCCCCCCGTGCGGGGCGTGGATTTGAAACCAGTGGCCCACGGAAGCCGGCCCACGGGAGACGATGGCGGGCGTCCCTCGCGCGTTCGGGGGATTCAAACGTTCACGGGCGTTCTTCTGCCCGTGTGCTGGCCACGATCCGCGGCACCGCGACCCAGGCCACGATGATCGCGACGAGCCAGGCGATGGCAAAGACGCGGTCGTAGAGCTCAAATCTCGCGGCTTCTTCGGGGGAGGCGGGGAACCAGGAACGTTCGGCCAGATGGCTCCAGCCGGCAGGCCAGGCGATCCCGTAGCGCAGGATTGCGTGCAAGGCGACGAGGCCCAGGATCAGCCCTGTGACCGAAAGGCCTTGGCCGAGGCCTCTACCGAAACGGCCCTTCGTCGCGACGAGCAGGCGTCCGAGGACGAGGACAGCGAGGGCGATCAGAACGGCGAACGTGATGGAAGGCAGCGATTCAGGGCAGTCCCAACAGGGACCCGATAAATCCATGGCACTCTCCTCTCAGGAGGGAACGGTGTCTATCTCCTAGTTCTCCGAACGGCGCGCCGCGGTTTCGCCGGGTCGAAGCGTTCTCGCATTCGTCAGGGGCGGGCCAGGAAGGCGCCGGCCCGTACCGCGGCGACGATCCGCGGCACCGCGACCCAAATCGCGACCATCGCAACGAGCCAGCCGAGGCCGAAGATCCCGTCGTAGATCGGCTGTCTTGTGGCCAAGGGAACGAAGGTGTCGAGATCGCCCAACGAACCCACGGGCGCCCAGCCCGATGTCCAGGCGACGCCGAAGCGCGCGATCGAGAGGAGGGCGAAAAGCCCCGCGATCGAGCCGGCGAGGGCGAGGCCGTGCCCCAGGCCTCGGGCGAGCTGTCCCTGCCACGCGGTGAGAGCCCGCCCCGGGACGAGCCCGGCGAGGGCGATCAGGATCGCCGTGGCGACGAAGCGGATCGCCAGGGGGCAGCCGAAACAGCAGACGAACGTCGGCGATAGATCCATTGCGACCTCCAGGGCGCGAGACGACTTCGCCTGACGATTAGAGCAGGTGGAGCGTGGCGCGGTTCCGGGGTTTGCTGAGCGAGGCCCCCCTCCTGGCCTCCCCCCGCAAGCGGGGGGAGGGACTTGAAGGCGGCGGTTCCCCTGCGCCCTGGAGGGAGGGACGTGATGGAGGCGGTTCCTCCCGCGAGCGGAGGGAAGGACGTTTCGGTGGCGGTTCCCCTGCGCTTGGGAGAGGGACCTGACGGAGGCGATCTCGCCCAGAGCGCGGGCGACCCTTCCGAAGTGCTTCCTCCCCCGCTTGCGGGGGAGGACCGAGGTGGGGGCTTTGGGTGCAGGCAGTTTCGGGCCCCCCTCCTGGCCTCCCCCGCAAGCGGGGGGAGGGACGTGATGGTGGCGGTTCCCCTGCGCTCGGGAGAGTGACCTGACGGAGGCGATCTCGCCCAGGGCGCGGGCGACCCTTCCGAAGCGCTTCCTCCCCCGCTTGCGGGGGAGGACCGAGGTGGGGGCTTTGGGTGCAGGCAGCTTCGGCCCCCCTCCTGGCCTCCCCCCGCAAGCGGGGGGAGGGACTTGACGGTGTCGGTTCCACTGCACCCTGTGAGACCTTACGGAGGCGATTGCTCCCTGATCGCGGGCGACCCTTCCAAAGGACCTCCTCCCCCGCTTGCGGGGGAGGACCGAGGTGGGGGCCTTTCCCGAACCGAGCTTGCCCGGCCCTTTCGCCATGTAAGATCGAGCCCCTATGGCCTTCCTCGGTGGCAGCGCGTGGTCGCTCGCCCGCGACATCGCGGAGGGGGTGCAGTTGGTGACCGAGCGGACGTTCAAGAGCCTCACCCGGGCGGACCTCGATCAGTTGAGCTTCGAGGTCGAACGGGCGCTCCGAGAGTACCGGTCGGAGCAGGCACCGCTCGACGACATTCCCGCGATCCAGCAGCGCAACCGCAAGCTGCAGCGCTTGAACGGCTGCCTGATCATGCTGCGCGCCTACCGCCAGAAGAGCAAGATCTGAGGCCCCATGCCTGCCCGCATTCTCGAAATCCTCGACCTCCTGCGCCCGGCGCTCGAAGCGGCCGCGCTCGCCGCGGGAGCGGCCCTGTACGTCGACTTCTCGTGCAAGCGCCGGAGGCTGTTTCCTCCCGGCTTTCGCCGGCCGCTGCGCCGCGCCCTCGCGTTCCTCCTGCTCGCGTCAGTGTTCTGGGTCGCCATTTTCCCCGCGTTCTTGATCTTGGGGACGGGGGTAGCGGCCCAGAGCGATTTCAAGGGGATGAGCTACGCGGATCTGTTCGGTTTGCAGATGTTCCTCTCGTTCGTCATCCTCTCTTGGTTCGCGCTGGGCTTCGCGGTGCGACCGCGGCCGGAGCCCGTCGCGGTCGCTCCGGTCGAGCGGAACCACGAGCCGGAGCTGATCCAAGAGCCGGGCCAGAACGTCGCCGCGCCGGAGGCCGGGCTCCTGCCAGTCCCGGATGCGTTGAGCGCTGAATTGCTCGCCGCGCCGCGCGAGGTCGCCGCCGAGGCGCGGGAGATCGCGTGGACCGACGCCTCGGGGGAGGGGAGCCTCAACTCCGTTTCTGAGGACGCGATGGAAGCGGCTGCGGCCGAAGGAGCCTCGGTCGAGCCGCCAATCGGATCGACCGAGCGAACCCCTGATGCCGCCGGACTGAGCATCCCTCCCGAGCCGAGCCCTTCCTTTTCGGAAGCCGGTCCGCCGCTCGTCCCGCCCGGTCCGCCTCCGGTGCCGCCGACGCTCGGCCGGCAGTTCGCGGCGCAGCTCGGCTTCCGGGCGCCGTCGCCTCTGTCGGAGATCGGCTTCGGCCTGGTCGCCGGTCTCGGGATCTGGTTCGTGGTGATCGCGGCGATGGTCGTGATCGCCCTGGTCATCGCCTCGGCGGGGGGGGAGCGCTTCCTGCCCCGCCAGCCTCCCGCGATGATCCCGTGGATCGCCGGCCTGCCGATCGGCATCCGCGTGCTGCTCAGCCTGTCCGCCGGGGTCGTCGAGGAGACCTTCTTCCGCGGTCTGCTCCAGCCGCGCGTCGGGATCGCGTTCTCGACCGCCGCGTTCGTGGTCGCTCACGCCGCCTACGGCTCGCCGTTCATGCTCGTCGGCGTGACGCTCCTTTCGTTGATCTACGCCTTCCTGGTCCGCTGGCGCCAGAACCTCTGGCCGGCGATCGCCGCGCACGCTCTGTTCGACGCGATCCAACTGCTCGTCGTCATCCCCGCCACCATGCGGTTCATGAACGGATAGGCGGATGACGCGCGGCATGTCTCGCCGGGTCGGAGGCCGCTTTACGGCCCGATCGGGAACTCCGACGGCCCTCCGGCGGTCCTAGGAACGCGTGCGGCTTCTGGTAGACTGCCCCCTTACGATGCCCCTGGAACACCGCTTTCACCTCGGGATCGGCAGCCGGTTCGAGAACATCGAGCTGGTGCAGGTGGTGCTCAAGGATTCGTTGGAGCGCCTCGGTATGGACGAGGACGCCCGTCACTGGGTGGACATCGCCGTCCGAGAGGCGGTTGCCAACGCGATCAAGCACGGCAACCGCCAGGATCCGACGAAACGAGTCGAGGTCGATCTCGGGCTCGATGGGGAAAGCCTGGTCATTCGGGTGGAAGACGAGGGAGCGGGCTTCGAGCCCGGCGAGGTGTCGAATCCGCTGGCGCCGGAGAACCTGCTCAAGCCGAGCGGGCGCGGCATTTTCTACATGCGGAGCTTCATGGACGAAGTGCAATACGGTCTCCGTCCCGACGGCGGTACCGTGGTCACTCTGCGAAAACGGCTCCCCGCTGGAGTCGATCGTGAAACGGCGGGACGGCAAGAACCAAGAGAGGAGCGCGAATGAACGTTTCGGTGCGCCAGCGCGATGGCGTTACGATTTTGGACTTGAAGGGCAAGCTGACCCTCGGCTCGGGGGAGCAGGCCCTGCGCAGCACGCTGCAGGACGCCCTCGCCGCCGGGGCCACGAAGGTCGTCATCGCGTTGAAAGACGTGACGACGATCGATTCGACCGGCGTGGGTGAGCTCGTGGGCACCTACACCACGGTCACCAACCGGGGCGCGAAGCTCAAGCTCGCGGCGCTGCCGGCGAAGCTCCAGGACATCCTCACCATCACCCAGCTGATCACCGTCTTCGACGTCTACGAGACCGAGGACGAGGCGATCGCGGCGTTTTAGGAATCGGGAATGGCGAATCGGGAATCAAGAACGCTTCATGGTTCCTGATTCGCCTCCCCCCTCCGCCCCCCCACCGCTTTCTCAAGGTCTGCTCGATCTCGGTCGCCGGGTCGAGCTGCGCCTGCCCGAGCTGCTGCCGCGCGAGGACGAGCGTCCGGAAGACGTCCACCGGGCGATGCGCTACGCGCTGATGAGCCCGGGCAAGCGGCTGCGGCCGATCCTCACCTTGGTGGTGGCCGATCTGTTCGGCACGGGTTTCGATCGCGTCGGGCGCTCGGACCGCTCGGCGCGGGTCCTGGACATCGCCTGCGGCATCGAGATGGTCCACGCCTGCTCGCTGATCCTCGACGACCTGCCGGCGATGGACGACGCGGCGCTCCGGCGCGGGCGCCCGACGGTGCACCGCGAGTTCGGCGAGGCGGTGGCGCTGCTCGCGGCGCTCGCCCTGCTGAACCGCGCCTACGCCCTGGTGGCGGAGGCGGCGCATCACCTGCCCGGTCGTCGCTACACGGCGGAGGACATGATCCACCACCTCGCCGCGGCGATCGGCAGCCAGGGGCTGATCGGCGGCCAGGCGCTCGACCTTTCGAGCCGTCCGGAGGAGCTCGATCTCGAGCGGATGGAGTTCATCCACAGCCACAAGACCGGCGCGCTGTTCATGGCGGCCGGCGAGCTCGGCGCGATGGCGGCCGACGCCAAGCGCTCCGACCTCGAGTTGATCTCCCGCTACGCCAAGAACCTCGGCCTCGCGTTCCAGATCTCCGACGACCTCTTGGACGTCCTCTCGACCCCGGAAGAGGCGGGCAAGGACGTCGGCCAGGACACCGCGAAGGTGACCTTCGTCAAGCGCCTCGGGGTCGCCGGCGCGCAGACGCTCGAAGCCGAGCTGCTCGGCTTCGCCGTCGCCTCGCTCGAGCCGCTCGGCAAAAAAGCCGAGCCGCTGCGCGAGATCGCCCGCTTCGTCCGCCACCGCAGACGGTAAGCCGGCGCCCTCCGGCGCGGGCTGTCTCGAGTGCGCATCCCACGACACTGAAATAGGTAGAGGACCCTTGGTAGGAGCCGGGCGAGCCGGCTCGAAACGAGCGCCCTTTCGAGGGGAGGGCGAAGGCCCTCCCTCGTCCTTTTGAGCGCTAGGAAAGGTGGGCTGATCCATGAAAAAGCGAGCGATCGTCGCGCTGTCCGTCTTGAGTTGCCTCTACCCTCTCTGGGCCGCCGCGGCAGTCCTGCCGGTCAAGGAGAAATCGCCAGGCGACAAGCGCAACGGAGAAGAAGAGCAGATCCGCGAGCGGGAGCGGTGGTTCGCCGAACGCCGCGGACTCGATTTCACCTACCGTCCGGGCGAGCTGCGCGAACAGGCGGTCCAGGAGCAACGGCGCATCGTGCGGTCCCAAGGGCCCGAACGGGTGGTCGGATTCTCCTGGCAATCCCTGGGACCGTCGCCCATGAACATGACGGGCTGGCAGATGGGGCGCGTCGCCGGCCGGGTCTCCGCCCTGGCCATCCACCCGACGAACGAGCAGACGATCTACCTGGGCACGGCGTCCGGCGGATTGTGGAAGAGCGTGGACGGCGGCTCGTTCTGGACCCCGCTGTTCGACGCGATCGGGACCGGGACGATCGGCTCCCTGGCGCTCGACCCGAACAACGCCAACAACGTCTGGGTGGGCACGGGAGAGAAGGGGTGGGGCTGCTCCGAATACTTCGGCATGGGCCTCTTCCGTTCCACCGACGCGGGCGCGTCGTTTCAGGCCAGCAACGGTTCGGGCGGCACCGCCCTGGGCCTCTCGAACGTGACGGCCGTCGCGGTGCAACCGGGTAATTCCAGCCTGGTGCTCGCGGGAGGTCCCGGCTTCTGCTCGGGCGGCGCGCTCACGGGAGACGGGATTCGGCGCTCCACGGACGGCGGCATCACCTGGAGCTTCGTGCTCACCGGCCAGCCCAACGACCTCCTGTTCGACCCGTTGGTTCCGAGCACGGTCTACGCCTCGATCGGCGGCAACACGACCTCGAACGGGGGGGTGTTCCGCTCGACCGACGGCGGCGCGAGCTGGTCCCAATTGGCCGGCGGCCTGCCGTTCTCGTCGTTCTCCAGGGTGCGCCTGGCGATGGCACCCACGAACCGGCTCGTGCTCTACGCCCTGTTTCAGACTGGGAACAAGTCGGGATTGCTGTACCGCTCGCTCGACGGCGGATCCAACTGGTCGCTGCGCAACACCGGCGCCTGCACGGACCAATGCTGGTACAACCTGACTCTGGACGTCAGCCCGACGACGAGCGACACGCTCCTGGTCGGCTCGATCCTCTTCAACCGCTCGACCAACGGCGGCACGACCCTCTCGCCGCTCATCTCGGGCTGGGGCGCGTCGCAGCGGGTGCATCAGGACATCCAGGTGGTCCGCTACTCGCGGACCAACGTCAACCGGTTCTGGGTGGGTAGCGACGGCGGGCTGTGGCGGACCGACGACGGCGGCTCGACCTATGCCAACCTGAACGGCAACCTGACCGTCACGCAGTTCTACGACGTCGCCGTCCACCCCACGAACTCGAGCCGGATCTGGGGCGGCGCGCAGGACAACTCCTCGGAGATCCGCACCACGAGCTCGATCTGGGACGTGGTCACGGTGACGGGCGACGGGTTCACCAACGCGGTCGACGCGGGCAACCCAAACTACGTCTTCATCGAGTCCTACCCGGACCCCAACAACGGGAACCGGCCGCAGATCTACCGCTCGTCGAACGGCGGCGGCACGAGCTCCTTCTCGGGCCTTTCCAACAGCGGGTTGGGCACGGGCTTCCCCTGGAAGACGGAGTACGTGGTGATCCCCGCCGGCTCGGCCTCGTACCTGGTCACCGGGGCGGCGAATCTCTATCGCACCAGCGCCCGCGGGGCGATCTCTTGGTCGCAGATCTCGAGCGGTCTCTCGTTCGGCATCCTCTCGGCCCTGGGCTCGACGCCGACGAGCGGCGGCACGCTCTACGCCGGGTTCACCGACGGGCGAATCTTCCGGACGAGCAACGTCGTCACCTCCCCGGTCACCTGGACCGAGGTGACAGGAAACTTCGGGTTTGGCACGGTCTCGGACCTGGCGGTCGATCCGACCTCGAGGCTCCGGGTCTTCGCCACGCGCAGCAGCTTCGGCGGCAACAAGCTCTACCGCTCGACGAGCGGCGGCGGCACGTGGGCTGCGGTCGGCAACGGTCTGCCGGACGTGCCGGCGAACTCGGTGGCGATCGATCCGGTCAACCGCCAGCGCCTCTTCGTCGCGACCGACATCGGGGTGTACGTGAGCGAAGACAACGGCGACAACTTCCTGCCGCAAATGGCCGGCCTGCCGCTCGGCGTGGTCGCCATGGACCTGGAGGTCGACGACTCGCCCCACGTCCTCACGCTCGGCACCTACGGCCGCGGCGCCTGGCAGCTCCAGCTGCCGGCCGAAACGCCGGCCTGCATTCCCGACGGCGGGGTGGACGACAGCCTGGGCAGCACGAGCTGCTGCAGCGGGCTCGCGGTGAACGGCTCCTCCTTCTGCGTCAATCCGTCGGACCTTACAACCTGCCAGCAGATCTGTGCGACGCAGCCGGTGGGCGGATGCATTCCTTCAGGCGGCGTCGACGACGTCCTGAGCCAGACCTCGTGCTGCAGCGGCGCGGCCGTCGCCGGCAGCACCTGGTGCCTGAATCCCGCGAACTGGGCCAACGGCTGGCAGGGGTGCGTGCAGACCTGCCAGTGAGGAGATCGACCGCCGAGCGGCGGAACGGGGGAGGGCGGCCCGGCGGCGGTGGGCTACCCTCCCTCGGGCGATCCGCCGCAGCGGATAGACTCCCTCCGATGCAGGGCCTTTCCCCGAGCGAGACCGCCGACCTCGAGCGCGTCCGAGAAGAGCTGCGCGAGCGGGGGTACCTCTCCCACGGCTTCGAGCGCTTCCTGCTGCAAGACGCCTTGAAACCCCGCCGGCCGGCGCGGGCGCTCGCGGTCCTCGCGGGCAAGGTCGGCCTGCGCACGGGGCTCGTGCTCGGCCCGCCGCTCGCGTTCTGGCTTGCCGCGGCGAACGGCGCGCTCACCGCCCATCCGCTCGACGCGGCGGTCCTGCTGCTCCACCTCTTCCCGCCGATCGCCCTCGCCGCGGCGATCGCCTTCCTCCTGGTCGGCGCCGCGACCGCCTGGGTGCTCCGCTTCTCGCACGTGCGCCGGATTGAGGCGTTCACCTTCGGCGCGGCGGCGGCGGTTGGCGCGGGCACCTTGGCGCTCGCGCTCTGGCGCGCCGGGGAGCTGGTCGCGGCGAGCGGCCGGTGGCAGATCGCGGTGCTGTGCGTCGCGGCGCCGTTCGTCTTCTACGCCCTGGTGAAGACGGTGCACCACGCGCTGCTCGCCCTCGCCATCCGGCTCGCCGACGAGCCGTCGGAGGTCTGGTCGCTGTCGCGCGGCGGCTTGATCCTCGGGCTCTCCGCCGCCGTGCTCGTGGTGCTCGTGCCGGCGCTGCTCGCCGCGCGGCGGCCGGCCGAGGACGCGCCGGGGTCGCTGCCGATGGCCCCCGGCGGGCGGGTGCTCGCGATCGGGATCGACGGGGTGCTCGCCTCGGAGCTGGACTATCTACTCGGCCGCGGCGAGCTGCCGGCGCTCGGCGCGCTTGCGCGCTCCGGCGCGGTGTTCTCCTACGCTCGGGGAAACGAGCCTCCCGCCTCGTTCTGGACCCGGATCGCCACCGGCCGGCCGTCGCCCGAAAACGGCGTTGCGTCGCTCGACGGCTTCCGCCCCCTGGGGGCGAAGACCACGCTCATGCGCACGGGGCCGCTCCGGCCCTATTGGAGCGCGGTCGAGGTGCCGCTCGGCCTTTCGGAGCATCGGCCGCTGCTAGCAGGACGGCGCGCGGCGTTCGCGTTCTGGGAGCTGGCCGCCCGCGGCGGCGAGCCGGTGCTCGCGGTGGACTGGTGGGCCACCTTTCCGGCGGCACCGGTCCCCGGGCGGATCGTCGCCCACGGCGGCTATCAGCTCCTGGGCGAAGGGGCCCAAGGGGCGGTCGCCCCGGCCGGCGACACTCCGGCGCTCGCCGCCCTCGCTCGAAACGCCGCACCTAACGAAAGCTCCGGAGCGCCCTCGGACCCTGCGGCGCGCGATCTCGACGCGCGGGCGTTCGCGCCGGACCGTTTCTACCGGGCGGCGTTCCTCGACGGGCTCGCGCTCCGCCCGAAAGCCGCGGCGCTCTATCTCGCCGCCCTCGACATCGCAGCGGCCGGCTCGCCCGCCGGCTCGCTCGCCGGGTCACTAGCTTTTGGCGACCGGGTGCGCGAGGAGCTGGGCGAGGCCGACCGCCTGCTCGCCGTCGCTCGCCCGGGTTTCGACACCGTCGCGGTAATCGTCGATCCGGGCCGCCGCGGCGGGGCCGAAGGGCGGATCCTGCTCTGGCGCTCCGCGGGCTGCGGAGGCTCCAAAGCTCCCACCGCGCTCGCCCCCGAGGCGCTCGCGTCCGGGCTGATGCGCGCTCTCGGCCTGCCGCAGAGCGGCGAGCTTCCCGTGCCTCCCCCCGGCTGCCGATGGCCCGGGCCCCCCGGCCGGGTCGCCACGTACGGCGTTCCGGCCACTTCATCCGCCGCGGCGCGCGAGAGCGTTGAATACCTCGAAAACCTTCGCTCGTTGGGGTACCTATGACCCCCGACGAATCCCGTCCCTCCTCTTTCCCATCTGGAGACGAAGAGATGAACCCGGTCAAGCTTCCCGAAGTCCTAACCGACGTTTGCGCCGTCGCCCTACTGGTCGGCGGAATGGGCGGTATTGGCGCCATGGCGGCTCCGGCGCTCGCGGCGTCCGCCGCCGCCCCGGCCGCCTCGGCGAACACCCAAGCGGTCTCCGCCGCCTCCCCCTACGCCGCCCCGCCCACGCGGCGCGAGGATCACGTGGACGTGCTGCACGGCGTCTCGGTCGCCGACCCTTACCGCTGGCTCGAGGACGACAACTCGGCCGAGACGACCGCCTGGGTCGCCGCCCAGAACAAGGTGACGTTCGGCTACCTCGACAAGATCCCGGCGCGGCCGGAGATCAAGAAGCGGCTCACCGAGCTGTGGGACTTCGCGCGCTTCACGCTGCCGGAAAAGCGTGGCGGGCGCTACTTCTTCGCATCGAACGACGGCCTGCAGAACCAGTCGCCGGTCTACGTGCTCGACAAGGTCGACGGCACGCCGCGGCTGCTGATCGATCCCAATACCCTCTCGTCCGACGGTACGGTCGCGCTCGCCGATTCGGCGGCGAGCCGGGACGGCAAGCGTTGGGCGTACGGCCTGTCGACCGCGGGCTCCGACTGGGAGATCTGGAAGGTGCGCGACGTCGACACCGGCAAGGACCTCTCCGACGAGCTGCGCTGGGTGAAGTTCTCCGGCGCCGCCTGGACCGGCGACAGCGCGGGCTTCTACTACTGCCGCTACGACGAGCCGAAGGCGGGCGGCGAGCTCGACGACACGAACTACTTCCAGAAGGTTTTCTACCACCGGGTCGGCACGCCGCAGTCGGAAGACAAGCTCGCCTACGAACGGAAGGACCAGAAGGACCTCGGCTTCGGCGTCCAGGTCACGGACGACGGCCGCTACCTCGTGCTCTCGGTCACCCGCGGCACGGAGGTGAAAAACGCTTTCTATTACCAGGATCTGAAGACCCCCGGCTCGCCGGTGGTCCGCCTGCTCGACGACTTCGACGCGGTCTACACCTTCCTCGGCAACGACGGCCAGACGTTCTGGTTTTCGACCACGCTCGACGCGCCGCGAGGTCGGGTGATCGCGATCGACCTCGCCCATCCCGAGCGGGCGAACTGGCGCGAGGTGATCCCCCAGCGGGACGACACGCTGCGCTCCGCCACGGCGGTGGGCGGCGGCTTTGTCGGCAACTATCTCCACGATGCGGCGTCGCGGATCGAGGTGTTCGACCGCGGGGGCAAGTCGGTGCGCACCGTGGCGCTTCCGGGGCTCGCGACGGTGAACGGATTCCAGGGGGAGGTGGGCGATCCCGAGACGTTCTATTCGCTCAACGCGTTCAACCGTCCGCCGACGATCTACCGCTACGACCTCGCCTCCGGGACGAGCACCGTCTTCCGCGAGCCGAAGCTCGGCTTCAACCCGGACGACTACGAGACGAAAGAGGTGTTCTTCACGAGCAAGGACGGCACCCGGGTGCCCCTCTTCCTCACCGGTAAGAAGGGGTGGAACGAGCGCGGGAAGTCGCCCGTCCTGCTCTACGGCTACGGCGGCTTCAACATCTCGGTGACCCCCGCCTTCGCGGTCCGCAGCGTGGTCTGGATGGAGCGCGGCGGCGTGCTCGCGATCGCCTCGCTGCGCGGCGGCGGCGAGTACGGCGAGGCGTGGCACCTCGGCGGCTCGAAGCTCAAGAAGCAGAACGTCTTCGACGACTTCATCGCAGCCGCCGAATATCTGACGAAAGAGGGGATCGCGGGCCCGAAGCAGATCGTGATCAACGGCCGGAGCAACGGCGGCCTCCTGGTGGGCGCCGTCCTCACCCAGCGTCCGGATCTCTTCGGCGCGGCGCTCCCGGGCGTGGGCGTCATGGACATGCTCCGCTTCCACAAGTTCACGATCGGCTGGGGCTGGACGTCCGACTACGGCTCGCCCGACGATCCGGAGGAGTTCAAGGCGCTCTACGCGTACTCGCCGTACCACAACATCAAACCGGGAACCGTCTATCCGCCGACGCTGGTCACGACCGGCGACCACGACGACCGGGTGGTTCCGGCGCACAGCTTCAAATTCGCCGCGGCGCTCCAGAACGCGCAAGCCGGGCCGGCGCCGGTCCTGATCCGCATCGAGACGAGAGCGGGCCACGGCGGCGGCAAGCCGACCGCGAAGCAGATCGAAGAGGCGACGGACGAGCTGTCGTTCGCGATTCAGGCGTTGGGGATGCCCGGGTCGGCGAAGTAAGGGAAATACGAGAGCCGCCCGCCCCGGCCCCGGGGTGGGCGGCAGGCTCGTCTCGCCCGGCCCGCCGCTCGTTTCGCCCGGCCGTCACCGGTCCCGTAACGGGATCCTAGGGACGGGCGCCTAGGTACACTCGGACCGTCATGAGATGCGAAACTGCATGTTGCCGCTGGCCGGCGCTCGTATCCCTGGCGCTCCTCCTCTTCCTGCTCGCCGCGCGCTCTCCCGAGCTCGGGCCCACCGCGACCGGTCGGCCGGAGGGAGAGCAGGTACCGCCGCTGTCGCCCGCGCACTTCATCCTGCACAGTCAGCCGCTCGATTGAGGAAAGCGGGCCGGCCCGAGCCACCCCGTAGCGGGTCCGGGTCACCAGTGGCCGGACTCACCTCAGTGCTGTAGTGGTTCAGCTCACCGCTGTTTTGGTCCGGATCACCACTGTCCTGGCTCAAGCCACCACGGTCCTAGCTCCGCCCACTGCTGTTCGGGGCCGAGCCACTCCTGTTCTGGTTCAGGCCACCACTGTTCCGGTCCCGGCCACTACTGTTCTGCTCCAGGCCACCACGGTTCCGGTCCAGCTCACCGGTGGGCTGACTCAAATCACCACTGGCCTGGTCCAGCTCACCAGTTTTCGCTTCCGGACCACCCCTGGTCGGGCGTCGACCCGGTCGGCGCGAGGCATTGGAGGGGGATGTCGCGAGCCAGCGAGGCAACCCTACACCCGCAGTGTCCGAGGAAACGATAGTTTTTGCCCGACGAAGTTTTTTCGATTTCCTCGTCGGCTCCGGAAGGGAACAGGGCCAAAAAACAAAGTTCTCCAAAAACTATCGTTTTCTCGGACGCTCCTGCGCTAAAGTGCCCTCGCTCCGATTCGAACCTGAGGAGGGGAGGATCATGCCCCTGCGGGCCCGTAGCCTAGGATCTCGTCTTCCTCTTCCCGGCTCGGTCGGCGGCCCAGATTCTCTTCAGGGATCTGGGGCCAGGCCTCGGTCTCCAGCCATCGCCGGATCTGGGCCTTGCGATCGCCTCCGCGAACGATCCGCAGAGAAGACAACTTCTCCTTTCGCTCCTCCAACGCAAGGCGAACGGCGTCGTTCGGGCTCTCGCCGACGAGCTCGGCAACCTCTTCGGCTAGGCTCTCGATTTCCGGACGCAGGTGCAGGGCCATCGTTCGATCTCCCGTCCGCGATGTCAGGGACATTATGGCCCGGGCGCAAGCCGCCGAGGACTGCACAGTTCGCCCGGTAAGAGGATTCCTTCCGATGGGCTTTTCCAGCCGCCACACCGGGTGATCCCAGGTCGAGATGATGGCGGCTTTGAGCTTGAAGGGAAGCCACGAAGTGGCTATTCTAGCCAAATGAAGAGAGCCACCTTGACAGAGACCAAGAACAACCTGAGTGCGCTCGTCGATCAGGTTCAGTCCGGGGAAACGATCCTCATTCTGGATCGCGGTCGGCCGGTGGCCCGCTTGGAGGCCGCGCTTGGAGGAGGAGAGGACCCCGAAGGGCGGTTGGCTCGGCTGGAGCGCCAAGGGCTCCTGCGCCGGGCCTCGGCTCCTCTTCCACGTGAGATTCTGATGACGCCTCCTCCGGAAGCCTCGGAAGGAGGGAGCGTCGTAGCCGCCCTCCGTGAGGAGCGCAGGGGCGGACGTTGAAGTTCTGGGACAGCTCGGCGGTTGTGCCCCTGCTGGTTAAAGAGAAGGCGACTCTGCCGCTCCAAAACCTTTACGTCGGCGATCCTGGCGCGATCACTTGGTGGGGAACCTCGGTCGAATGCGTCTCGGCAATTTCCCGGCGAGAACGAGAGGGTGTTCTTTCGCCGGAGGCCGCTCATCATGCCCTTCGTCGACTGGATTCCCATGCTTCGCATTGGCATCGCATCGAGCCGGTCGATGCCGTGCTGGAGACCGCCCGACGCTTCCTGCGCGTACACCCACTGCGGACTGCCGATGCTCTCCAGCTCGCTGCGGCTTTTCTCGCTTCTGAGGGTAGGCCGTCGACACTCGAGTTCGTCTGTCTCGACGACCGGCTCGGAGCCGCAGCTCAGCGGGAAGGCTTTCCGGTTCTGGGCCTCTCCCACCTCGAAGGCCGTTAGGCCGGAGTAACGCCGGCCGCCAGCCTTTTGCGCCGGAGTGCAACGGAACCCCTTCTCTAAGACCGTACGTCTGCACGTCCGCCGCCCCCCGGGAGGAGGGCAGCGGGGAAGGCTCCCTCGGCGTCAAACCCCCGGTTCGGCCGGCAGGGGGCTTCCTTCTGGCGGGCTCTCCCGCCGCCACATCGGGAGATCCCACGTAGAGATCACGGCGGCAGTGAACGTAAAGCCGTACGCTAGAAAGGCCAGCCAGAAGCCGAGCTCGAATTGGACGGTCACGAGGCCTTGGCCCTCCTTGAGCGAGTCGGTGAGAATGCTCATTCGGGTCGCGGAGAGCAGGAGCGCGGCGGCGGTAGCCAACGTCAGGGTGGCCTTCCTCACCCAAGGTCCCGAAGCGAGGGTGATCACGAGGCCACCGATCGTCGCGAGCAGCGCGAGCACCGTGTAGGAGTCGCCCGAAAAGCCCCCCTTGTTCTGGGAATTCCATTCCTGCCGCGTGATTCCCATCGACTGAAGCTCCGAGGGAACCGACCCGGTCGCGAGCTGAAGACCGGTCATCGTGACATGGGCCCCCGCGCACGAGATGCTGAGGAACGGCAGAAGAAACGCGAACAGGGCAAGGGCGAATCCAATTGTGGGCAGACGGCGTGGCGAAAGAGACATGGGCTTCTCCTTGAGATCCAAGTTGACCGCGCGTTCGAGATAGACGGTGAAGGTCGCGCTTAATAGAAAGACGCGCGGAATCGTGAGAAGTGGATTCATGGAGGTTGGGGCGCTAGCCCGCTTCCGCTGGGCCTATGGCAAAATAGGAGCCGAGGAGTCCGAGATGACCGAGGCTGTCAAGAAGCTCATGGTGACGCTCGAAGGGCTTTCTTCGGAGGAGCGCGCCGATCTGGCCTACCACCTCCTTGAGTCTCTCGACGAGGACGATGGTGAGGTGGCGGCCGCATGGGATGCTGAGATCGACCGACGCGAAGCCGAAGTCCGAAACGGTGATGCCGAGGGCCGCACGGCGGAGGAGGTTTTTGGTCGCCTCCGCGAGCTTTATCCGTGAGCTCGATTCGCTTCCACAAGGATGCGGAAGCTGAGCTGCTGGTTGCGGCGGCGACCTAGGAATCGCAACGGGTGGGGTTGGGGCGCGAGTTCCGCAGAGAGGTCGAGGCTACGACGGCGAGGCTCCGCGAGCACCCTCGCGTCTGGCCGCAGCACTCCGTCTCCGGGACGAGAAGGGCTAGGATTCGTCGTTTCCCCTACACGATCTTCTTCCTGGAGCTCGAGGCGACGCTCTGGATCATCGCTGTCGCCCACAACCGCCGACGCCCCAACTACTGGGCCGGGCGGCGGCCCGGGTAGCGAACGATCGCCGAATCGCGTCGACGGTCATGCGCCCTTCGGTCCGTAGCCGAGAACCTCGTCTTCCTCTGCCCAGCTGAACTGCCGTCCAGGGGCTTCAACGGCGGGTAGAAAGACGCGCGGAATCGAGAGAAGCGGATTCACGGGAGGCCGCACCGTTTTTCCGCCAGGCGGAAAGACCTTCAGCGAAGGGGGCGGCCCAGCGGGCCGCTAGATCCCAGCCCAGGGCGGGGGCCGAAGGCCGACGGCCTGGGGTCGATGGGCAAAGTTCCGGCGGCCTGAAGGGCCGCAAGAGTCGGCAGTTGCGCTGGCTCCCGCCCTTCGAGCGTTCCCTCGAAGGCGTCGAGCGGCGCGAGCTTGAGG
>JBGAGQ010000083.1:0-21929 GCA_044226625.1 Thermoanaerobaculia bacterium
TCGAAGATTCGAAAATCGGCCGGATTGCAGGTAATCAGCTCTCCGACGTCATGCGCAAGGAGCGACGCCGCGAAAAGGGTGTCTGCAATGCGTTTTCGCCCAAGCTTGTACTTCTCCAAGAGGGCGAACGCGGCGACGCTGGTTTCGGCGTTCAAAGCGACACAATCCACATTCGGATGTTCGAGATAGAACCGAGCCACAGCGAGCGCCTCGCTGATCGCGACCGGGGGCTCGAACCGGCGGCCGTCGGTAACGACGTGCACGAACTCGTGAAGGATGGTGGGCGTGATGACCAACGTGACTTCGTCTTGATCGAGCTGATCGATCAAGAATCTCCTCACCGCGACATGATGAGGAAGCTACGGCATGTGAGCGTAAATCAGTACGTTGGTATCAAGCCCACGCCTCATCGCGAGGCGGAATCTTCAAAGGAAAGCATCTCCTCAACCAGCTCGGTGCGCGTGGGGAGCTCAGCCGTCGGTCGATGTCCACGGAGCAGGGGGAACTCCTGGCTCCCCCTTTTGATCGCTCTTGGGGATCGCCGGAAGAACGTCATTGCCTCCTGAAGCAATTGCTCGATCGGGCGCTGCCGTTCCTCGGCAACTTCCCGAATCGCCTCGTACTCAGAGTCGGTGACGACGACTTTGAGAGTTCTCATGCTCGGCAGTATATCCCCTTTTACTGGACCTCGATGTTGGTCACCAACGAGTAGTACACCGGGACGGGCTTGCCCGCGAGGGTCGCCGGTTTGAACTTCGCCGCGCGGAGCGAGGCGGTGACGGCGGCGTCGATATCCTCGTCGAGGCCCTTCAGGACGCGAAGGTTGGAAATCTTTCCCGTTTCGTCGATCACGGCCTCGACGATCACCACACCCGCCTTGCGATTCTTCCTGCGGTTCAGGGCGTCAAAGTCGATCGGCCCCTTGGAGAGCAGGACGGGGCGGGTGACCTCGCCTCCGACGCGCAGCGGTTCCCGCTCGGGAGCGGCGGAGGGGGACGGCTCGGAGGCCTGCGGTTCGGAGGTCGCCGGGACCGCCGCGGTTTCCATAGCGCTCGTCGAAGGGGGAGTCGGAGCAGGCGCCGCGGGCCGATCGGCTTGCGCTTCGGCCCCTGGCTCGGCCTGGGTCGGGGCGGGTTTCTCCTGCAGCAACGGGCATGCGGATGCGAGGAGGGCGAGCGCGGCGAGGGCGACGAGAGACGTTTTCAAAAGGACCTCCTCCAGGTTTCTTCGGAGCCTACCCCGGCGATCGACCTCGCCGCCACGGCGCGATAACGACCGATCCGCGCACCCTCCCTCATGACACCATCCAAAGGAGAACTCCATGCCGAGACCGTCGCTCTCGCTCGCCGCCCTCCTGCTCTCCGTCGCTCTCCTCGCCCCCCTCGCTCCCCGTCCTGCCCACGCCGAAGAGGGATGGACCCAATGGGGACACGACGCCACCCACCGCGGACAGGTCGCGGTCGCGGGGCAGCCGCTCGATCGTCTGATCGCCGATCTGGTCTACGAGCCGTTCGTCGAGCAGGAGCGCGCCGAGCAGTTCGGCGTGCTCACGCCCCACTATCAGGTGCCGTTGGTCGAAGGCGACGACGTGTACATGGAATGGAAGACGGGAACCTACGCCTCCTGCGATCCGCCCGGCTGGATGACCACCGAGCCGTGCGGCGTCAACACCTGGAATACCCAGATCTGGAACCAACGGCGCCTCCATTGGCAGGGCGGGCACCTGATCGAAAAATGGAACTTCGCGAGCGATTGGAAACCCGCGCCGGTGCCGGCGCTCAACTTCCTCGGCCCGTCGGAGCCGGTCTTTCACGCTCTCCTCTCCGGCGACCACGTCTACGTACCTGGAGGGTCGGGCACGCTCTGGAAGCTCGCGAAAGGGAGCGGCCACGTGGTCGCGCGGATCAACCCGTTTTCCGCCCTCGATCCCCACGCCTACACGGTCGGCCCTCCGGTCGCCGATCGGGAAGGGAACGTTTTCTACCAGGTGATCCAGTTCGCGGCGACGGACCCGTTCGTCAACGACATCCGCGACGCCTGGCTGGTCCGGGTGCGGCCGAACGGCTCGGTCCGGAAGGTGCGCTTCGAGGCGCTCGCCCACGGCGCTCCCGATCCGGAGGACGACTGCAAACTGGAGTTCGCCCCCGAGCAGCTCCCGTGGCCACCGAGCCCGACGGCGATCCCCCCGGGGGTGCCATGCGGCAAGCAGCGTCCGCCGGTAAACGCGGCCGCCGGCATCGGCCCGGACGGTACGATCTACGTGCCGAGCCGCGCCCATCGCGCCGATCGCTATTCCTACCTCCTGGCGATCCGGCCCGATCTCACGACGAAATGGGTGGCCTCGTTCCGCGAGCACCTCACCGACGGCTGCGGCACGCCGACCCTGCCGAGCGGCAGCCCTGGCGGTTGCGCGCCCGGGGCGCCGTTCGGCGTCGATCCGGCGACCAACGAACAGCCCGCCGGCCGCGCGGTCGACTCCGGAACGAACGCTCCCGTCGTCGCGCCGGACGGCAGCGTCTTCTTCGGCACGTACGGCGAGTACAACGGCTTTCGCGGCAAGCTCTGGAAGTTCGACCGGCACGGCCATTTCCGCGGCACGTTCGACTACGGGCTCGACGTGACGCCGAACCTATTCGTCCACGACGGCACCTATTCGCTGATCCTGAAAGAGAACCACTACGGCTTCGGCACCTATTGCGCCGATCCCACGTATTGCGCGCCGAACGAGGACCCGGCGTTCTACGTCACTCAGGTCGCGGCGGATCTCACGCCGGAGTGGCGCTTCCAGAACACGAACACCGAGAGCTGCATGCGCAACGAGGACGGCACGCTTTCCTGCACCTCCGACCACCCGTTCGGCTTCGAGTGGTGCATCAACGCCTCGGCGATCGACAAGCACGGCACGGTCTTCGCGAACAGCGAGGACGGCAACCTCTACGCGATCCGCCAGGGAGGCACCGAGAAAGACCGGATGTTCCTGCAGCTCGCTCTCGGCGCCGCCTACACGCCGCTTTCGATCGGCCCCGACGGCAAGATCTACACGCAGAACGCGGGACATCTGTTCGTGGTGGGACGCTGATTCGAGATCCGGGCGGGAGCCTTCGCCCCTGAAGACGAAACCGCCCGGCGGGTCGGCCCCGCCGGGCGGAAGAGGCGAGCTTCGGAAGGCGCTCGCCGCTTACTGAAGACCGGGCTTGCGCTGGGCCGCGGCGCCGAACGCGGCGCGGGCCTTCGCCGCATCGGCCTCGGCCGTCGCGGCGTTCTCTTCGACGATGATCCGCATTCGGCGGATCGTGCCGTCGGGAGTCTGCCTCAGCTTGAGCACGATCGGCTGGTTCTCGGCGAGGGGTCCGGGCGCCTGTCCACGCCGTCCTCGCCGCCCTTCGAGCAGTTGGAATTTGTCCTTGCTCACGTGGTAGACGGTGCCGTCCGAAAGGCGGATCGTCACCGTATCGCCGGCCACCGTCAGTTGCGCGAGCGACGTCGCCCGGATCTGCTGCACGGCCAGGCGGGCGGCCTCCGCCGAAGCCGCGCCGAGCGCCAGGGAGGCGACGAGCACGGGTGCCGCGAGGCCCTTCTTCCGGCGCAGGAGCAGGAAGCCCGCCGCGGCGGTGAGCGCGGCGAACAGAGCCTTGCCGTAATCGCCGAGCGTGGGAACCTCGACCACCGATTGGTTGTCGGTCGAGTCGGCGAGGATCGTCACCTGTTCGGTCGTCGTCGCACCGAGCGCGGCGCCGCCGGTCGGACCCGAGATCGACACGGTGAAGGTCTCGTCCGGTTCCGGATCGGGATCGTCGACGATCGTTACGTTGATCGATTTCGGGGCGCCGTCGCCATCCGCCCAGTTGAGAGTCGTCCCGCCGGGGATCGCGCCGTAATCGCCGGGGGCGATCGCCGAGCCGTCCGCCGAGGAAATCGTCACCGAGACGGCGCCGTCCGTGCCGCCGGTCCGGGTCGCGGTGATCGTCACCGTACCCGCGTTCTCGCCCACCGAGACGATGTTCATCGTGAGTTCGATCGTGCCCGGCGTGCGCAGCTCGACCGCTCCCATGTCGAGGCGACCGCCGGTCACGCGAGGCAGCCCCCGCTGATCCGTCGCGGGAGGCGGCACGAACGCCGGATCGCCCGCGTTCACCGCCGGGCTGGTGGCGGCGGGCAGCTGGGTGAAGGTCAGGCCGCCGTTGTTTGCCAGAGGGCCGAGCTGCGGATCCTGGTTCAGCACGTTACCTCCGCCGTCGACGATCCCGGCCCCCCCTGGCGCCTCGACGAGGTCGAACGCCAGGTTGAACGTTCCGCCGGACAGGTCGGGATCCGTGACCGCCGTGTTGTCGGCGACGATGGAGTTCCGGATCGGAAGGGACCCGTTGACCAGCAGGACGCCGCCGCCGATTCCCGCGGAGTTGCCGGCGATCGTCGAGTGACGGATCTCCGACGTGCCGGTGTAAAGGCTGTAGAGGTAGATACCGCCCGCGGGAAGGCCTCCCGTCGTCTGATTGCCCGAAACCGTGGAGTTTTCTACGGTAAAGGGTTCTACCGGCAGGTAGAAGAACATGCCGCCGCCAACCAGGCCCGTGTTGCCGCTCACGGTCGAGCCGGTGAACGACGCGCTGCCGTAGCTGAAGAAGAATTCGACTCCGCCTCCCGGAGCCGCGGCGGTATTGCCCGAGACGGTGGTGTCGTTGAAACTGACCGGGCCCACCGGAATGTAGAAATAGACGCCGCCGCCGCGGTTGCCGGCCGTGTTGTTGGCGATCGTCGAGTTGTCGAACGAAACCGAGGCCGCCGTCGCCACGTACACGGCGCCCCCGCTCGAGGACGCGGTATTCCCGGTGATCCGCGAGTTCTGGACCTTGAGCGCCATGTCGGTGCCCGTGATCGCGAGACCGCCGCCACCGACCGTCGCCGTGTTGTTGCGGACCGTTACGTCGTCGAGCGTGAGGTTCTCGCCGAAATCGACGATGCCGCCCCCGAACGCCGCCACGCCGCTGTCGATCGTCAGACCGGAGATCGTGACGTCGATCAACGAGGACGGGTTATAAAGATAGAAGACGCGGGAGGCGCTGTTGCCCGAGACCGAGAGCACCGCGGCACCCGGCCCCTGGATGGTCACCGAATCCGCGATCGAGAGCTGGCCCGACGTGAGGAGGATGGTTCCCGAAAGGCCCGCTTGAAAATCGATCGTGTCCGCCCCGGCGGCGCCGTTGGCGTCGGTGATCGCCTGGCGCAAGCTGCCGGAGCCCGAATCGCCCAGATTGGTGACGGTGAAGGTCGCCGCTTCGGCCGGGGCTCCCGCGAGCGCGGCAGCCCCGGCGAGCCCCGCGAGCCCGACTCCGAGCGCGGCGGTAGCCGGCGCTTTCGCCGCTGGCGGGGAGAGCTTCTCCTTCTTGCGACGTTTCGCTTCGGCGAGTTGTCCTCGGCCGCGCGCTGCCGGTCGACTCGATTCCATGCTGAGGCCACCTTCCTGCGGAGGTCACCCGCTCCAGGCACCCGCTCGGGCGCAATCTCGGATTGATCGACGTATTCTGCCCTAAAGAGACGCCCGATACTATTCCAGGTTTCCATTGGATTCCGTACCGATCGCACTCTCGGCCGACATCGACGCGCTTACAATGCGCCAGTACCCCGATGGAAAGGACCGCTGCCCCGTGAAGCTCGACACCGAGTTCGTCCAGCTGCCTCTGCTTTTCGACGCCGCCCGCCTCGCCGCCGAGGTGGCAGCGATCCCGGAGGTCGACTGGCGGCCTCACCCCCAAGGGCATCCGGGCAACTCCGCCCTGCCGCTGATCGCGAGCGGCGGCGATCCGGGCAACGACTCGACCAAGGGCGCGATGCGGCCAACGCCGCACCTCGCGCGGCTCCCGTACCTGCGCCAAGCCCTCGCGACCTTTGGCACCCCCTTCGGCCGCACCCGGTTGATGCGCCTCGACGGCAACGCCGAGGCGACGCCGCACACCGACACCAACTATTACTGGTTGCGCCGAGTGCGCCTCCATCTGCCGCTCGTCACCCGCCCGGAGGTCGAGTTCCTGTGCGGCGAGCGCAGCGTCCACATGGCAGCCGGCGAGGCCTGGATCTTCGACACCTGGAAGACGCACAACGTCGTGAACCCCCATCCGACGCGGCGCATCCACCTGGTTGCCGACACGGTCGGCAGCGCAGGATTTTGGGACCTGGTGGCGCGCGGCCGGCGGCCCTTCGCGCCCGGCGACGCCGCGTTCTCCCCGCGCGAGGTGCCGTTCGATTCCGACTCCGAGCCCGCGCTGGCTTTCGAATCGGTGAACCAGCCGGTGGTGATGAGCCCCTGGGAACAGGAGGCCCATCTCGCGTTCCTGTTCCAAGAGCTCGAGAACGCCGCGGTCTCTCGCCCCGGTCGGCTTGCCGAGCTGCGCGCACTTCTCGACCGCTTTCGGTTCGACTGGGGGGCTCTCTGGGCGCTTCACGGAGAGAACGCTTCCGGCTGGCCCGCCTACCGCGAGCGCCTGGCCGACCTGGACCACCGGCTCGGCGGGTTGGCGGGCGAGCTGCGCCTCTCCCAAGGCGCCGACGCGGTCGAGATCGTGCGCCAGATGGTGCTGCGCCCCGCGCTCAATCCCGATCTCGCCGAGCGGCACCCCGTGGAGAGTCGGAGCGCTCCCACGATTCCCGCCATTCCCGCCGAAACCCCGCCCCGTTCAGCCCATCGTCCGGCCCCCGCGGCGGCGGACGCCGGCCCGCTGTTCGACCGGCCGATCTTCTTGGTCTCGGCGCCCCGCTCGGGGTCGAGCCTGTTGTTCGAGACGCTCGCCCAGGCGCCCGGCCTCCTCTCGATCGGCGGCGAGAGCCACGCGGCGATCGAGCAGATCGAAGCGCTGCATCCGCGCCGGCACGGCTGGGACTCGAACCGGCTGACCGCGGCCGACGCCACGCTGGAGAGCATCGCGCGGCTCACCGAGAGTTTCCGCGCCCGGCTGCGCGACCGGGACGGCAATGCGCCCGACCCCGGCGCGCGCGGCCTACGCTTCGTCGAGAAGACCCCAAAGAACGCTCTTCGCGTGCCGTTTCTCGCCGCCGCGTTTCCGGACGCATGCTTCGTCTATCTCTACCGCGATCCGCGCGAAACCGTGTCCAGCCAGCTCGACGCCTGGCGCTCCGGCCGCTTCGTCACCTACCCCGACCTGCCGGGTTGGAGCGGCCCGCCCTGGTCGCTGCTGCTGGTTCCGGGTTGGCGCGATCTCGCCGAGCTTTCCATGGCCGAGATCGCCGCCCGCCAATGGTCGATCGCGACCGCCCAGCTGGTCGCGGACCTCGAAGCCCTCCCCGCGGGCTCTTGGTGCGTCGCGAGCTACGACCGTCTCGTCGCCGAGCCGCGGGCCGAGATCGCGCGGCTCGCCGAGTTCCTCGAGCTGCCGTGGGATCGCGAGATCCACGCGCCGCTGCCGCTCTCGCGCCATACGCTCACCTCGCCCGAGCCGGAAAAGTGGCGACACAACGCAGAAGAGCTCCGCCCCGTCCTGCCGCTGCTCGAGGAATCCGCGGCGCGGGCGCGCGACCTATTCGCCCAGGCACCGGCGGTCCGCCCGGCCCGGCCCCGCTCGCGGGCCGAGGCGCCGCGCCCGCTCGCTCCTCCTCCGGCTCCGGCCGCCGCCGGGATCGGTTCGCAAGGGGCGCCTCCAGCGGCCCAGACAGCCCCCACCGATTCGCCCGAAGACTTCCGCAGCGTCTTCACCGCGAACCTCCCCGAGCTCTTCACCGCGCTCCGTTCCTCCCTGCTGGTTTCGACCTACCAGAGCGGGCGGCTGATCGCGGTGCGCGCGGGTAACGGCGAGCTCAACACCCACTTCCGCGCCTTTCCGAGCCCGATGGGGATCGCGGTCGGCAAGAAGTCGCTGGCGCTCGGCACCCTGCGCCACGTCTGGAGCTACTATAACCAGCCCGAGGTAGGGCGCCGCCTTTCGCCCCCCGACCGGCACGACGCCTGCTTCCTACCGCGCCAGGCGATGGTGACCGGCGACGTGCGAATCCACGAGCTGGCCTATGCGGGCGAGGAGCTCTGGATGGTGGCCACCCGCTTTTCGTGCCTCGCCACGCTCGACGGCGAGCACAGCTTCGTACCGCGCTGGCGGCCGCCTTTCGTCTCCGCCCTCTCCCCGGACGACCGCTGCCATTTGAACGGGCTCTGCGTGATCGACGGCCGCCCCCGTTTCGCCACCGCGCTGGGCGCCACGAATACGCCGCAAGGCTGGCGCGAGAACAAGACGACGGGGGGTGTCCTGATCGACGTCGAAAGCGGCGACCTCGTGGCCCGCGGCCTCGCAATGCCCCATTCGCCGCGCTGGTACGCGGACCGGCTCTGGGTGCTCGAATCGGCGAAAGGCGAGGTCGGGGTCGTCGATCTCGGATCGGGCCGCGTCACCACGATCGCGCGGCTCCCCGGCTTCACCCGCGGGCTTGCGTTCCTCGGGCCGTACGCATTCGTCGGCCTCTCGCAGGTCCGCGAGACCCAGGTGTTCAGCGACCTGCCGCTCTCGGAGCGGGTGGCAGAGAAGCTGTGCGGAGTCTGGGTGCTCGACATCCGCTCCGGCCAGCTGGTCGGTTTCCTCCGCTTCGAAGGCAAAGTCCAGGAGATCTTCGACGTCCAGGCCCTCCCCGGCCTGCGCTACCCCGAGATCGCCGAACCGGAATCCGACCTCGTCGCGAGCTCCTTCGCGCTGCCGGAAGCAGCGCTTGCGGAGGTGGCGCGGTAGGGGCCCTGCCGTCGCCCGCCCGATCTCCGCCGGCAGCTCCCCGTAGCTTCGCTGGATCTTCTTCCTCTTGACAATCGAAAGGAAGAGAGCGTACCTTTCCTTTCGACGATCGAGAGGAATCAAGGCCGATGACGAAAGCGAAAGACGGCTCGGATCTGATCCAAGGGACGCTCGACCTGCTGGTGCTCAAGGCGCTAGCTCTCGAGCCGATGCACGGCTGGGGGATCACCGAACGGATCGAGCAATGGTCGAAGAACGTGCTCACGGTCAACCAGGGTTCCCTCTATCCGGCGCTCTACCGGCTGGAGCGGCAGGGCTGGATCAGCTCGGAGTGGCAGGTGACGGAAAACAACCGGCGCGCCCGCTTCTATCGCCTGACGCCCACCGGCCGCAAGCAATTCGCCGAGGAGAGGAAGAACTGGCGGCGCCTGTCGGAAGCGGTGAACCTGGTCCTGGAAACCACGCGGCCTTAGAAGAGCCAACGGCCGTCGTCCACGGCCGATCGAAAGGAGCCGAAGATGGAACGGCTTCGCGAAAGAGCGTCTCGCCTGCTGCGCCTGCTCCGCCGCTCGAAGATGGAGCGTGAGATGGAAGAAGAGATGCGCTTCCATCTCGACCGGCAGACCGAGAAGAATGTGCGTGCCGGGATGTCGCCGCGAGAGGCGCGGCGCGACGCGGTGCTCCGCTTCGGCGGTATCGAGGGTTGGAAAGCCGATTCGCGCGAGGAAGCGCGCCCGCGGCGTCTCGAAGAGCTCGCTCAGGACCTGCGCTACGGTCTCCGGTCGCTCGCCAAAAGCCCCGGGTTCACCGTGATCGCGGTGCTCACGCTGGCGCTCGGGATCGGCGCCAACACCGCCCTGTGGAGCGTGTTCGACCGCGTGCTGCTCCGGCCCCTTCCGCTCGCGCACGCCGATCGCCTCATGATGCTCTGGGAGACCGACCGCGACACCGGAACGACGCGGGAGCCCTCTTCGGTCCCCGATTTCCTCGACTTTCGCGCGGGGGCCCAGCGGTTCGAAAAGCTCGCCGCCTTCGCCGGCGCGGAGGTGAACCTCACACCCCTCCGTGGCGAGCCCACGCGCCTCGCGGCGCTCGAGGTGAGCCATGGTTATCTCGAGCTCCTCGGCACGCAACCATTGCTCGGCCGCGCGTTCAGGGAAGAGGACGATCGCCCCGGCTCGCCCCGCGTGGCGCTCCTCGGCGAGAGCCTCTGGCGACGGCTGTTCTCCCGCGATCCTGCCGTGCTGGGACGCACGGTCCGGCTCGACGACCAGCCGACGACGGTGATCGGCGTGGTGCCCGACGCGGCCGGCTTCGGCAGCCTGCAAGTCCTTTCCGCGGCGGACTATTCGCGCTCGTTCGCCGACCGGGGACGCGACACGCAGGTCGAGATCTGGCTGCCGCTCCAGCCCGATCCCGAGACCAGCCCGCGCGACACCCATCCGCTGTTCGTGCTCGGCCGGTTGGCACCGGGGGCGAGCCGGGATGCGGCCCAACGGGAGATGGCCGCGATCGCCGCCGATCTCGAGCGGCAGTATCCGTCCAACAAGGCGCGAGGAGCCTTCGTCGAGCCGTTCTCCGAGGTGGTCTTCGGCCCCGTGCGCCCGGCGCTATCCGTTCTGCTCGGCGCCGTCGGCCTCGTTCTTCTCGTCGCCTGTGCGAACCTCGCGAACTTACTCTTCGCCCGGGGCACGGTCCGCCTGCGCGAGGTCGCCGTGCGCACCGCGCTCGGCGCCGGTCGTGCTCGGCTCGCCCGCCAGTTCCTCGTCGAAGGATCGCTGCTGTCGGCGGCCGGCGTCGCGCTCGGTCTACTCTTCGCGCGGCTCGGCCTCCGCCTGCTGATCGCTCTGGCGCCCGGCGGGGTTCCGCGGCTCGCCGAGGCGAGCCTCGACGGACGGGTGTTGGTGCTGACCTTGGGCGTCTCCCTGTTGGTCGCCCTCGCCGTGGGTTGGCTTCCCGCGTTGCAGGCACGCGGTGCGGACCTCCAATCCACGCTCAAAGGACAGGAGGGCCCGGGCGCGACCGGAGATCTCGGGAGCGGCCGGTGGCGCGCGGTCCTCGTCGTCGGCGAGCTCGCCTTGGCG
The DNA here is from genome assembly GCA_044226625.1 of Thermoanaerobaculia bacterium. GTDB lineage: Bacteria > Acidobacteriota > Thermoanaerobaculia > Multivoradales > UBA5704 > DASYKS01. Next base: position 10,808 of record JBGAGQ010000083.1, read on the forward strand.
GTAACGCTCTTGGCCGGAGCGGGCCTGCTGATGAGGAGTTTCTGGCTCCTGCGCCAGACCGATCCGGGCTTCGATCCGCGCGGAGTGGTGAAGGCCGAGTTCCAGTTACCGGCGACCCGATATCCAGCGGATTTCGCGCACTGGCCGAACTGGCCGGAGCAGCGGCGGTTCTTCGACCAGATCACAGCGCGAGCGCTCGCCCTACCGGGCGTCGAATCGGCGGCCGTCGCGGCCAGCCACCCGTTGGACCGCGGCTTCACGAACTCGTTCTACGTCGTCGGTCGCAAAGAGGAGGCGAGGGACTGGCCGGAGATCTCGATCCGCCAGGTCGATCCCGGCTATTTCGAAACGCTACGCATACCGCTCCTGGGCGGCCGACGCTTCCTGCCGTCGGACGGTCCGAACGATCCGGCGGTCCTGTTGATCAACGAAGAAGCGGCCCGCCGATTCTTTTCCGGCCGCGAACCGCTCGGGCAGAAGATCGCGTTCTGGGGTACGGAGCGGACGATCGTGGGCATCGTTCGCGACGAGCGTTTCCACGGCCTCACGGAAGCGGCACCTCCGGCGGCCTACGCCCCGCTCGCCCAGGTTCCGGCACGCGGTGGAAGCCTCCTGGTTCGCGTCCAGGGCGATCCCGAGACGATCCTCCCCGCCGTACGCGCCGCGATCCGAAAGGTCGACCCGGAGCTCGCCGTCTTCGGCGCCGAGCGGCTCACCGTCACGCTCGGCGAATCGGTCGCCAAGCAGCGATTCACCCTGCAATTGGTCGCGACGTTCGCGGCCCTGACCCTGCTGCTCGCGCTGCTCGGGGTCTACGGAGTCCTGAGCTATCGGGTGGCCCAGCGCACAGCGGAAATAGGCATCCGGATGGCGCTCGGCGCCGCCCCCGCCAGCGTGGTTCGCTTGGTCGTTCGACAGGGAATGCGCCTCGCTCTTCTCGGACTCGCCTTGGGTCTCGTCGGGGCCCTCGCGGTCACCCGCTTCCTCGCGAGCCTCCTCTACGGCATCGGAACGAACGACCCACCGACCTTCGCCGCGGTGATCGCGCTCGTGTTCGGGACCTCCCTGCTCGCGAGCTGGCTCCCCGCCCGGCGGGCGACGAAGGGGGGCCCCATGGCCGCGCTCCGAGCTCGGTGAGGACGATGGGGTGCGCGGTCCCGGCGGGTGACGCTACCCCACCGCGCTGAGCACGAACGCCTCGATTCGGTCCGCCGGCATCGCCCCCGCGGTGCGGGCGGCCTCGCGGCCGCCGCTCCAGACCGCGAGAGTCGGGATCGACTGGATGTGGGAGCGGGCGGCGAGATCGGGAACCGCTTCGGTGTCGACCTTGGCGACCAGGAAACGCCCTGCGTTCTTGCGCGCCACTTTCTCGAGCTCGGGCGCCACCATGCGGCAGGGACCGCACCAGGCGGCCCAGTAGTCGACCAGGACGGGAAGGCGGGACTTCGCGACGAGGGCGTCGAACTGCTGGGCCGAGCCGACCGCGATCGGCTCGCCGGGAGCGGCGATCTCGTGATGACACTGACCGCAACGCGAGGTCTCGCCGAGATGATCGAAGGCGAGACGGTTCGCCTTACCGCACGAAGGGCACGCTACGATCAGGCCGCGGTCATCGCTTTGGATTTTGCTCATGAGGATCCTTTCCGGCTGGCGTGGAAGCCTCTTCGCGTAGGGCTTTGAAGAGCAGGTTCGCGATCGCCTCGGCGGGCGCGTCGGTGTCGAGCGCGACGGCGACGAACGCCCGATCCGGGGGCGAGTAGGCGACGACGGCTTTGGCGCCCGGTGTTCCGCCGCTGTGACCCAGCCAAAGAACTCCCGGCACGTCGTAGACCATCACGCCCTGGCCGTAGTACGTGCCGCTATCGAACATCGGGTAGAGGCGCGCGAAGCGGCGCGCGGTCGCCTCGAGGGGCAGCAGCTTTCCCGTCAACAGCGCGTGCCAGAAGCGCAGCATGTCGGAGGCATCGCCGACCACACTTCCCGCGGCGCCCGCCCAGGAAGGGCTGATCGCCGGCTCGCTCCCGTCCTTCGGGCGCAGCGGTGCGACGTCGGCCAGCGGGTCGCCGGGCGCCACGGCACGCAGGCTCGCGAGGCCGAGCGGACGAAAGATCCGCTCGTCCAGGATCTGGGGATATGGCTTTTTCTCGACCGCGACCAGGATCTCGCCGAGCATCGTGTACCCGGTGTTCGAATAGCGCCATGCCTCGCCGGGACAGAACAGAGGACCGTGTCGCACGGCGATGTCACGGCTCTCCTCCGGGGAGCGGTAGCGGGGGGATTTCCGCGCTTCGGGATCTTCGTTGGCGGAGAAGATCCCCGCCGTATGGAGCAGCAGGTCGTCGATCGTGATGAGCGACGCGTTCGGAAAGCGCGGGAACCAGCGCGCGATCGGCTCGTCGAGCCGAAGCGTTCCCTCTTCCACAAGCTGCAGCACCGCTGTCGCGGTGAACGACTTGCCGACGCTCGCCCAATAGAGCCGCTTGCCGTCGGACATGGAGTAGAAACCCCGCTCCCCGCCGACCGCGAGCGTCATCGCCTGCGCCCCGGTGAGCTTACGCGCCTCTGCGGCCGCCGTTTCGAGCTTCGCCCGGGTCTCCGCCGAGAACTCCCCACCCCATCGAAAATCGGGCCGCGGAAGCTCGACCGTTTTCGCGTACAGAGGTGCTCCGCGATACGCAACGCGCTTCGAGCAGCGCCTCTCCAACGCCGCGCGCCCCGCGAGCCCGAACGCGTTCACGGCGACCAGGAGAACGATAACTAGGGCGAGGCGGCGTTTCTTCATCGGGGCCATTCTACGCACCGGGGCGCGCCCGGTCCGGGGTTCTATACTTGGCTTGGAACCGAAAGGAGTGAACCCGATGAAGATGACGGACTTTTTTTCGGCCCAGCTCGAGCGGGAAGCCGCCATTTCCCGCCGGGCGCTCGAACGGGTGCCCGAGGGGCGTCCGGATTGGAAGCCCCATGAGAAGTCGATGGCTCTGGGATATCTGTCGACGCTCGTCGCGACGATGCCGGGATGGATCGCCATGATGATCTTGAGGGACGACCTGGACCTCAATCCGCCTGGCGGGGCCGAGAGGCCGCGGGATTCAGCTACTAACGCTGATCTCCTCGCGGCGCACGAGGAAGCGGTGGTCAAAGCGCGCGAGGCCCTTGCTCAAACCGACGACGAGCACCTGCTCACGCCCTGGCGCTTGCTCGTGGCGGGCCAGGTGGTGATGGAACAGCCTCGGCACGTGGCGATCGCCGATACGTTCACCCATCTCGCTCATCACCGCGGACAACTCACCGTCTACCTCCGCCTGAACGACGTTCCGGTGCCGTCGATCTACGGGCCGACGGCGGACGACCGCAGCTTCGGGTAAGCGAAAGGGATCCGAGGACCGCTCGACATGGCGAACGACTCCATTGCCCAGCTTCTCGTCTCGATCGACCAGGCGTACGACCGGCAGTCCTGGCACGGCACCAACCTCCGCGGCTCGCTACGGGGGATGACGGCCGAGGAGGCCGCCTGGCGGCCGGGCCCGAATCGGCACAACGTCTGGGAGCTCGTGCTCCATTGCGCGTACTGGAAGTACGCCGCTCGCCGCCAGATGCTCGGCGAGCCGAAGGGCACGTTCCCCTACCCCGGATCGGACTTCTTTTCGCGGCCGGATCCGGAGTCGTCCGTGCCCCACGAGCAGGCTTGGCTCGCCGACCTGCAGGTCCTCGCCGCGATGCACAAGAGCTTGCGCGCGGCGATCGCCGGTCTCTCCCCCGAGGATCTCGCAGGCCCCGCCCGTGGCAGAAAGGGGCGGAAGATGTTCGACATCGCGGTGGGCGCAGCCGCCCACGACCTCTACCACGCGGGGCAGATCCAGTTGCTCAAGAGGCTCCGACAAGAGAGCTGACGCCGCAAAGGGGGCCGAGCCCGATAAGATCCGGCTTCGGCTTCCGAGCCCTCTTCCCAGGAGACCTTCGCAATGTCCAGCCCTGTCACCATCGGCCATCCCGGCACGGACGAATATGCGCCGTTTTACGCCGGCTACATCGCCCGCGCGACGGAAGACGACCTGCTTGGCGCGCTCGCCGCGCAGGCGGACGTCATCTCGGCGACGTTCCTCGGGTTGCCGCCTCACAAGGTGGACTACCGCTACGCCGAGGGGAAATGGACGCCGCGCGAAATACTCGGCCACATGGTCGACGGTGAACGGGTGATGGCGTTTCGCGCGCTCTGGTTCGCCCGTCAAGACCCGGCGCCGCTGCCGGGTTTCGAAGAGAACGATTGGGCGGCTGCCTCGGGTCACGGCGACGTGCCGATCGAAGAGCTGGTCGAGGAGTTCGTCACGACGCGGCGGAGTCACCTCCAGATGTTCCGGCATTTGCCCGCCGACGCCTGGACGCGCTTCGGCGTCGCGAACGACAGGCCGGTGAGCGTCCGGGCGCTCGCTCACGTGATGCTGGGCCACGCCCGCCACCATCTGGCGGTCCTCGAAGAACGCTACCTGGCGGCATGATCGGCCGCCGGGCGAGCCGGCCATGAAACCGACCGAGACCCTCGCCCGAGCCACCGCGCCCGACGGCGCCGAGCTGATCCTCACCCGGCGCGACGGCGTCTACCGCTTGAGCCTCGATGGCCAGGAGCTGATGGCCTCGCGCCAATTCGAGTCGGAGCGGGAGCTCGCCCGTCTCGCGATCGCGGAGATCGGTGGCCGGCCGGCGCCGCGCGTGCTCATTGGCGGCCTCGGCTTCGGGTACACCCTGCGCGCCGCGCTCGACCGGCTGCCCGTGCGGGCGTCGGTGGTCGTCGCGGAGTGGTTCGAGTTTCTGATCGAGATCCATCGCCGGGACGAGGGGGTCGCGGCGCTCGCCAGCCGGCCGCTCGAGGACCCGCGCGTCTCGGTCTTCCGCGGCGACGTCCGCGATCGGCTCGAAGGCGGTCCCACGTACGACGCGATCCTGCTCGATGTCGACAACGGTCCCTGGGCGTTCACCCTGCGGCAGAACGAGAGGCTCTACTCGGCCGCGGGCCTCGACCAGATGCGCCGGTGCCTCCTGCCGGGCGGGGTCGTCGCCGTCTGGTCGGCAGAACCTGCGCCCGAATTCGCCCACAGGATGGAGCGAGCAGGATTCTCGGTGCGGACCGAATCGGTCGCTCCTCGAGTGGGGAAGCGGCGCAGGCATTCGATTTTCCTTGGGCGAAAGACGTAGCTGGAGGCGTGAGGGACGTAGACTTCAGCCGAAGGATCGACTTCCGGAGGAAATCCCGTGATGTTTGAGCTCAGCCTGCCAAGAACGGCACTCGTCGTCGCCTCCCTCCTCCTCGGCGTGGGCGCCGCCGCCCCCGCACCTGCCCCAGCCGACCGTGCCACCCTCACCGATCAGGTGAAGGCCACGGAAACGGCGTTCGCCAAGACCATGGCCGATCAGGATCACGCGGCCTTCACCTCGTTCCTGTCCGAGGAGGCGATATTTTTCACCGGCGGGGAGCCGCTGCGCGGCAAAGAGAAGGTCGCGGCGTGGTGGAAGCGCTTCTTCGCCGACAAGAAGCCCCCATTCTCCTGGCGGCCGGAGAAGGTGGAGGTTCTCGACTCTGGGACGCTCGCGCTGAGCACGGGTCCCGTTTCCGATCCCGCCGGCAAGCCGATCGGCACGTTCACCTCGATCTGGCGCCTGGAGGCCCCGGGAACCTGGCGGATCATCTTCGACAAAGGATGCCCCGTCTGCACGGCGGAAACGCCCAAGCCGTGAGGCGTTCGTAGCGCCCCGGAAGGATCGTGGCCCTGTGCTCCAGGGTGCCGGCCGTCCTTCGCGAGGGAAAACGCCTTCCCTCGCGAGGGATCGATCGAGCCGGCGGGGGTGATCCCGAACTTCGAGTCGCTACGCCGAGGTCGCCTTCTTGTACTGCGCCGAGACGAAGTCCCAGTGGATCACCTTGAGCCAGGCCGCGATGTAGTCGGGGCGGCGGTTCTGGTACTTCAGGTAGTAGGCGTGCTCCCAGACGTCGATGCCGAGCAGAGGGGTCTTGCCCTCCATCCAGGGGTTGTCCTGGTTCGGCGTGGTCGTGAGGGAAAGCGCCTTGTCCTTGCCCACGGAGAGCCAGGCCCAGCCGCTGCCGAAAACTCCCGCGGCCGAGGTCGAGAGTTGCTCGACGAATTTGTCATACGAGCCGAAGGTCGCGTCGATGGCCTTGCCGAGCTCGGGCGACGGCTTGCTCGGCGCGCCAGGCGCCATCACCTGCCAGAACAGGCTGTGGTTCGCGTGGCCGCCGCCGTGGTTGCGCACCGCCGTGCGGACCGACTCGGGTACGGCGGAGAGATTCCCCACCAATTGCTCGACGGTCTTACCCGCGAGCTCGGGCTTGCCCTCGACCGCCGCGTTCAGCTTCGCCACGTAGGCCGCGTGATGTTTGTCGTGGTGGATCATCATCGTCTGCGCGTCGATGTGCGGCTCGAGCGCGTCGTAGGCGTACGGGAGCTTCGGTACGACGAACGGTCCGGAAGGCGCGGCGGGCGCGGGTGCTGGGGCCGCGGTGGACGGCGCGGAGGACGCGGCTTGGGCCTCGAGCCGGGAGGAAACGAGCGAGCTGGCGGCACCTGCGGCGACGACGGAACCGACGAGGACTTCACGGCGGGTGAGCATGGGCGACTCCTTTACGGAAGAGGCGCCGGGGGCGGGACCTCGGCGCGGTCCAGATCTCGACCGCGCCACTTTACCTTACGCTTTCAGGCTCCGGGGTCATTGCCCTTTCGGGCCGCGAGCTCGTCGAACACCGCGCGCACTTCGGCGAACGCCGGATCGGGAAAGTTCTCCGGGTGGTCCCAGAACTCGGCGAGCGCGCCTTGCCCCCAACTCTGGTAGACCGAAACCTTGAGCATCAGCTGGAGCTTGTCGCAGGCCTTGACCAGCCGCGCCTCGGCGCTTTCGCCCTTCTCGTACTCTTCGTAGAGCTCGCGCGCCGCGGCGGGGAGCGGCGCCAGGATGTCGTCCATCGCGAGCGATTCGGCCGCTTTCTTCGCGCCGTCGGGAAAGTAGGGCGCCGCAGTCCGCGGTAGGTCGCCCACCCGGATCTCCGCGAGATCGTGGACGAGCGCGATGCCCATCGCGCGGGAGAGGTCGATCCCCGAAACCCGCGCGCCGAGCGCCCAGACCAGGAAGACGACGTGGAAGCTGTGCTCGGAGACGCTTTCGGGGTCCGGAACGCCGCGCAGCACGTAACCGCTGCGCGGCACCCGGTCGAGAATCTGGAGCTCGAGGAAGAGATCGAGCGGCGATCCGTTCGGGCGATTGCCGCGGAAGCTTCCTCTATCGGCCATCCGGGGCGACCGGAGCGACCGAGGCGGCAGGCACGCCGTGCGGACCGTTCGGATCGGTCGGGCTTCCGAGGTCGCCCAACTGGCCCGCCATCCCCTGACCGGGCGCTTCGAACGGCGCGGCGCGCACGGTGTCCGACATCCGGCGCGAGGCGTAATCCATCATCGTCACGCCGATCAGGAAGCCGAGCCAGAGCACCGAGCCGATCACCGTGAGCTTGGTGAGCCGCGTGCTGTACTTGACGTGCATGAAGAACAGGACGACCAGCGTCGCCTTGGTCACCGCGATCGCGAGCGCCACGATGTCGTTGGCGGCGCCCAGGTCGAATTTCGCCACCAGGACCGTCGCGGCGGTCAGGACCATCAGCGCGGCGAAGACCAGGATGTACGGCCGAAGGGAAGGCTTGTGATCGGACATGGAATCCCTCAGCGCGCGTGGTAGCCGAGCAGGTAGAGGAGCGGGAAGAGGAAGATCCAGACGATGTCGACGAAGTGCCAGTACAGGCCGCTCATCTCGAGCGGGTTGTAGTACGCCGAGTCGAATCGCCCCTTCCGCGACTGGACGACCAGCCACGAGAGCAGGCCGATTCCGATGATCATGTGCAGCGCGTGGATTCCGGTCATCACGAAGTAGAGCGAGAAGAACATCTCGGCCGGCCGCGCGTGCATCGGATTGAACTGGGTCAGGTCGAAGTGCGGACCCGGCACCAGATGGTGGTCGAACTTCTCCTTGTACTCGAAAGCCTTGACCACGAGGAATGTGGCGCCGAGGACGATCGTCGCGACGAGCCAGGGGACGATCTGCTTCTTCTTGTTCACCTGCGCGGCGTAGATCGCGAGCGCCATTGTGAGCGAGGAGCAGATCAGGACCCCCGTGTTGAGCGCGCCCATCGGCACGTTCAGGTGGTGGCTCGCCTCGGCGAACACGCCGGGGAAGCGGAGGCGGTAGAGCACGTAGGTGGTGAACAGGCCGCCGAAGAACAGGACCTCGGTGACCAGGAACATCCACATGCCGAGCGAGGACGATTCCTTCTGCTGCTCGAGCGTGTCGAAGTGGTGCTGGAGCGCGGGGTGATGCGAGGCGTGTCCCCCCGCGACCCCGGCGGTCGCTTCTGCCGGCGCCGGATTAACCAAGGGCGGCCTCCCCTTTGGCGGCGATCGTCGGCCGCTGGTCGATGTAGTCGTAGGCGTCGTACGTGACGACCGGAGTCTCATGGAAGTTGAACGTCGGCGGCGGCGAGCTGGTCTGCCATTCCAGGCCGACCGCACCCCACGGGTTGTCCTCCGCCTTCTCGCCGTAGCGCATCGACCAGGCGAAATAGATCGCCGGCAAGAGGTAGCCCACGCCGAGGATCGAGGCGCCCGCGGTCGAGAGGACGTTCAGCACCTGGAACTCCGGAGCGTAGCTCCAGTAGCGGCGCGGCATGCCCATGTAGCCGAGCAGGAACTGGGGGAAGAAGGTGAGGTTGAAGCCGACGAACACCAGCATCGCCGAGATCTTTGCCCAAAACGGCCGGTACTTGCGGCCGGTGATCTTCGGCCACCAGTAATGGAGCCCGCCGAGGTAGGCCATGATCGTGCCGCCGACCATGACGTAGTGGAAGTGGGCGACGATGAAGTAGGTGTCGTGGAGATGGGCGTCGATGCCGAGCGTGCCGATCATGACGCCGGTCAAGCCGCCGATCGTGAACAAGCCGATGAAGCCCAGGGCGTAGAGCATCGGCGTGTCCCAGGAGACCGATCCCTCGTAGAGCGTCGCGGTCCAGTTGAAGACTTTGACCGCTGAGGGGATCGCGACCAGCATCGTCAGCAGCGAGAAGACCGTCGAGGCGTAGATCGACTGCCCGGAGACGAACATGTGGTGGCCCCAGACCAAGAAGCCGAGCACGGCGATCGCGATCGAAGCGAGCGCCACGATCTTGTAGCCGAAGACCGGTTTGCGCGAGAAGGCCGCGACCAGCTCCGAAACGATGCCCATCGCCGGGAGGACCATGATGTAGACCGCCGGGTGGGAGTAGAACCAGAACAGGTGCTGGAAGAGCACCGGGTCGCCGCCGAGGCGCGGATCGAACAGGCCCAGGTGGAGTGCCCGCTCGGCCGCGACCATCAGGATCGTCACCGCGACCACCGGGGTACCGAGCAGCATGATCAGGCTGGTCGCGTAGTGCGACCAGATGAACAGCGGCAAGCGGAACCAGGTCAGGCCCGGCGCACGCATTCGGTGGATGGTGACCACGAAGTTCAGGCCGGTGAGAATCGACGAGAAGCCCGAGATGAACACCCCGAGCGCAGCCATCATCACCTGCCCCTGCGCGTAATGGGTGGAGAGCGGCGTGTAGAACGTCCAGCCGGTGTCGACGCCGCCGTGGATCATCGCCCACAGGGTGAAGACGCCGCCGATCATGTAGAGATACCAGGACAGCAGGTTGATCCGCGGGAAGGCGAGGTCTTTCGCCCCGATCATCAGCGGCACCAGGAAGTTGCCGAGCACGGCCGGAATCGCCGGGATCAGGAAGAAGAAGACCATGGCGATGCCGTGCATCGAGAACACCCGGTTGTAGGTGTCGGCCTGCATCAGGTCGCCGTCCGGGGTGAGCAGCTCCAGGCGGATCAGCAGCGCCATGATGCCGCCGATGAAGAAAAACGCCGTGACCGACAGCAGATAGAGGATCGCGATCCGCTTGTGGTCCTTGGTGAGCAGCCAGGAGCGCAGGCCGTAGCCGTTGTTCAGGTAGTTCGTACCCGAGCTCGGATGGTTGATGTCCGTCGATACCGCGTGGCTCATAGCGTCCCTCGGTCGGCCGCGGCGCCCTGTCCGGCGGTCGAAGCCTGCTGCTGCGAAGAAGTACCGTTCAGCGATTTGATGTAGGCGAGTAGCGCGGCGAGCTGTTCCTCGCTCACCTGGCCCTGGAACGTGGGCATGATCGGCTGCCAACCGGCCACCAGCCGCGCGCCCGGGTTGAGGATCGACTCGCGCAGATAGGTGTCGTCCGCCTTGACGGTGGCACCGTCGGCGAGCGCCACGTCACGGCCGTAGAGGCCGGCGAGCTGCGGCGCCCGCGCCGGACGCGGATCGTTCGCGGCGCGGTGGCAGGTGTCGCAGGCGAAGGTCTGGAAGAGCTGCGCGCCGGTGGCGACCGGAGGCTTGCCGGCCGGGCTTCCCGCCAGCCATTGCTCGTATTCGTTCGGCTCCATCGCGATCACCCGACCGATCATGCGCGAGTGCTCGGTGCCGCAGTACTCGGCGCAGAACAGGTGGTAGGTGCCGGCCTTGGTCGCCTTGAACCAGAGCGTGGTGTAGCGGCCCGGCACCGCGTCCTGCTTGGTCCGGAACGCCGGTACGTAGAGGCTGTGGATGACGTCCTCGGAGGTCATGGTGACCTTGATCGAGCGGCCGACCGGGACGTGAAGGTCGTTGATCTCGCGCACCCCTTCCGGATGCTGGAACTTCCACATCCACTGCTTGCCGACCGCGAAGTATTCCTGGGCGTCCGACGGCGGCCGGTACAGATCGTAGAAGACGCGCGTGCCCCAGACGAACATCGAAAGGGCGATGACGAGCGGGATCACTGACCAGCCGATTTCGAGCCACGGCGCCGCGCGCTCTTCCTCTCCGATGTCGTCCTCGTTACGGCGCTTGTACTTGACGAAGAAGAAGACCAGCAGCACCGCGATCAGGAGCGAGAAGAAGACGCTCACCGCCGCCCATACGAGATACAGGGCGTCGACCTGGCCGGCCAGGCTCGACGCCGCGTCGGGAAAGAATTGGAGCTCGCTCCGCATGGTCAAGCTGCCCTCAGCGAGTTGATCTCCCGCCGCCGCAGGATGAC
>JBGAGQ010000130.1:0-2798 GCA_044226625.1 Thermoanaerobaculia bacterium
AGCTCGTGTTCGTCGACGTCACCGCGGACTGGTGCTTCACCTGCAAGGTGAACGAGCACGCGGTGCTCGAGACCGCCGCGGTCGCCGGGGCGTTCAAAGAGCACGCCGTCGTCGCCATGAAGGCGGACTGGACCAACCGGAACGACGAGATCGGCGCGTTTCTCGCCGAGCACGGCCGCTACGGCATCCCGTTCTACCTCCTCTACCGCCCGGGCGCCGAGCCGCACGTATTCAGCGAGCTGCTCACCCAGGAGGCGGTGGTCGCCGCCCTCCGCGCGGCGCGCGGCTAGCGCCCTCGCCGATGCCGACGTACGTCATCGGCGACGTCCACGGCCACCTGCCGACCCTCGAGCGCCTGCTCGCCGAGATCCGTTTCGACCGCCACGCCGACCGGCTCTGGTTCTGCGGCGACCTGGTGAACCGGGGACCCGATTCGCTCGGCGTCCTCCGGCGGGTCACCGACCTCGGCGATCGGGCGCTCACCGTCCTCGGCAACCACGACATCCACCTCCTCGCGCGCGCCGAGGGGCTCGCCGAGCCGAAGCGCCGCGACACGCTCGACGCGGTGCTCTCGGCTCCCGACCGGGACGATCTGCTCGCCTGGCTCCGTCATCGGCCGTTGATCCATCGCGAAGGGCACTGGGCCTTGGTGCACGCGGGGCTTCATCCGGACTGGACGCTGAATCAAGCCGCGGCGCTCGCCGCCGAGGTGGAGGTGGGGCTCCGCGGCGAGCGCTACCAGCGAACCATCGATCCCGCCCGCGACACGCCCGGAGTCTGGCAGCCCCACCTGCGCGGCAACGAAAGGCGACGGTACACCCTTTCGGTCCTCTCCCGCGTCCGGATGCTCGAGCGGGGCGGCCGTCTCTCGCCGTACAGCGGGCCGCCCGGGGAGGCTCCTCCCGGTCTCACCCCCTGGTTTACGCTTCCGCATCGCCGCCCCGACGGCGTCACGGTGATCTTCGGCCACTGGGCGGCGCTCGGACACCATCGCGCCGACCGCGCGATCTGCCTCGACTCGGGATGCGCCTGGGGCAAGTCGCTCACCGCGATGCGCCTCGACGACGGAGAGATCACGCAAGTTCCCGTCGTCGCCTGAGGTCTCGGTTTCTAGATCAGCTCGTAGGCGAGCAGCAGGCCGGCGACCACGAGGATCGCGAGACCGGTGAGGAACGCGACGTCCGCCGCGTGGACGAAACGAACCGCTCGCCGGGAGGCTCGGCTGCGCAGCCCGGCGTAGGAGAGGACGCAGGCAACCAGGAAAAGCAAAGCGTCGAACGCGAGCAGATTGTCGCCGAGCGTCTGGACCGCTCCGGGCCGATCGCGGAGGGCCGCGAAAACGCCGACGATCGTGACGCAGACGCCGAGCATCGCGACCGAGCCGTTGAAGATGTGGATCCCTTCGATCCGTGGCTCGAGCGGCGCGTCACCGCTTTCCAGGTCTTCGTCCGTTCGGCGATTCATCGAGGGCACGCGGCTCGCTCCGTTCGAAGGGTCGGCCGGATTGGCCGCTCGAACCGGACGGTAGCAACCGAAGTGCCACGGTTCGCTTCCGCTTTTTCGTTCCTTCGTTTCGAGCGCGTGCGCGGCGGTCCGGCGGCATGTGAAATGCAGAGAGCATGAGGTGAATCGATGCCCTCGCAGGCGATCGATCTCCGGGAAGTAAAGGTTTCGTAAAGAACCTTTCCCGGAACCCGTCCGCGGTCTGCGAATCCGCGGACGCATTGAGAGGAGCATGTCATGCGCAAGTCATTCTTTGTGGGTCTGATGTCTATCGCCCTAACGCTCTCGTTGGGGATTTCAGCCCTGCCCGCCGCGGCCAGGGCACCGAAAGAAGTCGCGCCGGTCGACGCAATCCGCGAGAAGCTGTTGCGGGTTCCGTACTATGGCGCTTTCGATTTTCTAGCGTTCAACTTCCAGGACGGTGTGGTGACCTTGAAAGGGTACGCCTACCAGCCGGGCCTCAAGGTTGCGGCAGAGCACGCCGTCCGACAGGTCCCCGGAGTACGGGATGTCGTCGATGACATCGAGGTCCTGCCGGTCTCGAACGGCGACGACGACCTGCGCTGGAAGATCTACTACGCCCTCTACGGCGACTCGTTCCTCTCACGCTACGCCCCCGCCGGCGGCCAGCTCTGGGGCCATCGGCATCGAGTGCCGTTCGGTTTCTTCCGGTCGACATATTTTCCGGGTATGGAACCGCTCGGCGAGTATCCCATCGCGATCATCGTGAGGAACGGCCACGTCTCCTTGATGGGCGTCGTCAACCGCGAGCAGGATCGTGATTTCGCCGGTCTCAAAGCGAAGGGCGTGTTCGGATCGTTCACCGTGGACAACCAGATCCAGGTCTATCCGGAACGTTAGACCGTTTTGTCAGTCGTAACCGAACTCGCGCAGCTTCCTCTGGATCGTTCGTAATCCGATCCCGAGGACCTGCGCGGCTCGGGTGCGATTCCCTCCGCAGGCTTCGAGCGTCGAGAGAATGGTTTTCTTCTCGACCTCGACCAGGGTGGGAAGCGAGCTCGGCCGAACGAGCGTGGGCGTGCTCGACTCGACGGTCGAGGATACGGTGCTCGTCTCCGTCTCGCCTTCCTGCCCTTTACCCCGCAGGATCGCCGCCGGCAGGTCTTCGAGATCGATCCTCCCGCGCGGATTCAGCACCACGAGCGATTCGATCAGGTTTTTCAGCTCCCGGACGTTGCCCGGCCAGTCGTAGCATTCGAGCGCGTCGAGCGCCTCGGGGCTGATCTCGAACGGCGGGCGCCCGGCGGCCACGGCGAGCGGTTCGAGGAAGGATT